>JARRNO010000210.1:0-6498 GCA_037384885.1 Acidobacteriota bacterium
CGCTGTGCGCCCTGCCGCTCCGGCTGAAGCTTCTGCCGACAAGCAAGCTTTTCAACAGTTCCTCCTGACCGTCGCGCCGTGAAGCGGTTTTTGCTCACGCCTCTTACCCGGCGCGATGGTCGCGCAGCAAGGGAGCTTGGCGCGGCGAAGCCGCGCCCGGGAAGAGGGAGAGAGGGAAGAAGTTCGAGGTACGCTGCGCGGTGTTTCGCTGGGCCATCGGGTCGCCGGCCGAACAAGATATAGGTGGGCGAGCCGTTGCGAGACGGCGCTTTTCGCCGTGTAGCGTTCTTTGCTTGCAAAGGACGTACCCCCACAGCGGACTTCATTCATATTCTTTGGTGTCCGTCTACCGTCATCCGTCCGCAGTCGGCCGCCTGGGGCGCGGAGCACCCCTGGCGGCCCTTTTTAAAGTGGTATAAGATAGAAGGCAATGAAGCCGTGCTTCGATTCTTTCCCCGGCGGCCGGATCGAAAAAAAGATCGCCGGGGGTCAATCTTCGGAGGCCGAAATGGAAAGCAAACTGCGCAGCTTGCTGAAGGAGGCCCAAACCATCGCGGTGGTGGGCATTTCCAATAAACCGGAACGGCCGAGCTACGACGTGGCGGGATACCTGAAAGCCCAGGGGTACACCATTATTCCCATCAATCCAAAGCTGGATGAGGTCCTGGGTGAACCCTGCCACCGCAGCCTGGAGGCCTACGGAAAGCCTGTAGATATCGTGGATATCTTCAGGCGGCCTGAGGCGGTGGGGCCCATCGTGGATGAGGCCGTCAAGATCGGGGCGGGTGCGGTCTGGATGCAGGAAGGCGTGGCCAATGAAGATGCGGCAAGGACGGCTGAGGATGCGGGCATGGCCGTCGTCCAGGACCGCTGCATCAAGAAGGTGCTCATGTCCATGGGAGGACGGCCGTGAAACGTGTTCTGGTCGCCACGTTCGTTGTGGTCTCGCTTCTGGCGTTTGCACGGCCGAAGCCCCACAGTTTCAGCGCTTCAGGGGGCCACGGCTGGATCCGCTATTGGGGTACCGGAAAGGTTGTGGTCAGTGGTGAGGGCACACTGACCATCCGGAACATCAGCCGGATGAATATGAAAATGGACGGCACCTGGGGCGAAAAGCAATGGGTGACGGACGGCGGGGTGTACAAGCATTTCAAGGGCAAGGTAACGCTGGCCGGATTGGGTATCCATGTGGAGATCCGGGGATGGAACCTGTCCGTGAAGGGGGAGGGATTCGGGAAGGCGCACTGCCAGGGTGAAGGAACGTACCAGCTGGAAGATGAAGCGCCCGTTCAATGGAAGCCCCATCCCTTCTGGGTCAAGGTGAAGTTCAGAAGATAGAAAGTTCGAGGCGGGATTGAGCCAGGAAACGCGACGACCGGTCATGGGGGAGCTGCTCCTACGGGAGGGGCTTCTCAAACCGGAGGAATTGGAGATCGCCCTCAAGGAGCAGGAGCGCGGCGGCGGCAGGCTGGGATATCACCTGATCCGCCTCGGTTATCTCAACGTGAGCCAGCTCAGCCAATTCCTGAAGGACTCCATGGGGCTGATTCCCTACAATTTGACCGAGTGGATCCGCGACCCGTCGGTGATGGATCGAATTCCCGTCAATCTGGCCCAATTTTACCAGGTCATCCCGGTCGAACAGAACGGCGATGTTCTGACGGTGGCGATCGCCGATCTCGACAACCCGCGGCTGATCCCGGCCCTCGAAGAGTTGACGGGAATGACCATTGATCCCGTGGTCTGCCCCCGGGAAGTGGTGATCCGGGCCCTGGAACAGTTTTACGGCCCGGCCAAAGATCCGGGTGTGGTCAGGAGCGAGGCGGGCGACCATCTTTTCGTCCTGTCGAAATCGCTGGACCACATCAGGCCTCTCCACTGGTCCACGCTTAAACCTGATTCTTCGGCGACCGACTGGCTGCGCACGATCTTGGCGGAAGCGATTCGGATCGGGTGCCGGACGGTGGTGGTCCGGCCGCAGGCCGACGCCATCCGTGTGGCCTTCCAGGTCGGAGGCAAGCTGGAGGACCGGTTCCAACTCCACATCCGGAAGCTCAGCGAACTGGATTCGCTCATCGCACAGCTCGCCCGCCTCAAGGACAACCGGCGCGGCGCCCGCCATGAAGGGCGCGTGCGCCTTCAGGTCGAATCGCGCTTTCTGACCCTGCATGTGAACGTCCTGCAGACTCTGAGCGGACGCCGCTACTCTTTCACGCTCTATGACGAAAAGGTCTTTCACGCGGAATGGGAGGACCTGGCCAAGGGCCTGACGCCTGAAGAGCGGCAAAGCTTGGAAACAGCCCTCTCGTCGCCCCGGGGGATGATCTTGATGGTCGGTGCGGCGGGGGGCGGCATGACGGGTGCCTTCTACGCGCTGCTGGCGCATGCCCGGAAATATCATTCCCAGGTCATCGCCCTCGAGGATTTTGCCCTGGCTCCAGTGAATGGGGTGTCGCAGGTGGAGATCGGCCGCCTGGAGGGCAGCAGCTGGCCGGAGCAGATCACGCTGGCTTTCAAGCAGGGCCCGGGGCTGACCGCCCTTTTCCCGCTCAAGGAACGCCGGTCCATGGAGCTTGCGCTGCTGGGGGCGGTTCAGGGGGCGGTGGTCGGCGTGTTCCATCAGCAGAGCGCGGCCGGAGCCGTCCGATGGCTGCTGCGGAACCAGTTCCGGTCCCCCATAAAAGCCGGTGTGCTTCAGGGTATTCTTACGGTGGTTTCCCTGCCGAGGTTGTGTCCAAACTGCCGCCTGCCGCTCGAAGTGCGCGAACCAGACGGGCGGCCGGCGCCCATGTTCACGCGCCAGGGATGCGAGCACTGTCTGACATGGGATACTCCTCCGATGGAAAGCATGATCGAATGGATCGCAACGCCCCAGGGGGCCCTTCCTATCGAAGAAAGCGAAGCGAGCGAATCGGCCTTCGGACGCCTCATTGAAACCGCTGGAGGCGTCCCGCTGGTGAGGCGTGTCGTGCGTTTGGGACGGGAAGGTGTTCTCGACGGAGCCGGCGTCCGGGACTTCCTCGCGTCGCGTTTTTCTTGACCGAACCCATAAGAACTATGTATGATAATGTTATTTCCAAGGAGGAATGGCATGACCAAGACCGAACTGATCAAGAAGCTCGGGGAAGTGACGGGTCTTCCCCAGAAAGATGTCCGGGCCGTCGTGGACGCCCTGTTCAACTCCAAGCCCGGCAAAGGCCTGATTTCCACCAGCCTGAAAATGGGACAGAAAGTCACGTTGTCCGGATTCGGCACCTTCTACATCCGCGAGCGCAGCGCGAGAACGGCCCGCAATCCCCGCACGGGAAGCCAGGTGAAGGTTCCCAGCAGGACCTATCCCGCCTTTAAACCCGCGAAGTCATTCAAGGACGCGATTAAGTCCAAGAAATAGAGTGCAAAAGATCCGAGCCACGGGAGAGTCCGGGAGATGGGCGCCGTTTCCAGACGCCGGCAGGGAAGAGCGGATCCCGGACGCTGAAAAATTTCCGTCAGCAGCGAATTGAGTCACCGATAAGGTATGGGCGGCTGGATGGTTCCGGCCGCCCTGTTTCATGTTTTCAGGTCCCGCCGGGCCGGGGCGCGGACCCACATCCTGCTCGAACCCATGAAAATTCCCGACGAGAAGGTCCGCAGCTCACTTGATTTCAGACAGAACAAAGATCACAACAAGGACCTGATCCGCCGGATCAGCGATCTGGAAGGCATCCTCCGGCAGGGAGGAGGCGAAAAGGCGGCGGAACGGCAGCACAAAAAGAAAAGGATGACGGTCCGGGAACGGCTGGAGCGCCTGTTGGACGATCCGGAATCCTTCCAGGAGCTGAGCCTCTTTGCCGCATATGGTCTTTACAGCGAGTGGGGAGGCGCGCCGGGCGCCGGCGTTGTCACGGGCACGGGCCGGATCCAGGGCCGGCTGTTCATGATCATTGCCAACGACGCTACGGTGAAAGCCGGGGCCTTTTTCCCCATGACGGCGAAGAAGGTGATCCGGGCCCAGTCCATGGCCTTGGAAAACCGCCTTCCCGTTCTCTACCTGGTGGACTCGGCGGGAGTCTTCCTTCCCTTGCAGGACGAAGTGTTTCCCGACCAGGATGATTTCGGGCGCGTGTTCTACCTGAACGCGAGGCTTTCGGCGCTTGGCGTGCCGCAGATCGCCGCGATCATGGGGTCCTGTGTGGCTGGAGGCGCCTATCTCCCGGTCATGTGCGACACGCTGCTCATGACCGATGGTTCGGGGCTCTACCTGGCAGGCCCCGCCCTCGTCAAGGCGGCGATCGGCCAGAACATCAGCTCCGAAGAACTCGGCGGGGCGGCGGTCCACGCCAACATTTCGGGGACGGTGGACTTCCACGAAAAGGACGACGAAAGCTGCATAGAACGGATCAAAGAGGTTGTCTCCCATCTCGGGAATCCTCCGGCGCCGGCCTATGGCCGCGTGGAACCCACGCCGCCCGCCTATCCCGAGGAAGATCTCTACGGGATCTATCCCTCCAGCCCGCTTGGCCAGTATGACGTGCGGGAGGTGATAGCCCGGATCTCGGACGAAAGCGACTTTACCGAGTACCGGCCCGAGTACGGCCGGACTCTCGTATGCGGGTACGCCCGCATCGGAGGCTGGTCCGTAGGGATCGTCGCCAACCAGAAGGTGCACCGGCAGGAGAAGGGCAAGCCCATGGAGTTCGGAGGCGTGATCTACGTGGAGAGCGCCAACAAGGCGGCCCGGTTCATCCTGGACTGCCACCAGCAGCGTGTTCCCATCATTTTCCTGCAGGACGTGAACGGGTTCATGGTGGGCCGCGACAGCGAGTATGCGGGCATCATCCGGGCGGGGGCCAAGATGGTCAACGCCGTTTCGAACGTGGGCGTCCCCAAGATTACGGTCATCCTGGGAGGATCTTACGGCGCCGGGAACTACGCCATGTGCGGCAAGGCATACGCTCCGCGCTTCATTTTCGCCTGGCCTTCGGCGAAGTACGCGGTGATGGGCGCAGACCAGGCCGCGAATACACTCCTGGACATCCGGCTGCGTCAGCTCGAGAAGGATGGGAAGACGCTGTCCGAGGAAGACAAGGCCAATGCACTCCAGGAGATCAAAGAAAGATATACCGACGCGGCCGATCCCAAATACGCTGCGGCGAGGCTCTGGATCGACGCCATCATCGACCCGGCCAAAACCCGGGAAGCGGTGATTCGGGCCTTGGACGTCGCGGCGCATAACCCTGAAATCCCACGCCTGGAGACGGGCGTGCTGCAGACCTGAGGAGCCATGATCGTGTCCGAGTCCGTCCTGAAAATCAGCCGGCGGGGCCGTGTTCAGATGTTGACATTGAACCGGCCCGAGGTGAAAAACGCCTTGAACGGAGAGCTGGTTGACGCCCTGAGCCGGGCGTTGGAAGAAGCAAAGGCGGCCGGTGCGGACATCCGGGCGATTCTCCTCACCGGAGCGGGCGGCGCCTTCTGCGCCGGGGCCGATCTTTCCATGCTTAAAGGCTTGCGCACAGCCGGGTCCCGGGAAAACCTCGAGGACTCCCTCAAGTTGAAGCGTCTCTACCTCGCGCTGCTCTCCCACCCGCTTCCGATCATTGCGTCGGTGGACGGGCCGGCGCTTGCCGGCGGATGCGGCCTTGCCTCGGCCTGCGATGTCATTCTGGCAAGCGAGTGGGCCTCGTTCGGCTACCCTGAAGTAAGGGTGGGGTTCGTGGCGGCCATGGTGTCCGTTTTGCTGGCCCGGCAGCTCGGCGACAGGGTGGCCAGGGAACTGCTCCTGACAGGCCGGACGCTTGGCGCGGAAGAGGCGATGCGGATGGGCATGGTCAACCGGATCGTTCCCGCGGAAAGGCTCGAAGAAGAGGCCCTGGCGTTCGCCCGGAAGCTTTCTCAGGGCGCGCCGTCCGGGCTTGCGCTGACAAAGGAGCTGTTGCTCGAAACCTCGGGAATGTCCATCGAAAGGGCTGTGGATTTTGCCGCCAGGGTCAACGTGTTCGCCCGTACGGGGCCGGAAATGCGTGAAGGGTTGGACGCCTTCTTCTCCAAGCGCCGGCCCTCTTGGATAGCAAATGACGCCGATTCAGATTGACGAAAAGCTGACACGCTACCTAAGGTGGCTCGAAGGGCTTCTGCCTCAATGGGTGGAGGACTGGTCGAACGAAGTGCGCCGGGCCTTCATGGGACGCGAAGAAGTCTCGCTTCGCTCTCTGGACAGGAGCATCGACCGGTACGCCAAGGCTCTCAAAATCTACTGGGAAACCGGCTCCGAATCGGTGCTGGAGGAACTGGACTCCAGGGATGAGCCCTCCCTCGCTCCCGGCGCGGAGCGCCGCTTGTCCGAGTTCGTGCGCGTCCTCCAGATCGGCCGCCGCAGTCTCATCAGGCACCTGTCCCAAAGCCGCCTGTCCGGAAAGAAGCAAATCGAGCAGAGCCTCGAACGTTCCTTCGAGCAGATTTCTTACTGGTACATGGACCGTTTTCAGGCGCGGGCGGATAACCTCCTGTCGCAGGCCG
>JARRNO010000211.1:0-5855 GCA_037384885.1 Acidobacteriota bacterium
GCCCGGAAGCGGTCCTGTCGGGCTGATTTCAAATTTTTCGGTGCGCCGGGCGGATTCGTCATCCACAGTATCCAAGAGAAACAGGCCGCCGGAGTCGTGCCTCTTCATCAAGTCTCCATTCACAGGGCCCGGAAAAAGCCTCTCCCGCCGCCTTATTTCAAGCACACGGTTGAAGACCGCCGCCTGAAAGGCGGACACGGCGAAACGAGTGCGGCGGAAGCTTTTCCCAGGGCGGAGGCCCAAAAAGATTTCCCGGCCCAGCCCGGCCGCCCCGCCGTCCCCGAAACGCTGGGGGCCGAAGGCGTTCGGCAGACCTTCGAGGGTCAACCGCGCGCACCCCGCTTTGAGGACATGGAGATCTTCGGACGTTTGGCAGCTGAGGATCGCCCGGAATCTGTTGCCTCGCAGCTTTCCGGTGCGGAGTTTGTGAGGATGGAGTTCCGCCGAGAGTATTTCGACGCCAATACGGTCCAGGACGTGCGCCGCCGATTCCCGGCATCGCGCGGGCAGAGAAATGGTCTGCTCGGAGGTGCTGTCACGGTCCTTGAATCCCGCGTATCCGACTTCCTTTTCCGGCAGTCCAAGCCCTCGCTCCAGTTCCCGGAGCACGGCAGGTGTTGAGAGACCGGCTTTTCGGATGCGCAAAAACAGATGCGCCCCCTCTCCAGAGGCCTCGAAGAGAGGAATCTCTTGAACGAAGAAGGTCTCGGGGGAGGGAAGAAACGTCAGGGCCATAGGTGTTTGATCTTGCCCAGAAGGGCGGCTGGAGACAGACCCGCTTCCCGTGCAAGTGCTTCAAGCGACTCCCATTCGGGCTGGCAGCGCTCCTCTCCAGAGGGAAGAAGGGCGACCTTGATGGTCAGCTCGCCGTATGGGGTAGCGATTGTTCGGGAACGCCTCGGCAGTTCGAAGCGCTCCCAGCGGCTGTGCCGCACACCGATGGTACTCGTATGCGAAAAAAGGACGTCCGCAAAATCCTTCTCCCGCCCCACGTCGCACAACACGCTGATCATCCAACCTGATCTGGATTTTTTGCCCTGGGTTGGAGTGAGATAGACATCCTTTGCACCAGACTGCCTCAAGGTTTTCAATGCAAATGCAAGCGCCTCCGGTGACTGGTCGTCCACATAGGTCTCAAGGAGCGAAACAGCCCGCCTTTGTGCGTCTACGCGGATTAGGAGGCATCGCAGGACATTGGGGGAATCGGCCGTGTCGAGCTTTCCGGCGCCGTAACCCACCGCAGAGATCCGGCCCGGGGGCAGCCCCTCGAAGCGGCTTGCCAGCGATACGGCAAGCGCCGCTCCCGTGGGCGTCGTCCGCTCCACGGCCTCTCCCATGGAAAAGACCGGCAGGCCCTTGAGAATCTCCGTGACCGCCGGAGGAGGTACCGGGTAGCGCCCGTGTTCCGCCACGGCATAGCCCGCCCCCAGGTTCATGGGACCGCAGATCACCTCCGGGCGCCCCAGGGACTCCCAGGCGGCGCAAGCGCCGACGATATCGGCCAGGGCGTCCGCCGCTCCAACTTCGTGGAAATGGACGTCGTGCAGATCGCACCCGTGGACGTGCGCTTCAGCCTCCCCCAGCAGGGTGAAAGCTCGAATCGCCCTTTCCGCCACCGCTTCGGGAAGGGAAGCGCCCTGGATAATCTCCACGATTTCATCGTAATGCCTGTGCGTGTGCTCCCGGGGATAGGACGCCGAAGCCAGCAGCGAGGACAGTCCCTGCCGCATCACACGCTCAAACGTAAAGCAAAGCCCTGGAACATCCAACCCTGCAAGCGCATGGTTGATGTCCTTGCTCGAGGCCCCGGCATCCGTCAGCGCAGCCACTGTCATATCGCCCGCAATGCCCATGAAAGGATCTAAGTAAAGTTCCACAGGCGCCTCCGTTTCGAGTGCTACCTTTCAGCGGCCTCGAGGTTGGCCAGAATGGCGGACCTCGCCCTGTCAGACAACACGTCCCGGTCGCCGTAGGTCATGTTTCCGGTTTCAATGGGCGGTAGGAACTCCACTCGGATTGTTCCTGCCCGCACGAGAAAATCTTTCCTGCCTTTGACAGCACGCGCACCGTTGATCACGAAGGGCACGACGGGAATCCCGAGTTGGATGGCCATGACAAACGCTCCCTTTTTGAAGGGAAGCAGGCCTTTTCCTTTATTGCGCGTGCCTTCCGGGAAGAAGATCACCTTCAGAGAGGTGCGCCGCATGCGCTCACCCAAGGCCGCCATCACTTCCCGGGAACGACCGGTGTTCCTCCGGTCGATGAAAGGAAATCCCGTCAGGACCAGGGCCCAACCCACCATGGGAAACTTTTTCAGCTCGCGCTTCGGCGTGAAGCGGTGCCTCCGAAAGGCCGGTACGGCGCAAAGGATCATGTACGGAGTCCCCACCACGACCGTAACGACCACCATGGTGAAGTAGGCGAGTAGTGTCCGGATTAGCGCCACCAGGTCCCATCCCCCCGTGTTATCGGCCGCCGAAGGGCCTGCCCGCGTCTTCCTATCCCATAACCATGCCGGCAAGATGAAGCGGATAGAAAATAAGCCCGATGGAAAGAGTCCTGAGAACAAAGAAAAGCACCGGGTTGAAAATCGGCGTCAGAAAGATGATCAAAAGAAAAATCCAGGCGTACCGGCGGATGCTCTCATAGGCCTGGCTGGCCTTGTAGGGAAGAACGGCCGAGAGGATCCACGAGCCGTCCAGGGGCGGGACCGGAATCAGGTTAAAAGCCGCGAGGATCAGGTTCAGGTAGGCGAACATGAAAACACCCCACCCGATGGAATACTGCGTATTCAGCTGGTTGTGGAGCGCCGCCCGGCCGATTACCGCCTGGATGACGATCAGAATCAAGGTGCCGACGAAGACCAGAAGCAGGTTGCTGGCGGGTCCGGCAAGGGCCGTCAGCGCTTCATCGCGCCGGACGTTCTTGAAATTCCGGCTGATGGTGGGAACGGGCTTCGCCCATCCGAAAATGGGGCCGTGGAAAATCGCCATGGCCAGCGGGACGATGATGGTCCCGAGAATGTCGATGTGGGGGATGGGGTTCAGGGTGACGCGGCCCAGCATTCTGGCCGTGGGATCGCCCAACTTGTCCGCCACGTAGGCATGTGCGCTTTCGTGGAACGAGAGCGAAAAGAGAATAATGAGCACGTAAAACACGATGGTGAGGATTTCGAGAGGGGAGACGTTCAAATCGGTCCATCCTTCCTGTGCGGGGCTGCCGGCTGGAGCGGCCCCGGTTCAGATTCGAAGCCGTTCCATCTGGTCTTCGTCCCAGAGGGGTGCGGCGTTGTAGGTGCGCGTGTCCTGCGAGCCGCCGCGAGCGGCCACAGCCACCTGCGGCAGCTTCTTTCCGTCGCTAAAGCGGGCCACGAGGGCGGCGCAGAGATTTTCATCGTCAGCGGAGGGCAGGGATTCATCCGAAACGGCGATGGGGCCTTTAACGTCGATAGGTTCAAAGACCACCCGCCCGGCCGTAAAACGTTCGAGGAATTGATTCTCCCGTTCGTTCCGTCCTACGATCAGCTTCAATCCCTCATGGATGCGGAAGTGGCGCCCCACCTTCAGGAGGGCGACATCCGTCCAGTCCATGCGCTGTTCTCCCTTGTGCTTCATCTTGTCCCGGAATTTCCGGGAGAAGACTTCGTCCGTCAGGTAGCAGCACCCTCCGGCCGGAGAGGGGTAATCTGTGATGCCCTTTTCCTCAATCAAGTCCATTTGCCGGCGCCGGCCGCGGCCCTTGATGTCCAGGAGCGCTTCCCGCTCCACCAGCCCCGTTTCCTCAGCTTCGGTGGGGCGCATCAGTTTGGCCGAAAGCGGCCGGAGGAGCTTTCCCTTGAGCCCGGAATCGCGCTCCACGATGTCCATAGCGTCACGGCGTTGGGACTTGGGACGCTGCCCGAGAACCTCACCCGTGGCGATGAAATCTGCGCCGATGGCGGCCATGTGCTCCTTCGCCTTTCGGAGCATGAAGGCCCGGCAGTCGATGCAGGGGTTCATGTGGGCGCCGTACCCGTGCTTCGGGTTGTAGACGATGTCGAGATATTCTTCGGAAATGTCCACCATTTCCACGGGGATACCTAGGTCGGCGCCTGCTCGCAGCGCTTCGTTCCTGAGTTTTTTGGGATCTTCGCCGGCCGGAGCCACGGCCCGCTTGTGATCGTCGATGCAAAACCCCGTCGAAAAGTGGATGCCGTGAACTTCGATGCCTTGTTCCTGAAGGACCTTTGCAGCGAGAGTGGAATCCAAGCCGCCAGACAACATCACCACGGCGCGGGGCCGATGCGATTCTTTACTTTTTGGGTCCTTTGTCAGCTTCGAATTCATTCTAACATCCCCGTCCAAACTATAACATACAGCGGGAGGCGTGCTGAAATTCCTGGCCCCGAGGGGGCGGCGGCGCGTGGGCCTTTCCAGCGGGGTTTTTGGAGAGCGGCCGTAAGGGATAGTATAGTTAGATAAGCGGGTCGCGTGATGCCGCACCATCAGCAGGAGAGGTCGATCATGGAAAAGAACGGCAAGCGGGAAACACTGGATCAGCTGCTGACGCGGTACAGGCGCAAGCTGGCAGAGCAGGGGCTTGGCGGCGAAGAAGAGCAAGCGCTTTCCGAATCGGGGTACCGTTCCGAAATTCTCTATACGCCGGAGTCGCTGCCGGATTTCGATTACGTCGGCGAGCTGGGTGTTCCCGGAGAATTTACCTACACCCGGGGGGTCTACCCCTCCATGTACCGGGGACGCAAATGGACCTTCAGGCAGTACGCGGGGTTCGGCACCGCCGAAGAATCCAACCGCCGGTACCGGTACCTGCTTGAGCAGGGGCAAACGGGACTTTCAATCGCCTTCGACCTGCCCACGCAGATGGGCTACGATTCGGACCACGCCATGGCCGAAGGGGAAGTGGGAAAGGTCGGCGTGGCGATCGACACTCTGGCGGACATGGAACGGCTGCTCGACGGCATTCCCCTGAACAAGGTCTCCACATCCATGACCATTAACGCCACGGGATTCATCCTTCTGGCCCTGTACCAGGCCGTCGCAGAAAAGCAGGGAGTCGCGCCTGAACAGTTGACCGGCACCATCCAGAACGACATTCTTAAGGAATACATTGCCAGGGGCACTTACATTTTCCCGCCCCGGCCGTCTTTAAAAATCATCACGGATGTTTTCGCGTACGCCACGGACACACTCCCGCGCTTCAACACCATTTCCATCTCCGGTTACCACATCCGTGAAGCGGGAAGCACCGCCGCCCAGGAAATCGCCTTTACGCTCACCAACGGCCTCACCTATGTCGAGGCCGCTATAGACTCCGGGCTCGATGTCAACCGCTTCGGGGAACGTCTTTCCTTCTTCTTCAATGCGCACAGCGATCTCCTTGAAGAAGTCGCCAAATTCCGGGCGGCCAGGCGCCTCTGGGCCAAGTTGATGCGCGAACGGTTCGGGGCGACGAATCCCAAGGCTTGCATGCTTCGCTTCCATACGCAGACGGCGGGCTCGACCCTGACGGCCCAGCAACCGGATGTGAATGTTGTCCGTACAGCTCTTCAGGCCCTGTCCGCCGTACTCGGGGGAACGCAGTCTCTCCACACCAACGCCCGCGACGAGGCTCTGGGACTTCCCACCCAGGAAGCGGCCACACTGGCGTTGAGAACGCAGCAGGTGATCGCCTTCGAAAGCGGTGTGACAGAAACCATCGATCCGCTGGCCGGCAGTTACGCGGTGGAATCCATGACCGATGCGCTCGAAGCCAGAACCCTCGAGATCATGTCGGACATCGAAAGCATGGGGGGAATGGTGGCGGCCATCGAGAAAGGGTGGGTCCAGCAAGAGATACACAATGCCGCTTACCGCAAG
>JARRNO010000212.1:0-5566 GCA_037384885.1 Acidobacteriota bacterium
GAACCCGCCACCAGGCCTCTCACTCAAAATCCCTTGAAACGTTCGTGAACCGCCCCGAAAAGGATTCAGCCGTCATCTTTTCCAACAGCTCAGCATGTAATGGCTGGGACTGATAAATTCCACGGTTCGAAGCGCCAGGCCGGCCTGCATCACAAGATCTTCGGCCTCGTGATGATGCAGCCGGTGTGGGAGCGGCGGCCCGTCCGGTTCCTCCTTCTTGGCCCAATCGATCAGGACAACCGGCTTCCGCGGTTTCGTAATCCGGCCCATTTCCCGGATAAACTCGACGGGTTTGTCCGTTTCATGAAGCACAAGACTGGAAAGCGTAAGATCGGCTTCATTGTCGGGAATGGGCAGCTCGCCGTCCTGGCAGAGAACCATATTGACCCAGGCCGGGGGATTCTTGCTCCCAAGATACTCCAGCATCTCTTTTTCCACATCCAGGGCGAAGACTTTGCCTTCAGGCCCGACAAGGCGTGCCCCGGGAAATGCAAAAAATCCCGCCCCCGCGCCCACGTCCGCAAATATATCGCCGCGTTTGAGTCCCAGGGCGCGCAGAGTTCGCTCTGGCTGGATAAGCGCGTAACGAGCCGGATCTTCAAGTCGATATGCCTTGTGCGGGTCGAATTTATAGGCCATGAATCCTCCTGATAAAGCGTATTTGCCCACGTCGCCGGGCTTTCCGCCGGACAAGAATATGATAGTCTTCCGGCCTTGCGGCGCGCAACGAGGCGCCCCGCGTAATCTTTGGGGATTGTAAAGACACCGGCCGAATGTGGCCATCATTGAAAATAGGGGGGACGAGTCCGAGGGTCTCCCGGACCGGACCGTTGGACGGCCACCCGCGGCCCGGACAACGCTCCGGGCTTACCGGCAATATCTGGAATGAAGCGACGTTTAAAAATGACGGTGCGCACCCGCCCTGTCCCCGTGATGGGAAGGCGCTGTTCGGGGCCGCATTCAAGGACTACTGGTTGTCCCGCCGGCGCCTCATGCCGAGAAAAAGCTTGTTGTAAAGCTCCATGCAATGGCGAACGGCTTCGACGGCTTCTTTGGGGCCCTGGAAGTCCTTGACCCTCACTTCCTTTTGTTCCAGCTTCTTGTAGTCTTCAAAGAAATTTCTAAGCTCATTGAGGCGATGCGCAGGGAGTTCGTCAATGCTGTGGTAATCACGATACTCCGGATCATCGAGGTGGATGCAGATGATTTTCTCGTCATTCTCGCCCTGGTCAACCATCGCCATCATCCCGATGGGGCGAACCCGCAGAATGCTCAGCGGATACACTCTTTCCTGCATCAAGACCAGGACATCGAGAGGATCGTGGTCGTCGCCGATGGTCTGCGGGATAAACCCGTAGTTGGCGGGATAGCTGACAGAAGAATAGAGGACCCGGTCCACGCGGAGATGTCCTGTTTCCTTGTCCAGCTCGTACTTGACCTTGCTTCCTTTGGGAATTTCGATAACGGACTGAAACTCTTCCGGCGCCTTATTGCCGATGGATATGTCGTGCCATGGATGAGACATGTTTTCGTTCCTCCGGTAGTCGGCCTTCGAATCGCATTGGAGATGCGGTAAGTCGAAGGAACAGGATTCTTGGTTTCGCTTCCTATCTCGTCTCTTTTCATTCGGTAAAGGGGCCCGCCGCTTGGAAGCTGCGAGTTCGGAAACCGGGACAAGGCCCTTGCGTCGAAGCCGGTTCCACATGAAACGCAAGGCTGAATGATTACACATCGCCCCCTGATTATCAAGCGGAAGGCCCCGCCCATATTCACGGAATTCCTGCAGGCCGCCGTCCGTCATCCCACGGCTCAATCCTCGGTGTGATTGTTGCTCTCCCAGCGCTTCCGGGCGGTCTCCTGGAGATCCACTACGCGGTCCCGCTCGTCAACGATTTCCGCCCCCAGAAGTGTCTCGATCAGGTCTTCGAGGGTGACGACCCCCGCGATGCCCCCATATTCATCGAGCGCTACGGCGATGTGGCTGCGGCTCGTCAGGAAGTTCGTGAGCATGGTCAGGCAGTTGACCGACTTGGGAACGAACGCGACGGACTTGCCGAAAACGGACAGGCTCTTTTTTCCGAGTCCCCTGTTCTGGGCAGCGATCAAGTCCTGAACCATCACGTAAGCCGTCACATTTTCACGTTCCCGCTCGAAAATGGGTACTCGCGTAAACCCCTCGCTCACCACCAGGGGAACCGCGTCGTCCACACTGATGGACGCGTCAAGCATAAAAACGACGGGGCGCGGCGTCATGATGTCTCTCACGCGCTTGTTTTCGAGCTCGATGATATTTTGCACCATCCGGCTTTCCGCGTGAGAGATTTCGCCGAGTTTTGCTCCGAGATGGACGAGAGCCAGGATTTCATCTTCGCTGATCCCGGGGCTGTCCGCTCCGCGGGTAAAGAGACCGGCGAATTTCTGAGTGATCCAGACTCCGGGGTAGAGCGCCCACTGGAGCAGGGTGATCGGCCAGACCACAAAGGGCCAGATGATCTTCCAATAGACCGCTCCCACGGTCTTGGGGAGCACCTCTGAAAAGAACAGAATCGCCACGGTCAAACACCCGGAGAAGAGTGCCACCTTGGAGGGGCCGAAGAGGCGGGCGGCGTACATGCCGGCCATAGCCGCGCCGGCCGTGTTGGCGACGGTGTTGAGGATCAGAATGGCCGCGATGGGAACGGCGATTCGCTCCCGCATGCGCATAAAACGCTCGGCAAGAACCCGCCTTTCGTCCCGCTTACGGCTCGCTTCCAGCGTGCTCATTCTCGTGGAATAGAGCACCGCTTCGAAAAGCGAACACTGGCCCGAAAGAAAAAGAGTGAGAACGACCACCGCAATCAGGCTTCCCAAGAATAACCCCCCGCATCGAGCCTGCCGGCCGCTTCTCCAGGCCATGACCTTCTTGGGCGCAGGGGCCAACTGCTGCCGTCCGTTCGAATTTCCAGGAGACCCGGTTTGATTTCCACCGCTTTTGTGCTCCCCGTCACATTCCAAGGCAGTTTACCACGTCCGCACGAGATTTCAGGTACGTTTCCCGCTTCGAGGGGGCTTGACTTGGGACCGGCCGTGTCGCTACCTTTAGTCAGTTGCCTCAACAAAGCACTTCTTCTTCCCCGTCCTGGAGGAGATGGATTTCGGAAGCGCAGGGCGCTTACGGCAAATTCTTCTAAACAGAAAATCTAATTGCAGGCATCCGGGCGGCTTATTCCTATCCGGGTGCTGTGCCAGATAACCCGCGGGAAAAGATCCCGCATCAAGGGAGGGTACCGATGTCGAAGCGAATTATTTCCAAATGCTTAATGCCGGCCGTTGTCCTGACAGTGGCAATCGCCTTTATTCTAACCCCTGTCAACGCGGTAGAGCCCATTCAGGCTCAATTGTCGGCATCTCCCGAACATTATGTCGGGAAATGCCCGGGGAAAATTACTTTCACCGGCAAAATCCTGGTGGCAAGCCCGAGAATTAGGAGGGTTCAATACCGCTTCATCCGCAGCGACGGAGCGTCGGCCCCCGTCCAGACATGGACGCTTCAGGGGGGGCCAGCCGAGAAAACCGTGAGCACCACCTGGACCATCGGCCGGGATTACACGGGCTGGATGACCAAATTGGAACCCCGTCCGGGCATGAGACCTGTGAAGCCCGGCGTTGCCGGAGGAATGCACCTAACGCCGCGCCCCGGCCCCGAGGACTGCGTTTCCTTCAATCCTGCGACGACCACGGTAAAGCAGATCAACGGTCACTGGAAAATTGTGGACGGCAGCCACTGGATGTTCGATTTTGGGAGCAACCAGGCTGAAGCCCGCAAGGCGCTGAGCATCATCAAGCACTACCGTATGAACCGGTCCTGCTTCGTGGGGCGGCCCAATCCGTCGTTCAAATACATGCTTGTGAACGGCCACGCGCCCACAGGAGCCATGTCCGGAGAAGACTGCGTCTCCTTCAATCCTGCGACGATCCAGGTTAAGAAGATCAACGGCAGCTGGAAGATCGTGGACGGCAGCCACTGGATGTTCGACTTCGGGTCAAATGAAGCCGAGGCGCGCCAGGCCTGTGCGATTATCAAGAAATACGGATTTACTCGTTCATGCTTCGTTGGAAGGCCCGGTCCGAGTTTCGAGTACTTGAGAAAATAACTTGCCAGGCACTGCCATGTGCAGGCGAAGGCCCGGGGCAACAACCTGCTCCGGGCCTTTTTTTCGATGGTCTAGTGCTGTTTCCGGCTATGGTATCTTTTGCTCCCGCAGAAGGGCCTTGAGAAGCTCGATTTGTTCTTGCTGTATTCGCAGCAATTCCAACCATTTGTCGCTCCGAAGCTCATCCAGCTTCTCGTGAAGTCCGGCAATCTCCAATTCAGCCTTCAGGTTGACTTCATAGTCTTCAGCTGCGTCAACGCGGTCTTTTGCCGCCTGGCGGTTTTGCGACATCATGATGATCGGAGCCTGCACCGCGGCCAGCATGGAAAGGAAAAGGTTCAGCAGAATATATGGATAGGGATCAAAGGGATGACGGAGGACCAGCGCTGAGTTGATCACGACCCAGACCACAAGAATGCAGCAGAAAATCAAAATGAATGTCCACGAACCCCCAAAGGACGCCACCTTGTCGGCCACCCTCTGGCCGAATGTCAGGCTCTCGTCATACTCCTTGTTCGTGTTCCGGCTGATATGGACGCCTCTTGCGATATGCCGGACGACGCTCTTTTCGCGTGCGGTCAGTTCCTCAAAGCTTCTTTTGAGCATCTTCTGCGCCAATCCGCTCACCCGCGTGTTCATGAACGTCTCCTCACAAGTGGCTGGGCGCTGGACATGACAGCGCGTCGAAACTCCGGATTCCAGCGGCTCCATCCAGCAGCGGCGTCCGGCTCAATCCAGTCCCGCTCGCTCCACAACCTGCCGGACGAGATCGTCGTCCGCCAGGTGCGGCTCCGTGATATGACCCTGGGTTCCGAGGCGCTGATTCCACAACCGCGCAGTCTGAACCGCGTTGCCGTTGCGCGCCCAGGCCCGCCGCGCTACGCCGCCCATCACGTCCCACTGAAGCCCGGAGGACACGATCTTGTCAGCGGCTTCCGATCCGTCAAGTAAAACTCCGTTCCCGCCGTTGAAACACTTCCCCGTGCCCACTCCCCCGCCGTTGGAAAGGACCACATAGGTCATCCCCCGGGCGATATTGCCCGCAAAGCACTGGTGGGCCATATCGGAGGTTAGATTGGATCCGTCATAGATATTCGCGGTCTCGCGGAAGGGCGAATCCGTGCCACCCGTATCGTGATGATCGCGCCCGATAATGACGGGACCGATTTCACCGTTGCGGACCATCTCATTGAATTTCAGCGCGATATTGACGCGGCCTTCGGCGTCGGCGTATAGAATGCGGGCCTGCGTGCCCACGACCAGTTGGTTCGCCCCCGCGTCGCGGATCCAGTTGTAGTTGTCCCGGTCCTGCCCGCGCCTGGAGGGATCGATGCACGACATGGCGGCCCGGTCGGTCTTCTCAAGGTCGGATGCCTTCCCCGAAAGGCACACCCAGCGGAAGGGCCCGTAGCCAAAGTCGAAACAGATCGGGC
>JARRNO010000213.1:0-4061 GCA_037384885.1 Acidobacteriota bacterium
ATAAACATTCCAGCGTTTGTAATTGCCGAGGGCTTCGGCGATGGCGGCGCCGTAGCGGCTGAAGTTGACGGCCACGTGGTGCTCGTAGCCGTTCGTGCAGATGTAGTGCAGCAGGTCCTGCAACTGCGGCACCTTCAGCACGCCGTATCCGCCAAAGCTGGCCGGCCGGTCGTCGGTCGTTTCGCCTTCACCCACGTAGGCCCGCATGCCGCCCCCCAGGTCGTCCGTTGACACCCGGCAGTAGGTGATCGGCCCCGTCTTCAGCTTGCCCACCACCGTCCCGAAGGTGTTCTCTTTGCCCACCGACCCGGCGATGATCTCCTGAAAGTCCATTTTGAAGTCTTCAAAGAAGTGCTTCGGCAGGTTCGAGCAGTGGAAGATCACGCACTTGTCCGGGTCCTCGCCGTAGTTGTTGTTCCAGTCCACAATCGCGCTCGGCGTCCCCGAAGCCAGCTGCAGCACGTACATGCCCACCATCCCCGTCATGTCCGTCTCGCAGGCGCTCGGCAGCAGGTTGTTCGACATCATGCTCATCAGCGTGCACGGCACCACCCCGAAGAACTCCTCCATCGCCGTCCAGCACTGAATCGAGGTTCCGGCCAGCTCGTTCGCCGCCATCCACTCGTCCACCACCACCCCGAACTTCGCCATCTTCACCAGCGACGCCTGCGGAACCCCGCCCGTCTGGACGTAGCCGCCCAGGCTCTCGAGCTTCGCCTTCACCTTCGCCTCGCCGTCCCCCAGGCGCCCGATCTTTCCGAACACCTCCGACAGGTCCAGCGTCTCCACCGTGATCCCCGCGTGCTCCAGCAGCTTCTCGCTGAAGCGCACCGTGTTGAACGCCGCCGGCCGCGCTCCCAGCACCCCTACCCGCAGACCCTTCAGACCCTTCACAATCCGGCAGGTGGCCGCAAACGACTCCAGATCCTTCTTGAAGCCTTCCGACGAGGGCGCCACGGTGTGCAGCGTGGTCAGCGTGTAGCGGATCCCGTACTGCCACAGGTTGTTGCACACCGACATCTTCCCGCAGAAGCTGTCCCGCCGGCCCCCCATCAGCATCTTGTTCGGCTCGTCCGGGTAGGCCTGGATCAGCACCGGCACCTCCAGCCCGCTCATCCGCAGCGTGTTGGCCACCGCCCGCTCGTCCCCAAAGTTCGGCAGCGTCACCAGAATGCCGTCGATCTCATCGCCGTGCTGCTTGAACAGGTCCGCGCACTTCCGCGCCTCCTGCAGCGACTCCACCGCTCCGTGCCGGGTCTGTTCCGGCGTCAGGCATACCGTCCGGTAGCCTTCCGCCTCCAGCGTCTCGAGGATCTCCTTCCGGCCCTCCTCGGCCAGAGCCCCCGGGAAAAATCCCCGGTTCCCTACAATCACTCCCAATGTTGTCTTGCTCATCCCAAAACCCTCCTCCATCATCTCCTGTGAATCTTAAAACAAAAATCAAATCCCAGCCCGGCCCCCCGGCCTCCGGGCCACGAAACAGCCGACTGCAAGGCTCGTCATCGTGCCAGCTTCTGATCGCCGGTAATCTGGAACTTGGCCCGAACACCCTGAGCGCCTTCGACGGGCTGGCTGCCGCCGACAAAGACGGTGTAGCTGCCCGCCATCACCCTGCGTTCGCCCTTTTCCGTGACCATGCTCAGATCGCGCCGGCTGAGCGTGAAGCTGACCCGGCGGGTTGCGCCGGGAGCCAGATGGATGCGCTCAAATCCTTTCAGTGCCCGAAGGAGGCCGCCGCGCCTGGCCGGATACTCGATGTACAGTTCAGCGACTTCGTCACCGGCAACCCCGGATGTATTCTTCACCTCGGCTTCCACGGTGAGCGGCTGCCCGGCCTGCACGGTGGGCGACGAAAGGTGAAGGTTGCTGAAGGCAAAGCTCGAATAGCTCAGGCCGTAGCCGAACGGATAGAGCGGGTCCCAGTGGAAATAGCGGTAGGTCCGGCCGCGCATCGAGTAATCGGAAAAGGTCGGCAGCTGAGCGACGGAGGTGTAGAAGGTCAGGGGCAGCCTTCCGCTGGGGTTGTTCGAACCGGCCAGGGTCTCCGCGATGGCGGTGCCGCCGGCCTGGCCCGGATACCACGCCTCGAGGATCGCGGCAGCATGCTGCCGGGCCCAGTCGACGGCCAGCGAACTGCCGTTCATGAGCACCACCACAAGAGGCTTGCCCCTCGTGCCTAACGCCTCCAGGAGTCTCTCCTGGACCGGCGGCAGGCCCAGCGTCGTGCGGTCGCCACCATCAAAACCTTCCACACGAACTGGCATTTCTTCGCCTTCGAGATTCGGCGACAACCCGACAAAGACAACCGTGACGTCTGCTTGTCGAGCAACTCGCACGGCTTCGTCCCGCAACACCTCTGCCGGTGGCTCCCATTCAAATGTCAATCCAGCGCCGAACAACGGTGAACGATGCGAGTATTCCAACCGGAAGGTGTGCGGTTTCGTATCGGTGAAGTGCATGTGGAAAGAGGGCTCCGGTGGGCGGCGAGTGTATCCGCTGCTGCTAATGACACCCCGGCCTCGACGTTCACTGCTTTGACTCCTTTCAAGCACGAGCTTGCCGTCCAGATAAACCCGGACTCTTTCATCGACGCTGCAACGATAACAGTGAAACTTGCGGATTTGGAACGTGTAGGCTCCCGGCCCCGGGGGGGTCAACGTACCGCTCCACCGGACTGAAAAGGCTTTCATGGGAACGCCCTGAGCAGGCGCGGCGGCGTTCCAGTCGAATTGGATCTGCGGGTCCGTCCGGACGAGTTCCGGTTTGCCAGAGAAGTCGGCATTCGAAAAATACTCAGCCTTAAGCCCTGAAACCGAGGAGCCCTCATCGGGATGGAACACCGTGCGCGGTACGGGCACCGGGAACTGCGAAACATACGAAGAACCCTGAGCGTAGAGAATCTGCGCCTTGCCTGCAAACTCCTTCAGTAAACCGTCGATGGGCAGTACCGGGTGGAGAGGAGTGCCGTTGTAATTGCCCTCGATAGCCGGGAGTGATTCAGCGTTGGGCCCGATCACTGCAATGGTCTTCACGCTTGGCTTCAAGGGAAGGATGCCGTTGTTCTTCAGCAGCACCATCGATTCGCGCGCCGCCCGCAGCGCCAGCTGCTGGTGGGCCGGAGAATCCACTTCCGACATGGGAATCTTGTTGAAGGGAACGTCCGCCGGAGGGTCAAACATCCCCAGGCGCATTCTCGCCGTAAACAGCCGTTTCACCGCGCGGTTGATGTCGCTTTCCGGAATCAGGCCCTGCTCGACGGCCTTGACCAGCGTGACGTATTCGTTGCCGCAGGTCGTGTCCGTCCCCGCCTTGACGGCCAGGGCGGAGGCATGCTCGAGGTCCGGCGTGTAGAAGTGCCCGAAGGCGATATCGCCGATGGCGCCACAGTCGGAGGTGACGTAGCCATGGAAACCCCAGTCGTCGCGCAGGATTTTTTGCAGAAGGAAGGGATTGGCGCAGGCGGGCACGCCGTTGACCGCGTTGTAGGAGCACATGGTGGAGTCCGCATGAGCGTCGGCGAGGGTGGCTCGAAAGGCTGGCAGATAGGTGGCTTCGAGATCGTACGGAGACAGATAGGTGGCTTCGAGATCGTACGGAGAGACCTGGGCGTTGAAGCCGTGCCGCAGCGGTTCGGGGCCGCTATAGGCGTCAAAGTGCTTGGGCGTCGCCACGACTTCCAGATACTTCGGGTTGTTGCCCTGCATGCCTTTCACAAAGGCCACGCCCAGTTGCGATGTCAGGAAGGGATCCTCGCCGTAAGTCTCCTGGCTGCGGCCCCAGCGCGGGTCACGGACGATGTTGATGTTGGGCGACCAGAAAGTAAGTCCGAAATAGATGCTGTGGTTGCCCTCGCGCTGCGCCTGGTTGTACTTGGCCCGGGCTTCGGTGGCGATGACCCGGCCTTCCTGGTGCACCAGTTCGGTGTCCCACGTGGCGGCCATCCCGATGGCCTGCGGAAACATGGTGGCGTGGCCCGAACGCGCAACACCGTGCAGCGCCTCGTTCCACCAGTCGTAGGGCGGAATGCCGAGCCTGGAAATGCCCGGAGCCGTGTGCTGCAT
>JARRNO010000214.1:0-3562 GCA_037384885.1 Acidobacteriota bacterium
TGGTGGCCGGTATGGGTACCGGCGGCACCATCGGCGGCACGGCAAAATACCTCAAGGAACAGGACCCGTCCATCAAGGTCGTCGCGGTGGATTCGCAGGGCTCCATCTTTTACGACTACTTCAAGACCGGGAAGCGGGTGGAACCCAAGCCCTATCTTCTCGAGGGGCTGGGAGACGAGTTCCTGATCGGCACGGCCGACTTCAGCGTGCTCGACGACATGATCCAGGTCAGCGACCGCGACGCCTTTCTCACGACCCGCGAGCTGGTCCGCCGGGAAGGGATCATGGGCGGCGGATCGAGCGGCGCCGTCATCTGGGCCGTCCGAAAACTGGCGAAGGAACTGGACCGCCCCGCCCGCATCGTCACCATCTTTCCCGACAGCGCCTCCCGCTACTTCAGCACCATCTTCAACGACGACTGGATGCGGGAGAAGGGATTCTTATAGTGTCTAGTGTTTAGTGTTTAGTGTTTAGTGTCTAGTGTCTAGTGTTTGGTGTCTAAGGTTTCCCTCTGCGGGCCCATGAGTGACTCAGTGATTTACGGCGGGGGTTCCGCCGCTTGATACGGGGAGCAAAACCAAGGGAGGGCTGTTCTGAGTAACCGGACCACCATCCGGCAAGGAGCAGCCATGAACCTTCGCAACACTTTCTTTCGCTATGTCGCCGCCGCTGCCGCCGCCGCAGTCTTTATATCAGCCGCGCCGTTGCAAACCCGTGCAGCCACAGCGGTCCCAAAAGCTAAAATCGTTGCGGCTTTGCAGGGAACCACCGTCATGGATCCTCCCCTCCGGGTCGACATTAACGGCGATGGGATTCCCGATTACATCTTTCCACGTGTCCAGCACGGCGCCCCGGCAAATTACAGCTCCGCCGGCCAGGCCGCGCTGATGGAAGGAGGAGCCATAGGGGGGCTCGCCGCCGGGCTCGTAGGCGAATTCGGCGCCACGTCGAGCAAGAACTTCAGCCGGGCGGAAGCCTTTTCCGGCAAAGACGGGAAGGAGCTGTGGCAGTTCAAAGCGGGCGCTCAAATTCTCTTCGTCCACTTCGATCGGGCACATCAGAGGCTGATTCTCGCCGGGAGAGACGGCCAGGTTCACGCCGTGGATATCAGGACCGGGAAGGCTTTGTGGACGGCGCTTGCCGAACACGGCAACATCGTCGGCATGATCGTGGCCGGCGGGAAGATTTTCGCCGCCAGCTCGAGCAACTTCCTCTGCTGCCTCCGAGAAAAGAACGGGACGGTCCTCTGGCGGCGCCCCTTCGACGCGTCCATCAAGACGAAGGGCTCCTGGCGCTACCTGCGGCTCTCGGACGGCGTGCTCTGCGCGGCGGCCATCGACAACCGGCTTCTCGGCTTCGACCCTCAAACGGGAAAGCAGCTCTGGGCGGCCGGTCTTCCGGCGGAAAGCAGCCTCGTGGGACGGGACCCAGGACGAGTCTTTACATATGGCGGCCACGAACTTTCGGCCTTCTCTTTATCCACCGGCAAGCGTCTCTGGCAGGTGGGAGCCCACCTGTGGTTCAACCAGTACTTCAAGGTCAGCGGTCATCGCCTCTACTACCTGAGGCATCATTCGGGCAAACTCTGGGTGGAATGCGTCGACCCCGCGAGCGGCAAGAAACTATGGGCGAAACCTGGAGTCCACTTCAGCAGCTGGACATCCTCCGTGTACGCCCCCAAGGGCCTGGCATTGGATCAGGGCTTCGTAGACGTCTGGGCTTACAGGCAGATGGCCCGCCTGAACGCCAAGACCGGCCGTCTTCTCTGGCAGAAGAAGTTTCATGGAGTCATCACCGGAAATCCCGTCACGGCGGAACAACTCTTGCTCGTTCCCACATGGGGCCGTCTCCAGGCCTTAGACGCCCGGAACGGAAAAACCGTCTGGAAGCGGACCTACCCAAAGAAAACAAGCCTGGTTGTCGCCGCCGGCCCGGAGGACAGGAGGTGCTGCGCGATTTCCAGGGCGTTGATGAGCCGCCTGCAAATCGTGGATATAAGCAATGGAAAGCTTCTGGCGCAGACGACCTGCACGGGCGCCACACAGCCCCTGTGGCTGAAAGATGGGGATGTCATGGCCGCCGGGCTGACGACGTACGTTTTTTCCATGCCCAGGGCCCGCTCCTGAGCGAAAGGGCGTTCACCCGGGAAACGTCCTCTTTGGGCGCGTTTTATGATAGATTCAAAAAGATCCTTGCCCCTTGCAGGCCGTCCAAAACTGCCACCGCCGGCAAAAGGCGTGCACGCGCATCCGGGGGATAAGGTTAAGGGAGGGCTGTTCTCAAACTTTCACCCGAAACGATTGGAAGGGAGCAGCCATGAAAAGCAGAGCGATTTCTTTCACCTTGGCGGCCTGTGCCGCCGCGGCCCTGGCCATGGGCTGGAACGTCACCCTCCAGGCGGCCGCGCCGCCCGCCTCGCAGAAGATCGCACCCCAACTGACATTCAACAAAACGATCATTGAGGACCCGCCCATTCGCCTGGATATCGACGGCGATGGAGTTCCCGACTACATTTTCCCCCGGGTGCAGCACAAGCCGGTCCAGCTGGAGCTTGCAGCGATGCCCGCAGGGTATGCCGCCGCTTCCGGCATGGCAGGCGGCCTGCTCGCCGGTCTTGGATTCTCTCTCGTTGAAGCCCATGCCGTCCATCTAGTATTCAGCCGCGCTGAGGCCTTTTCGGGCAAAACCGGCAAGCGGTTGTGGCAATTCGCCGCTCAGGGGCAGATTCTCTATTACCTTTGGGAGCCAAAGCAAGAGGTTCTCATTCTCGGCGGTCTTGACGGGGCCGTTCACGCCCTGAACGTGAAGACCGGAAAACCGGTCTGGACGGCCCTGGCCAGCAGGGGCGACATCGTGGGCATGGTCGCCGGAAACGGCGTTCTCTTCGCTGCCAACTCCGACAACTATCTCTACTGCATTGACGATAAGGACGGGAAAATCATCTGGAAGACCACGTTCCGGTCCGTGAGGATGACGGGACGTTGGCAGTACATCCGCCTTTGCGGAAACACCCTGGTCGGCTGCAACGACAAGAACGACCTCATCGGATTCGACGCCGGAACCGGTACCAGGAAATGGAAGAAGCTCCTTCCCAAGCAGGTCAACCTGATCAACCAAGACCACCATAGAATTTACGCCTACAGCGGAGACACGCTTTACGCGGTGGATGCCGCAACCGGGAAATTCGATTGGATGAGGGACGTCCCCTGGTCGTTCGATCCCTCTTTCAAGATCCTGGACGGCAACATGTACCACCTCGAAAACAGCAACGGTTATTACGGCATCACGTGCCTGCGGCAAAGCGACGGCAAGGTGCATTGGACCACGAAGGTCTTTACGGCCTGGGCCAAGCCCAAGCCCCAGTTCCTGGCATACGACGGATTCCATGTCGCTTCCTCCACGGTTACCGCCTGGTCCGGAAAATGGACGGCCTGCGTCGACCGGAAAACGGGGAAGAGGCTCTGGAAGAAAAAGTTCCATCACATGGTGGACAACGTTCCAGGCCAGACCGGCGACCGGTTTATCGTGCCGACCAAACACACCGTCACCGCCCTGAATCTCA
>JARRNO010000215.1:0-3555 GCA_037384885.1 Acidobacteriota bacterium
GCGCCAAGGTCAAAATCGTCCTGACCGACAGCCAGGACAACAAGCTGGACAGCCGCGAACTGCCCCTTTCGGAGTGGGGCACGGCGGACTGGACTTTCACGTTGCCCAAGGAAGCCCCTCTGGGAACCTATCACGTAAAGGCGACCGTGCAGGGACAGAAAAAGACTGTGAACGGAAGCTTCCTGGTGGCCGCCTACCGCAAGCCCGATTTCCGGGTGGACACCACACTCGGCGGGGCTGACCACCTGGCCGGAGCCCAGCTCAAGGGGGTCATCCAGGCGCGGTATCTCTTTGGGGCGCCCATGGGCGGGCAAAGCGTGACTGGACCTTTTCCCGCTCGCTCGTACACCAGCCGCCCCGTTCTGTGTACACGCACTGCAATCCCGACCATTACGTCTTTCTCCAGAACGCCTGGGACGCGCAGCCGGACGACGAAAGCCAGGCGGCCCTTCAGACGAAGCAGGCCAAGCTCGCTCCGGACGGGACCATCCACCTGGATCTTCAGACCGGCGTGACCGTGGGCCAGCCGTACCGGTACACCCTCGAAGGCACCGTCACCAGCGTGTCACGGCAGGAAATTTCCGGCAGAGCGTCGGTGCTCGTGAATCCCGCACCCTGGTACATCGGCCTTCAAACACCCCCGTTCTTTACAGATATGAAGGACGGCGTCAAGACGCGGGTCGTGGCGGTCCGTCCGGACGGCGACCTGGCGGCGGGCGTCAAGGTGAAAACGTCCCTCATCCACCTGCAGTGGATCAGCTCGAGACAGGCCCGGGGCGACGGGTTTTACGACTGGACCAGCACGCTCAAACGAAAGACGGTCTGGACGAAGGAAATCACCACCGGCGCCAAGCCCGTGGACGTGCACATTCCCCTGAAAAAGGGCGGGCTTTACATTCTGACCGCCACGGCGGGTGACGCGGCGGGTCGGTCCACCACGACCAACACCGAATTCTACGTCCTCGGTCCCGGCTACACGGCCTGGGCGAGAAGCGACAACAACATCATCGACCTGGTGCCCGAACACAAAAGCTACAAGCCCGGCGACACCGCCCGCATCATGATCAAGTCGCCCTGGGAAAAGGCGACGGCGCTCTATACGGTGGAGCGGGAGGGCATCCGGCAGTATCACGAGTTCGCGCTCACCTCGACCCAGCAGACCATCGAAGTGCCCATCACGCAGAAGGACATTCCCAACGTCTATGTGTCCGTGCTGCTGGTGAAGGGGCGCACCAGCGACGTGATCGCCAAGGACGGGAGCGATCCCGGCAAACCCACCTTCCGCATGGGGTACTGCGAACTCAAGGTGGACAATGCGGCCAAGCGCCTTCACGTAGACATTTCCACCGACAAGGAGGAATACCGCCCCGCGGACAACGCCACCGTGACGGTGAAGGTGAAGGATGCAAACGGGAAACCCGCCCACGCCGAGGTCACGCTCTGGGCCGTGGACTACGGCGTGCTGTCCCTGACGGGATACAAAACGCCGGACGTCCTGGGCGATGTTTACGCCGAAAAGGCCCTCCAGGTGATGAACGAAGATTCCCGGCAGCGCCTCATCAGCCGGCGCGTCATCACACCCAAGGGCGCTGAAACCGGCGGCGGAGGAGGGGTGGACAACGGCCCGGGCGTCCCGGTCCGCAAGGATTTCCGCGTGCTGGCCTTCTGGATCGGCTCGGCCGCCACGGACAACAACGGTACGTATACCACCACGGTCAAGCTGCCCGAAGGGCTGACCTCGTACCGCATCATGGCCGTGGTGAACGACAAGGAGAACCGGTTCGGCAAGGGGCAGAAGGAGATCCGCGTGAGCAAGAAGGTGCTGCTCACGTCGGCCTTCCCACGGTTCCTGACGGTGGGGGACAAGGCCTATTTCGGAGCGGTGCTCACCAGCCGGCTCAAGCAGGCCGGCACGGCTCAAGTGGCCGTCAAGAGCCTCGATCCAGGCATCTTGAAAGTCACGGGCGAAGCCAAGAAGCAGGTGGACATGAAGCCGGGCGAGAGCAGCGAAGTGCGCTTCCAGTTCAAGGCCGGCGCCGTCGGCAAGGCCCGGATCCAGATGAGCGTGCGGCTGCTGAACGAAAGCGACGCCTTTCAGAAGAGCATCCCGGTGGAGCTGCTCATCCCGCCGGAGGTGGTGGCGGCCTACGGCATCGCCCATCCCGAAACCACGGAGAAAGTTGCCCTGCCCGGCGGCGTGCTTCCCAAGGTGGGCGGGCTGTCGTTCGAGCTGTCTTCCACCGCCATGGTGGGTCTCGGCGAGGGGGCGCGCTATCTCGTGAGCTATCCCTACGGGTGCGCCGAGCAGCGCGCGTCGTGCGCGCTCGCGCTCATGCTCGCGGCCGACCTGGGCGACGCCTTCAAGCTTCCCGGCGTTCCCGCGGGAAAGTTGAAAGAGATCACGCAGCAGACCCTGGACGATCTTCAGAACTTCCAGTGTGACAGCGGCGGCTTTGTCTACTGGAAGGGAAGCGCCTGTTTGGCGGCTTCGCCTTACCTGACGAGCTACGTCCTTCATGTCATGCAGGAAGGGGTGAAGCTCGGCTACAAGGTCCCCGGCGCGGAGTTGGACAATGGGTACCGTTTTCTGATGGGCGCCCTGAATTCCGCGCCGCCCAACGACGCCTCAACCCTGCCCGCCTACCTCGGCTGGCAGGCCTTCGCCGTGAAGGTCCTGGCCGCGGGCGGCCGGACGGTGGACAGTCAGATCAACCGTCTGTATTCACTGCGCGACAGCATGCCCGTTTACGGCCTTTGCTGGCTTTGGGACGCCATGAAGACGTCCGGCATCCACGACGGCAGGACGGCCGACCTGAAAACGCGCATCGACAACACGATTCTTCCGGAAGCGGGTACGGCGCACGTCGAGGAGCTGAACGATCCCTACCTGCTCTGGTACTGGAGCAGCAATGTCCGGTCCACGGCCATCGCCCTCGGCAGCATCGTGCGGGACAGCGACGACTCTTCGCTCGTTCCCCAGATGGTGCGCTGGCTCATGAAGGTGCGCAAGAAGGGCCGCTGGGGCAACACCCAGGAAAACGCCTGGGCCATGGAAAGCCTGGTGGACTATTACAGGAAGTATGAAAAGGAGGTCCCCGACTTTACGGCGGTGGTGCGTCTGGGGATGAAACAGCTCATGGCGGCCCGCTTCAAAGGCCGGAGCACTCAGGTCAAGACGAAGGGCCTGCCCATGCAGAAGCTTCTCAAGATGGGCAACACGGGTGCGGTTCTCCCGCTCGATTTCAAGATATGGGGAACGGGAAAACTCTTTTACGTGACGCGGTTGAAATACGCGTCCACCGAAAGCAAAAAGCCTCCGGCGGACCACGGCTTCTCCCTCACGCGCTCCTACGCCGTGATGACCGGCGACAAGGCCGGCCCCTCCACCACCACGGTCAAGGCAGGCGATGTGGTGGAAGTGACCCTGACGTTCTTTCTCACGAAGGGGCGGCGCTTCGTGGCCGTGACCGATCCGCTTCCCGCGGGCCTGGAGCCGGTCGAGTCCTGGTTCCAGACCACCTCGAGCCGCCTGTCCCGGATGCAGGATAACGGCGG
>JARRNO010000216.1:0-3548 GCA_037384885.1 Acidobacteriota bacterium
AAAAAAAGAGCGGCCTGACGGCCGCCTCATACCCATACTCCTTCCATATTCTCTTTGAAATTCGACCTTACTACACATTGAGGGTATTTTACAAGCAAGGGGGGCGGGACGGGATTCATGAAGCGGTCCCGAGCGGACCGGCGGAGGAGCGCCCGACATGCGAAAAGGACTCGAACCGCAAAAACTGGCGGGCATTTACGACCGGGTCTCGCGCCGGTATGACGTTCAGCATGCGCTTCTCACGGCGCGTTCGGACCAGCGGGGGAGACAGCTGGCGGTGGGACAGACCGTGAATCCCGGTGATAACGTTCTGGATTGCGGAGCGGGCACAGGGTCCACGTCCCTTCTCGCCGCTCGAAAAACGGGCGCCCGGGGAAAAGTCACTCTTTTCGACATGAGCGCAGGTATGCTTGGCGTGGCCAAGATTCGCCTGGAAAAAGCAGGACTTCTGGACAGGGCCGTCTTTGCGACAGGGGACATGACAGCGCTCCCGTTTGACGACGGCAGCTTCGACGTGGTTTTGACGACCTACAGCCTCTGCCCCCTTTACGATCCGGTAAAAGGTGCCCTTGAAATGCTCCGGGTGCTCAAGCCGGGGGGACGGATCGGAGCCGCCCATTCCTGCGAACCGCGGAATGCTCTGGTAAGACATCTGGCTAACGGCGTGGAAAGCGTGGTCTGGCATTTCCCCGCGCTTTCGCTCGGCTGCCGGTCCGTCTCAATCCTGCCCGTCCTGGAAAGGACGGGCGCCCGCAAGATTTTCGAGAGACATATCGGCGTCCCGCTTTGGCCCTTTGTCGTGTTTGCCGTCGAAAAGCCAGCCCGGAAGGATCGGCCGGCCTGAATTTCGCCCCGGTCTCAGGACCGAAGGTTCAAAAGCCAGTAGCCGCCGCTGAGGCCGAAGATCACCACCGGCGCCCATGCCGCGAGCGCCGGATCGAGCCACTGCATTTCCCCCACGGTGGTGAAGACCGCCTGCAGGACGTAAAAGACGATCGCCAGGCCGAGCGCGATGGCCACCCCGTATAGAGATCCACGCTTGCCGGTACTGAAGGCAAAGGGCAGCCCGAGAAGCAGAAGCACCAGCGGTGTCGCCGTATCGGCGTATTTCTGATAGTAAGCCACCTTCTGCTGGTAGACCGGCAGCCCCTTACGCTTCAGGTCCCGTATCAGGGCCGCGAGGTCGTGAGCCGAAAGGGTCTGGCCTTCGGTATAGGCCGGCAAGATAAAATAGCTGCTTTTCATGCGAAGCTCCCTCGCCCCCTGGCCCAGGGCCCGGAAGCTGGGAGAAGCCCCCGCCGCCCATTGCCAGCCTTTCCGGTAGTTCAATTCGTGCTCACCCTCAAAGCGTGCGCGCGCCGCGTAGAAGATGCCGGTAACCGTTTGGCGTCCCGGTCCCAGGGAATAACGTGTGAATCCATGGAAGACCTTGGTCTTCGGTTCGTAGCGGTCGTAGTGGAACAGGGCGCCCCGGTCCGGCGCGAAAAGCCACACGTTGAAGGTGCTGTTGAGACGCTGGAAGCGGTTGTGCTTGATGGTGTCCCGGATCTGCTGGGCCTGGCGGTTCGCCGCCGGAACGACCACCTCGCCCATCCCCCAGGTCAGCGCCCCCATGAGGACCGCCAGGAAAAGAAAAGTCGCACTGATCCGGTAGAGCGAGATGCCGCCGGCCTTCATGGCTGTAATTTCGTTGCCCTTTTCCAGGATGCCGAGCACCACCAGGACGGTCATCAGCATGGCCAGCGGAAGCAGCATAAGAAAGACGCCGAAGGACTGCATCACAAGGTAATGGAGCAAGAGCCACCACTGATGGCGGCTGGTCATGAATTCCGAAAGCCCCCGCACCTCGATGATCCAATCGATTAATAGAATGGCGCCTGTGATCATCACGAAGTAGTAAACCCACTGCCGGACGAGGTAGCGGTCCGTCACGCTGATCCAGTGCTCAGACCGGGTGACCGACGCAGTGCGCGCCCCGCTTTTTCTCCTTGGAATCAGCGTGCCGAGACGCGAAACCATTGCCGACAGTCCCCCCGTCCGCCTTTCTCTCGGCCGGTCCGTGCGAGTTCGAAGCAGGTAAAGCGCCACCAGAAACGCCAGGACATCGGGCAGCCATGCCGCGGCTTCTGGATTCAGAACTCCCTTGTGAGCGAAGTCGGACAACGCGGACAGCACGACCCAGTACCCCAGGACCACGCCCAGAGAGAGGCTGAAACCTGCACCACGGCCGCCCCGGCTGTTGAACAGCCCCAAGGGCACGCCGATCAGGGCGAAGATCAGCACGATCAGGGACCCGGCAAGCCGGCGCTGCAGTTCGAATCGATAGGCGTACCGCATGCGCCGCGCGATTTGAGGATTCTGTGCCTGCGGCGGGGAATGCATGCGCCAGAGAAGCTCTCCCAGGGACAGAGCGCTTAATTCTCTCTCGGACGAACCCCCCGGTGTCTGTGCGGGCATGACGGTCAACGTCTGTTCCTGGAACTTCATGACCTGAATTTTCCCGGGCTCGCGCCGGTCGAAAATCACACTTTCGCCGGGCCCCAGCAGGAAGGCCAGCGAACGCACGTCGGAGCTTTGAATCACTTTGGCCCAGGCCGCCGTGGTCAGCATGTCCTGGTCTGCGCCGGGGTGCTGGAAGATGATCACCTTGTCGTAAAGGTTTCTGGCGAGATCGGTCTTGTCCACATACAGCAGTACGCCCGGGATGCGGTCGAAGAAGGCTCCGGGCTTCACGAGCTTCAGAAGGTTTTCCGTCCGCATGGTCTTCTGCTGCAGAACATCCTGCTGCGTCCGCGCGGCGGGTATGAGCCAGAGATTCAGGGAAAGCAGCACGGCCGTGAAGAGGACTCCCATCAGGATGGGCGCGCGCAGCATCTTTTTCAGGGAGATTCCTCCCGCGCGCATGGCCACGATTTCACTGTCGGCGGAAAGACGGCTGAAGGCGATAATGACCCCGGCAAGCAGAGCCATCGGCAGCGTATAGGCCAGAAGCATGGGAAGCGCATAGACGAAGAGCAGCGCTGCGGCTCCCACACCAAGGCCCTGCTGAAGCACCAGCCCCGCCAGCTGAAAAAGCGTATTAATCAGGAAGAAAAAGGAGAACACCACCAGCGCAATGAGCGTGGGGGCAAGAATATCCTTGGAAATATAGCGCGTCAGGATACGCAATCGCCGGTCCTCCGCGCACAGGATACCGTTTTCCAGCCCCGCGGCGCAAAGCGTCCGCAGGCTGGGCCGCTGCTTTGCAGCGCGCCAGCGCATCCCCTGACGTCTTCACTCAGTCTCTTCCCCCTTTTCTTTGCGCGACGCTCGACTCCCTTCCTCCCGTCCTCCCTGTAAAATTTCCGCTGGTCCGCCCCTTGTTTCGCCGCCCGAATGGTGGTGGAATAGAGGTCTTTGGAACCGAGGATCTTACAAGTCCGGGAGACCACATGAGCCCCTTCTGTCAATTCTGGCAGAGCATTCCGTCCCATATTCACCCCGATCTTTTCAAGATCGGCCCCGTTCCCATCCGCTGGTACAGCATCATCTACATGGTGGCCCTGGCC
>JARRNO010000217.1:0-9787 GCA_037384885.1 Acidobacteriota bacterium
ACCCAGGTGGTGATCCGGTTGAACCAGTGCCTGGGATCGTTGCTATACCAGTTGTTCAGGACGCCGGTATCCAGGAAGGTGAATCCCACCTGAGGGACATAGCCGAGATCGGCCCGGAAGTTCTCGCCGTAATCCTGGTAGTGCGCGTAGTATTCCCAGTTGCGCGTGGCGTGAATGTACATGAGGTCCGCCGCATAGCCTCCGAACAGCCCCTCGGGCTGTCCGTAGGCCGCCGCTGCGGAGCCCGGGTATTTCGTCCAGGAGCCATAGGCGTTCAGGTTGAGCGTGTCCCTGTCTGTGAAGCGAAGCGTGGTGTCCATGCCGAACACCCGGTTGGAATAGCCCGGACCCTCCCGGCTCGTGGCGGTGGCGCCGAGGGTGGAAGACTTGCCGAGATCCCGCCGGTAGCGCAAAACGCTCCCCAGGCTTCCTTCACCGAGGGATCCGGATTGTGAGTTCTGACTTCCGGGAAAGATGAGGTTGGTTTGCCGGTCCTGGACGCTGAAGCAGGCGAGAGTCCCACGGCCGATCTTCCCTGTCAGCTTCAGGCCCCAGGCCGGATCGGCCAGCGTCCGGGTATAGACGATGGGTACGGTCGTTTGAAAATAATCCATGCCTTCCAGGAAAAAGGGGCGTTTCTCCGGGTAATACAAGGCGAACCGCGTGTTGATGTCCAACTGCGCCGCGTCCGCCTCCACCTGCGAGAAATCGGGATTCAGAGCGGCGTTCAGTGCGAGATTGGGCGTGGGGCTCCAGCGGACGGTCAACCCGGGTTCGACTTTGAAATCCTTCTTCACCATCCGCCCGTAGGGAAAATCGGGACGGTACTGCGAATAAGTGCTTGCGAGCGTCGGATCGAGTTCCAGGTTCTTTCCCGGGTCGGCGCCCGCGAATCCCTCGATCTTGTCGGCCTGGCAAAGATAGCAGTTGTTCCCCCGGTCCCGTGGGAAGAGCCCGATCGTATGTGTGACCCCCCGCGGGTAGCTGCGTACGGCGTCGAACCCCCAGACCTGGGGCCCGGCGGTTTTCTGAAAACGGAGGGAACTGAAGGGAATGGCCATCTCCACGGTGTAGCCGTCCGGCGTGATGCGGCCGGCGCTGGCCCAGATGGCGTCCCAGTCAGTGGACGCCCCCGAGTCGGCCGTTTGGATGGCGTCACCCTGGACGCCGAGCGGGTTGCAGAAGAATTCGAAGGCGCGCCGCTGGTCGTCGAAGGTGTCCAGCACCACTTTCACGTAATCGTCGCTGTACATCTTGTCCCGGTCCGTGTAGCGTGCGCGAATCCGGGAGGGATGAGGGTCGTACGCCCTGAAGGCCACGTAGAGTTCCTTGGGGCCGTATGCCAGCAGGACCTGGGTCTTGACGGGCGCGGGAATGTTCTCGCCGGGTTGAACCTCGATGTCGACATTCAGGACGAGCGCCTGTTTCCAGGCCGCGTCGTTCAAGACGCCGTCGATCTTGACCGGCGCGTTCACCCGGGGAACGCGGTAAGGTGTTTTGCGGCGAGCCGTTTGGGCGGGCGGCCGCGCCGAGAAACAGTGGAGCCCGGCGGCCAGGCACAGCCAGAGGAGACCAGTCTTTCGGAGGAGATCCCCCATCCACCTCTCCTGGGAACGGTTGGTTTGACTTGCTTCACGCGGTTCGAGGCCCCATGTTTCCTTCGACGCAAATTCCAGGCGCCCACGGGTCGTGCTCGCCTGCACCGGGAACGCCTGATATGATACCGAATTTTCGAGACGGAGTGGAACCGCGGCGCGAAGCCTATTGTGAGCGGAGTGTCCTGGTGCTATCTTGATTCCGTCCTTCCTGGAGCAGCTCTTGACAGAGCCCGGAGAGACAAGGAACGGAGGACCTCATGAGCAAATCGAAGCAGGTCAAGAAGGAAAACAAGAAGAAACCCGCCAAGACCAAGAAAGAAAAGAAAGCCGAAAAGCGCGCAAAGAAAGAAGGCCGGATCGAGATCACGCCGTCTTGAAAGCGGCGACCTGGCAGAACGAGGCCGGCAGCAGCGCCCGGCGTCCCTATTCGCACTCGGGATTGCAGGCCTTGATATCGACCTTCCAGACGACCTTGTAATTTCCCTTGGCGTCCGCCGCACGGCGATTGAAGGTTTTCTCGATTGTGGACCGGTCGCCCCGGGTCTCGATGGTGAAGATGGGCTTGCCATGGGTGCCGCGCGAGAGAATGAAATAGGCCTTTACCATGGGCAGATCCGTTTCCATGATGTAGGGGATGGGCAGGGGAGAGGTCGGGTCGACGAGGACGTACCAGACCCGGCCCTTCACCGAGTCTCCGTAGTCCTTGGTGGCCTTGTCCACCTGGAGAATCATGCGGTTGCCGTCGATGATTCCGTGCACGGGTACGAGGAAAGAATAGGGCCCGGCGAAGGTTCGCCCGATCTTGCCGAACTCGTTGACGACTTCCTTGTGGCCGGGCAGGGCCGGCATGGGCGGCAGGGCCAGGTGAAAGATGACGTAGCGGTTCATGGCGGGTGTGGCGGCCATGAGATTTTCGTAGACCTTGAAATTGCCGGCATTGCCTTCGAACTCTCCTGAAACCTTGATCGGCCCCGGACCGTCATTCTTCTGATACAACAGGGTCAACTTCCCCGTCAGATCGATGTTGTACGCCCACCACTTGCTGCCGTAGTTGATGGACTTGTGGGCCGTCGTCAGCACCGATTTGGCGTACATGACGTCCTCGGCGTTGAGCGGGGAAGGGGCGAGCTTGTACTTCTCCAGAACGTACTTTTCGGCGATGTCCTTCGCAACTTCCGTCCACTCGTGGGTCAGAAAATTCACGAAACCGGCGTAAAGCTGCAGTCCGGCCACGGCCGTGGAAAGGTCATCACACGTTGAGGGCTTGCTGCTTCCCCACAGGCTGAGTTTTTCTTCAAGCTGGTTCCGGGCCGCGTCTGCCCCGGCCGCGGCTTGGGCCATTTTGTCGAAAGCGGGTTGCAGGTCCTTTTGCAGGACCGGGAGTTTGGCGGGCAGTTTTGTAACGGGGCCGAGGGCGTTCGCCAGCTCCTGGCCCCGGGCTGCGCCTTCGCGGAGATTCGCCGCGATTCGGGTGAGCCGTTTCAGGGCCTCGGCCCGCCCCGGGGATGCGGGGAGCATGGCCACCTGCTGCTGCAAGATGGGTACGCCCGCTTCCATGGCGGAGAGCAGGGATGAGGTCTTGTCAGCGGCCTGGTTGGCCATTCCCAGCGGGCTGACAACTTCGAATTGTGTGTCCGCCGTGGATTTGCCGTCGGGCGAGGTCGCCGTGACGCGATATTCCCCCAGGCTCCGGGCCCCCCTGAATTCAACGGACCACGCGCCGGTGGAGGCGATGGACGCCGCCAAGTTCATAGCATGGCCGGAGGGAGCCCTGACGCTGACCTTCAGGCTCTTGCCTCGCATGGGCACGCTGTAGCCGGTTATTTTGACAGGCTGGTTCACCAGAACCAGCGAGGGTGTTTCCACGCTGACGGGAGCGGCGCCCCTCTTGAGCTGCTGGGCAAGAGCCGGCAGGGCGGCGCTTAAGATCAGGATGAGGGCGAGCGGCCGTACGAGCAGCTTTTTTATGTGGGACATGGGACCCTCCGCTGCGGCCAGTCGCACGGCGATCACCGCGTAAGCGGCCGCGATAGACTTCAAAAGGCTGCCGTTGCGGGAAGGACCGCAGCGGGCTGTTCGAACCGAAGGACTGGCTGGGCGCGAAGCTCCCCAGCTGTCTCACTTCACCCAGGGCGGCGAATCGAAGCCGTCCCCGGACTTTAGAGTCTCGAATTCTTTTCCCTTCGCCCGGTACTTCTTGATCGTCTTCTGAGTCTTGGCGTGCTTTTCATTCACCCACTCAAGTCCTTCGTCCGTGGTGACGACGGCGTGGAGCTTACTGGCTTCCTTGAGAAATTCCTCCATCGCCTCGGACCCGGTGCGGGCGGGTTCAAAGTGGGTGCGGGCCTTCCATGCGCCCATGTGTATGGCGACCTGGACGATGTAAATCTTGCCGGCTTCAACGTTCGCTTCAAGGAATCCGGCGTTTTCAGCGGCAACGATGAACTCGTGCTTTCCCGGGTCGCAGTCGTAGGCGATGTAGGTGCGAGGGCCGACGATACCGAGAAACGTCCCGTCGGCGTAAAGCTTCACTTTAAATGCCGCGCCAAACATCTGCGGCCGCGCGAAGTAGATCAGCGCCTTCCCCTCGGCCGGGCGGCGGGACGCATCCAGCGGCTTGTCCTTCAGAACCGTGTACTTGTCCGATGCCTTTGTGGGCGAGGTCCCGGCGAACATCGCTGCAAGAAGGACGAAGAACAGAACACCGTATCTCTTCATGAGAGACCTCCTCCCGTTCATTGGCCATGTGTACTGACGTTGTCTCTCTTATAGCACCGCAGAGATGGGGGGTCAATGAAGCCGGCACAGGAGGCCGTGTGGTATGCTGTGGCCATTCATCGGAGGTTTTCATGAGACTTAAGAGTTTGCTCTTGACGGTGGTGCTGGCGGCTTTCTGTGTGGCGGCGTACGGGCAGCAGCCGTCTCCCCAACCAAAGCCCCAAAAGGATGAACTCGGCGCCAAAATAAGGGAACTCATTGAGCTGTCGCACGGCGAAAAACTCGCCAATCAAATGCTCGACCGGATGTTCGGCGTCTTCGAAAACAGCATGCCGGAGGTGCCGCAGGAGGTGTGGGAGAAATTGCGGGAGAAATTTGACACCGGGGAGCTGCTCAATCTCGAAATTCCCATTTACGAGAAATATTACACGCTGAAGGACGTCGAGGGATTGATCGCCTTTTATAAAAGCCCGCTGGGACAGAAAGTCCTCGCCAACCAGGGCGATATCATGAGAGATTCCATGGCGGTTGGCATGCAGTATGGCCGCTCGGTCGCAGAGAAAGTCATCCACGATCTGCAACAGAAAGGATACAAGGTTCCAAAGACGCTGAAAACCTGACAGGGCTTACGCAAGGGCGCAAGGACGAGAGCTCCGAAGGGCGTCAGCTCACGCCCCCTCCCGGCGCGCGTCTAAAAGTTCGCGAATTTTCAGGGCGAGTTCGTTCCGTCGGAAGGGCTTCTGAAGGTAATCCTTTGTCGAGACGTCCTTGCCTTCGGCCCGGAACAGGTCTTCTGAATAGCCGGTCATGAAAAGAACAGGAAGAGAGGGCCGCCGGGTTTTGAGGCGGCCGGCAAGGTCCAAACCGTCTCCGTCGGGCATGGTCATATCCGTCAGAAGGAGATCGTACCGGCCGGGGGATTTCTCGAAGGCCAGAGCAGCCGATTCGACATTTTCATGAGCTGTGACCGTGTATCCGAGGCTTTCCAGAACGGCAGTGACCACTTCCCGCACTTGTGGGTCGTCCTCCGCCACCAGAATCTCTTCCGTTCCAGGCTCCAGACGCAATTGTTCTTCCTGGACGGTTGAAGGATGCGCGTCATCTTCCTCCGCCGGCAAATAGATCTTGAAGCAGGCCCCGTGTCCCTTCTCGGAATAGAGGTGGATGGCGCCGCCCAGGCTTCTCACCAGGCCGTATACGATGGAAAGTCCCAGCCCTGTTCCCTGGCCCTCCGGCTTCGTGGTGAAGAACGGTTCGAATATCTTGTCCTGAATGTTCCGTGGTACGCCGGGACCTGTGTCCGAAACGGTAAGCCGGATGTACCGGCCGGGCGGCAGTTCCGCTTCGTCCTTGACGATGACTCCGTCGAGAGGGGCGTTTTCGCTCAGGATGGTGATCCGCCCTTTTTGATTCAAGGCGTCACGGGCATTGACCACTAGATTGACAAGGATCTGCTCGATTTTGCCCGCGTCACACTTGACCGGCCAGAGGTCCGACTGCAGTTTGGTTTCGACCCGGATGGAATCTCCCACGAGACGCTCAAGCATGGCCGAAACGGAGCGCACGCAGTCGTTGATCTGCAGGACGGATTCGCCGGATCCTGCTTGCCTGCTGAATGACAGCAGCTGGCGCGTTAGAGAAGCGGCGCGTTCCGCCGAACGCATGATTTCGCGCAAGTACTCCTTCAGCTTCATTCGAGGCGGCTCGCTGGTGGCGGCCAGGTCGATGGTTCACAAAGACGCCTGACCAAGTCTTTCCCGATGAAATGGTGTTCCACATGTCACCGTAAAAGCTCTGGTCTTGAACGCCGGCTTTGAACATGTCGGGATTTTTCCCAATCAATTCGTTGGCGGCGTAGCCGGACAGCGTTTCCGTTGCAGGATTAACGTAGACGATGCGGGCTTTGGCGTCTGTGACCAATACGGCATCGTGGGTCTGCTCGACCGCTTCACTCAGAAGCCGGAGCCGTGATTGCGCAGCCTTTTGCTCCGTGATGTCCATCAAGATGCCGCGCACCTGAACAACCTTTCCATGCTCCTGAATAGGGATCCCCTGGGTTCTCACCTGCTTTTCCCGGCCAGCCGCGTCTATCAGGTCAAGTTCAAGGTCGTAGGGGAGCCCCTTTTCCACCACATCCTTCAGGGCCGACTGGATCTTTCGTTTGGATTCACCGCGGTAGAACTGAAGCCCGATATCCCGGCTGGTGGGATCTTCGGGATTAAGACCGTGAATCCTTGCGACCTCGTCCGTCCAGGTCCCTTCGCCGGTGGCCGTATCGAACTGCCAGCCCCCGAGCTTTGCAATTTCGCCGGCCATGCGGATCAAATCATCTTTTCTTCGAGCCGCCTCTTCCGCTTCCTTTCGTTCTGTGATGTCTTCTGCGGTTCCTTCGTAGTAGACAATGCAATCGTTCTCGTCGCGAATCGCCCGGGAACTTTCCCTGATCCAGATAAAACGGCCGTCCTTCCTCTTCCACCGGGCCTCCAGGCCGGCGACGAATCCCTTTTCCTCGATCTCGCTTTTGAATTCGTCGCGGGGGTAGCTGGGATGAAAGTTGGCGGCTTCGAGGTTGCTTTGTTTCAACTCGTCAAAGGACGCGTAGCCGAGCATTCCGCAGAGCGCCGGGTTCGCAAGAAGTATTTCGCCGGCGGGCGTGGTCCGGTAGAGTCCGAGCATGGTGTTTTCAAACAGGCTCTTGAAGCGCAGTTCGCTGTCCTTCAGGGCGTCTTCGGCGCGTTTCTTTTCGGTGATGTCGTCGATGATGGAAATAAAGTGATCGGGTCCCCCCTCCGAATCGCGGACAAGCGCGACGGTGAGATTTCCCCAGAATGTGGTCCGCTGCTTCGTGACGTAACGCTTTTCAACGGAGTACTTTTCTAAATTACCAGTGCGGAGGTTTTGGTAAAGGGAACGGTCGCGCTTCAGATCATCGGGATGCGTCAGATCCTGGAAGGTCATGGATAACAGTTCGTCTCGCGAGTATCCCAGCATGCGGCAGAGCTGGTCGTTGACCTCGAGCCACCGGCCGTCCAAAGCCACTTGCGCAATGCCGAGGCCTGCATGCTGGAATGTGGTCTGGTATTTCTCACGTTCGAAAGCCAGGGCGCTCTGGCTGGAAAGGCTGTGACGCAGGAAACGCCGTTCGCGCCACTGCCAGCCGACAACGGCCACGCTTCCCAACGTCCCCATGATGAGGAGAAGAAACAACCCAGTCCACATAGCCCGCCTTCGGATGGGGGCGAGCACTTCGGTCTGATCGATTTTCGCCACCATGAGCCTGTTTGTGCCGGGGAGTCTTTATGGGCCAGCGGGCCAAAATGGTGTAGAGATACCGCGCCGGATCGATGGTGAAAACGGCCAGCGCGCGGGCCTGCCCGCTTCGATGAAGCGGATTTTTAAACAGCGGGATGAGCTCTACCATGACGGGGCGGGGTGGCGAACCAGAGAGGTACAAATCGGTGAGGTGGGTTTTGCCCGTTGCGAGCGTCTGAAGCGCCAGCTTTTCAAGAAAACTATTTTTCAGGGAGGACGGATGGCCCGTCGAAACCAGAACCTTAAGTTTCACATTCAGTAGGAGGCAGCCTTGGTAGCCATAGGCGCGTTGAGTCTCGAGCAGCCTGATGCGAAGGGCGTTCTGCACGGCCGAATTTCTCGGATTTTTTTCGAGATCCATTGCAGCGGTTGAAAAGAAGGGGCTGTCTTGCAGGACAAGGCCGTCTCCGAGGCGTTCCATTCGCCAGCGTGCCAGCTGGTTGGCCTTCAGGTCGGCGATGGAATGGAGGCTGCTTTCGGCGTCAAGGCGAAGTTGCCTGGCGGCGTGGCGGTAGTATCCGTAGCCGGTGGCCAGGACGGCGGCCGCCAGAACCGCCAGGATGGCCAGGAGGCCGGCCGGCAACCGCCGGTAGTTCGGTACATAGTGTCTCGAGCTAGCCACCGGGCGCTCCGCGTTGGAAAGGGATGACGCTTTTTGATGCCTTCAAGAAGGGTGCCGAAGCGTCGGGGTGGAGAAAAACTCTAGAAAGGGGCGAGCAGCCCCTCTGCGCTGTCTTTGCGTTTTCGTGTCTCACCAACAAGAAGACGCCGCGATTCGTCCCATCTGTCCTCCATTTCTGCTTGTGTTCCCTGGAGAGCATGAGCAAATCTCCACAACGGGACGCCAGGATCCTACACACTGTTCGGCCGGAGGCGCCCGATCCGGCTTTAGCATCCTTTGACGGGAATACCGCGAAATGGCGGTTTTCTCCGCTTCAAGGGAACGCGTGAAGCATCCCGTGAAGACCCCCCTGAACCCCGTTGAGCAACTGTTCATATATATCTTCCGTAGTGCTCGTAAAGTCAAGTAAATAGCGGTGGGGTTCGCCGCAGCGTGTCCTGGCGCTTTTCCCTAAGCAGTTACTGGCTGAATCCGTACACTAATCCTATCAACAACTCCGGGTACGATGAATCGAAGCGCCTGTATGCCGGCTGATGGTCCCCGATGAGGCTGTGCTAAAATAACACCCTTAAGGACGCACATTGAATGCAGTCCCGCCGGAGGGGCCGTGGCTTTGAAGCCGGTGTAGCTTCTAAGTTGGGGCACCCGGCAGCGGGAGGAAGATCACCATGGCGAAATCACGAAAACAAGCTGGTCCAAGTGGGACGAGCCGTAAGAGAGTGCGGAGAAAGAGGTGCAGGGCTGTTGTCCGTGCCGCCATTTTGGCCGCGGCTGTGCTGGCCTTCGGCGCGCCGAATGTCCCTGCGTGGCAGCCTAGGCACACGAAGAAGCGGCTGATGGCGAAAGTCGAAGCGCTGCGCCAGAAAATTGCGGCCGCTTACGATATTCGGACGCCGGGCGCCGAACCGTTCCAGCTCGTGGCGCATTACCGGGCCCGGAACAGGAAGGGCAAAGTCATTTCGGGAGTGATGAAGTATTACTGGAAATCCCCCGATATCTGGCGTGAGGAGGTCGAAAGCGACGGAAGCCGCGTCATCACGGTCCGTCATCGAAAGGAAGCGGGGCGGACTGTGACGGGGCACCGCACGCCGGCAGGCGTGTTTATCGAATCGGCGCTGCTCGACGGACTGGCTGTTCCACCTCGAGAAGACTGGCCCAAGGCGAAGAAGATCACGATCGAGAACCGGATGGTGGCTTCAGAGAAGTTGACGGCCGTTTCGGTGGAAACGCGCGTCCCTTTGGGGAAGGTGGCCATCCGTTTGCGTGCGCGAGCTGATGCCTCAAATGCGAAAGACCCCGGGCTTCGAAAGGACGGAAAGGCGCCGTCTCCGGAATGGGTGATCGATGGTGCCGGCCTCCTTGTGGATTCATCATCGCTCAGGTTGATTGGATGGGCGGGAGGCCTCGGGGACTGGCAAATCTATGACAACAAAAGGTGGCACGGCAAGTGGGTGCCGACGCGGATCCGGGGATTTCGCGACAAAGTCCAGGTGTCCCTGTGGACCTTGACATCCTTGACCAAATTGAGCGCCGAAAG
>JARRNO010000218.1:0-4857 GCA_037384885.1 Acidobacteriota bacterium
TGATGTTTCCGTGGCCGCTTTTCCTTCAAAAAGCGGCCACGTTCGATCTTTTGAGCGGCCGGTACGGCCGGACGCTGGCCTGGTTTTCACTGTCCGTGCTTGCGGCGTTGGGACTGGAAGCCCTCGTTACCGATGGGCTTTCCCGAAAGGCCAAAATCGCCGCCGCTTCCGTCTCTCTCCTATGGTGGGGAAGCGGACGGCTGCTCCACGTGCCCGGCGCCTCCGAAGCAGCGCGCCACCACTGGGTTCCCATGACCGGCCGGATCGCACCGGTCCTTGGAGTGCTCACCCTTGTGTTCGCCGTGGGTCTCTTGCTCTATCTGATGTCCATGACACGGCGCTTCCGCCCGTGGATGGCCGTGGGGCTGGCGGCGATGGCGGTGACGGTGGTGGTTGGGCGGCACGCGGACTTCAATGTCTACTGGAACCGTTCCTCGCCGGAGCTTGCTGCGCCGGTGGCGCAATCCCGATCTGCAGCCGGCCTCAGGGAATGGTTCCCGCACTGGGGGCTCAGGGAGTTCCTCCCGCCCAACCTTGCAGGTGTCTTCGGGGTCTACGATCTACGCTACTCGGATCCGATGACGCCGCGGAGATACACCCTTGTTCCATGGCCGCGCACCTCCCACCAGGATCTGTTTGAGAGCTGGGGCGGCGCCGCCACGGCCCGCTTCCTGGGAGTCGGCCGGGTATGGAGCCTGGCCGGCGGGGCTGGAGGCGGAAAATCGCCGGCCCTGCATTCCAGGGCTCTCCCCGGTCCCCCTGGAAGAGCTTTCTGGGTCTGGCGCCATCAAATATCCGCTACGCCGGCCGCGGCAGTGAACGCCGCGCTGAAACACGATGCATGGGAGAAGACGGTCTACTTGCAGAGAGACCCGGGAGGCGCCGGGGATCTGCCGGCAGGAGTGGATGCACCCGTTGATTTGACCGCCCTCGTGGTTTCAAGCGAAAGGCTTTCTTGGCAGGTCAAAGCGCCGAAGGAAGGCTGGCTGGTCATCAGGCAGCTTTTCTGGCCGGGGTGGGAGGCGAGGATCGACGGGCGCTCTGTGCCTCTCTACGCAGGCGACGGGCTCTTTCAGTGCATCAGGGTGCCCGCGGGCCGGCATCACGTTGAATTGCGATATGCTCCCTGGTCCTTCAAACTGGGCGTGCTGGCTGTTTTTATCTCGCTGCTGTGGATTTTGATCTGGCCGGCGGTTCGACGCGGGGTACATCGTGGTTAATGGTCGTTTGCAATGGCCCGAAAGTTTAAGGATCAAGGGAGTTTCAGGCGGCGGGGATTCGTATCTTGTCCTCTCGTCTTTCGCGGGCGGCCGGGAGTACGGGAGAAGCCATCCGCCTCATAAGGGGAAGGGCGAGAGCGGCCCGGTAAGGGGCGCGCTTGGGTCCTCCAGGTGGAAAAAACTTATGCGGGGCAGCGTGTTCGCGCTGATCTTCGGGCTTATGGCGCTCTTTCTCCTGCTGCAGGCGAGTCCCCGGCTGAATCCCGTCACCTTTGACGAAAGCAATCTCGTTTATGATTCGGTGAGGCTCAGCCAGGGTGGATTGCCTGATCTGGTACGCAGTCATGCGGCGCTCCGGTTGGGCGTTCTCCCTATCCTCCGCGTCAGCGGCGGTTTTTGCCGTCTGCCTCTTTCCCTTCAGCCCCTTCGCACCCCACCACTGGTTTGGGGCCACCTGGCTTCTGCTGACCGCCGGAGCGCTGGTTCTACTCGCCAATAAACCCATACGCCCCTTCCTGTGGAGCGTTCCGGGGCTTTTCGCCGGGACGGCCCTTTGCTTTTTGCAGACATCCGGATTCCTTGCGACGGTCCTGCTGTTCATCGCGGCATGCGTGTCTCCAACAGGCTGGAAGGGGAGGGTCAGAAGAGGCTTCTATGCCGGGATGGGTGAGATCGCCGCTCTTGTCTGCTTAATCGGGCCCCTGGCGGCGAAGGGAGCCGGCCTTTCGATCTGGAGGGATCTGGTCGTTTGGCCGTTGAAAAATTATCACCGCCCCGGCAACCCCAATGATGTGGCCCTCCTGGTGGATATTCCGTCGCGGCTGATCCATCTGTGGAGCGCCCCCCGTGAAGGCCGAATGGTTTTGGGAGTGATCCAGGCCGTCTCGGGAACGGTCCTTTACGCCGGCGTGATGCTTGCCGCAGCTGCTTGCGTGGCTGCAAGCGTGATTCTTGTGATCAAGATTTTCAGGCGAGAAAAAATCTTCGCGTCCGGATGGCTTGCTTCTACCGCCACGGCGCTGGTCCTTCTGTCATTTGCGATGGTCAATTCCACCTGGGTGCATCTGATCTATGCACTGCCGGTGGTTGTCTTTCTTTGGCTCTGTACGGTGCCCGTGCAGTGGAACAGCGCCGCCTTGCGAAAGGGCGTGGGGTTGGGAATGATAGGGCTTCTGGCGGCGGGCCTCGCCTACCGGGGTTCCCTTCTGGTCCAGACTCCGCCCCGGCCGGGCGATATTTTCAACGTGGACCGCCCGGACAGGGACAGCGCGCTCAATAAATCTCTCCGGCACTGGAAATACCTCAAGCCCGGGGACAAGATCGTCGTGATTCCGACGGGGGGGAATGTGTACCTTTATACCTACCCTTCGGCAATTGGATACACCTATTTTTTCCCGCTTCAGGCCCACTACAACGACATGAGAGATCACCTGAAAGTCGCGCAGGAGATTGCGGCTGAAAGGCCGGCGGCTGTCCTCGTGCAGCGCGTGGTGCTCGCCGAATTCCTGTCTCCCGCCGATCCGGTGGGCAAGGTGCTGAAAAGGGACTACAAGCCTTATGGCGGCTCTCCCGCTATGGTCGTCTTTGTGCCCAAGGGAGCCGTTCCGTGAAGAAGAATTGCGCCATGTGGTATGAAGAATACCAGCGGAACTGGATCGTTTCTGTGACCGCCGCGTTTCATTTTTCCCACAGAGGGCCGCGGGGGGAATGGGCATGAAAAAAACCGTTAGGCCGGGCGTCATCTTCATCTGGATACTTTTTGCGGCGGGAATCATTCTATTCCTGATCCCCCAGATCAGTCCCGTTATCAACCCGGCCAAGTGGGACGAATACATCGTTACCTTCGACGCACAGCGGCTCCTTTACGGCCAGGTGCCGTACCGGGACTTCTTCAACTTCATTCCGCCGGGATCTTTTTACCTGCTTGCTTCGATCTTTGTTCTGTTCGGAAAGGGCAGCCTGGCCGTTTCGAGACTGATCTCGCTTGTGACGGTGGTCGGGGGGAGCGCCTTTTTCGCATCCGCGCTCCACCGCAGCGGATGGGGAAGGTCCCGGGCCTTCCTACTGGCCGCGGTTTATCCCGTGTGCCTCTATCCCTTTTGGGCCGTCGTGTCCCATCACTGGTTCGCCGTCTTGTTCGCCATGATCTTCCTGTGGGCCGCCGCGGGGAGAAAAGAGGACGGAGGATGGGGTGTCCCGCTCCTTCTGGGGCTGGCCGCCGGGGCGTCTCTCCTCTTTCTTCAAACCGTCGGCCTTTACCTGGCTGTCGCCGCCCTGCTCGTCGTCCTGCTGTGGGGAACCGGGAAGCCGCGAGTCAGGGATCTTGCGGCGCTTTCCTTCGGCTGGCTTCTTCCCATCCTGGCCGGGGTTCTACCCCTCGTCTTCCTGGGCGCCGGGCCCAAGATGTTTCATGATCTTGTGGTCTGGCCCTCGCACAATTACAGCAAACCGGGGAGTGACAACGCCCGGCTGCCGCTTTCGGGGCTTGGCGCGCGCCTGGACGCCATCTGGCACCCGGGCCCCGGGCATCCTCCCTGGCAATGGGTCCCGTTTGCTGCGGCGGGAACCTTGCTCTATCTCGCCATCCTGGCTGGGGCTGGGCTGGTTTTGTTCTTGGCCGCTAGAACCCTCTACCGGATGATCAAGACCAGAACGAGCGCGCCGGGGCTGGAAACCGCGGCCTGCCTTCTGACGTTCCTGTCCGCCGGGCTTTATCTGAAAGGAAGACCGGACTGGCTTCATTTGATTTATCTTCTGGCTTTCCTTGGGCCCCTCTGGCTGGTGGCGCTGGGAAGAGGGGCGAGTGCTCGAGGGAGGCGTTGGACCCTGGCGTTGGCACTGCTGCTGCTCGTGTGCGGAGGCCTGTACCAGGACAGGCGGGCATGGTTTCACTTCCCGGCGCTCCGAGAGATCACCGATCCTGACTATCCAGTGCGCAACAGCTCCGTCAACCGCTTTCTCCGGAGCCATCTCCATCCCGGCCAGTCTGTCGCCGCCTTTCCGGAAGGGGGTGAGGTCTATCTTTACAACGGGTATCCCGCCTGCGGCTATACCTTCTTCATGCCCCCTTCGGCCGATTACAATTCAGAGAAAGACAACCAGACCGTCGCCGGGCAGCTGGAAGCCAGCCGGCCCCGATGGATCGTCATGACGGACAGCCTGGCGCCCGACTATCTGGATCCCGCCTCCCCCGTGGGCCGGCTCATACGGAAGCATTATGTGCGGTCCAGGGTCATCGGGCACGCTGTCTTCTTTGTCAGAAAGGATCGTTGGTGAACCGGCCGTCCCTGTATTCCATGTCCAGGTCGAACTGGTACCGGGTGGCGGATGTGATCAGGGGATCGGGCAGCCCGTTTTGCCCGTAACAGTGAACGGCGTAACTAGTCTTGCCGTCGCTCCAGTAGTCCAGGCAATGCCCCCATCCATCGTGCTTGGGGATCATGCTCTGCTCGTCGGGCGTCAGAAAGGGTGCGAGTGTGTCCATACGCTCGCAGGCGGTGCTCCCTCCGGGAAGCGGGAAGACGCCGGTGTCTATGGAGTAAGAGGCGAGTGCAGTGCCGACCATTTGCATGTTCTGGACGGAGGCGATCTGGCGGGCCCGGTTCAGGGACGCCAGGTAGGCGGGAATACCAATGGC
>JARRNO010000219.1:0-3476 GCA_037384885.1 Acidobacteriota bacterium
GTCCGCCTGAACCGGCGCAAGGTCTCTTCTGTTTATTAGACTTAAGGATGTACGGCAGATTCGGAACGCAAGTCCCGTTCATACCCTATGCCGGGGCCGGGTGTTCCGCTAAAGCGCTCCGTGAGGGAGGATAGCCACCATGATGGCAAAGAAATGCAGCACGCTCCCCGCCAGGACAAAGAGATGCCAGATTCCGTGAAAGTAAGGCACTTTGGTGTCCAGTGCGAAAAAGATCACGCCCGCCGTGTACGCCGCCCCGCCGGCAAAAAGCAGAACCAGCCCGGGATGGGGAACGGTCAACATCAGCGGGTGAAGGGCAACCACTGCCAACCAGCCCATGATGAGATACAGGATGGGGGAAAGGACACGGATACGGTGTCCCAGCGTTGTTTTGAGGAAAATGCCCAAAAACGCCAGTCCCCAAATGACACCGAAGAGCGTCCAGCCCCAGGCACCGCGAAGATTGACCAGGGTGAGCGGCGTGTATGTCCCCGCAATCAGAAGATAAATGGACACATGGTCGAGGATTCTGAAGAAACGCTTGGCACGTCCCTTTTTCAGGCTGTGGTAGACAGTTGAAGCGGAGTAGAGGATGACGAGCGTGGCGCCGTATATGCTGGAGCCCACAACCGCCCAAGGGCTGCTGTACAAGGCTGAAAGCGTCACAAGCACCACGAGGCCTGTAATGGCAAGCCCCAGACCCACGCCATGGGTTACGCTGTTGACGATCTCTTCTATGATTTTCAGCTTGCGCCGTTCTCTGTGGTTCATGGCTGCTCCCGCCCCCGGGACCACCCGGCGGAAAAGGAATTATACCCTCTCTTCTATTGAATTTCCAGGATAAACCCGTACCCCGGGGGCTTGAATGCAGGCCACCTGGCGTTCTGCAGCCACCGGATGAAGTACCGGCGTGAAGCCGCCGCAGTCTTGTGAAAAGAAGCGACACCGCCCGGCGTAACAGCATCCCGTTTCAGAGCGCCGCTTCCGCCAGGTCTCTTCCCCCCAGATCCCGGAGCGCTCCGAACCCTTAAGTAGTTCGGCGGTATAAGGATGAAGTGGATTGGATAAGACAGTGCTCGTCCGGCCCGTTTCGATGAATCGCCCTTCTAACATGACCGCCATCCGGCTGCTCATCCGCCGCACCACCTCGATGCTGTGCGCGACGAGCAGGCAGGACAGTCCTAAATCCCTGCGAAGCGTTTCAAGGAGATCCAGGATCCCGTTTCGCGTCAGCGGATCCAGGGAGGCAACAGGCTCGTCCAGGACCAAGAGGCGGGATCCGGGCGCCAAAGCCCGGGCGATACATATCCTTTGAAGCTGTCCCCCCGAGAGCTCATGGGGATATCGGTGCAGCACCTGAGAGCCCAGACCGACACGATCAAGAATCCCCGCGATCCGGCGTTTTCTCTCCCGGCTGTTCATTCGTGTCGTCGCTTTCAACGGTTCATCCATGCTCACGCCAATCGTCATCCGAGGATCCAGGCTGTCCCATGGATCTTGAAAAACCGCTTGAAACCATCGGCGTTGCCGGCGCAGCCTTCTGGGACTCGTTCCCGTCAACAAGCGGTTCCCCAGAAAGACCCGCCCGCCATCGGGACGCTCAAGCTGCATGACCAGGCGGCAGAGCGTGCTCTTTCCCGCTCCCGATTCACCCATCACGGCGAAGGTCTCCCCACCGGCGATCTTGAACGAGAGATTTCTTACTGCGTGGGTTCGCCGCGATCTTCCCAACAACCTGAGCTTGGATTCCAGATAACTTTTACAAAGCCCTTCGACCCGCAGGAGGGAAGGAGTGTCCTCTGAGTTCACGGTTCTTCTCCTCTGCCTGGATTATCGAACAGACTGTTTCGGGCCCTTGAAAGACCGGCGGCGGCCAAGGCGGCCGTGTAGGGATGGGCCGGTCTGCGGAGAATAGAATCCACCCCGCCCTGCTCCACAATCCGCCCCCCCTTAAAAACGCAAAGACGATCCGCAACCCTGGCCACGGTCTGCAAATGATGGCTGACAAGAACAAGAGAGGCGCCAGATTCTCGTCTCACCTTTTCAAACGTCGTCCACATGGAGGTTTCCACGCAGGCATCCAAGCCCGTGGAGGGTTCGTCTGCCAAAATCAACCTGGGGCGGCACGCCAGAACCGAAGCCAGCAGAATCCGCCTCTGCATACCGCCGCTCAATTCATGGGGATAAGCCTTCCACAGCCGCTCCGGCTCCGGCAGCCGGAGCTTTTCAAAGAGGTCCAGCACCCTCTCCTTCGCCGCTCTCTTTCCGACTTTTCCGCCGGCGCGAAGCCCTTCCGCCGCTTGCGGTCCCACTGCTAGAACGGGATTGAGGGCAGTCGCCGTGTTTTGAAAGATCATTCCGATTTCACTCCCGCGAATCGCTCGAAGATGCCTCTCGCACATTCCCACGAGAGGTCTTCCTCGAAACATGATCCGCCCGGAAAGAACCCGAATCGGTGAAGGCAGGAGCCCGATCACGGCTAGAAGAGTCAATGTTTTGCCTGCCCCTGATTCTCCGGCAAGCGCCACGCATTCTCCTTCCTCCACGCGAAGGCTGACATCATGGAGAAGGACGAAGGGCGCTTCCCCCGAAGGGATCCCAAGGGTGAGTTTACCGATGTCGAGAAGTGCTCCCATGGCTCGAAGATACCCTCTCCAAGGCGGTGCAATCAACCGGAATTGCCGCCCCCGCGGCCCGGAAGGGCATATTGCCCACGACGGCCCGGCGGCCGTGCGCGCTCAGCGCATCGTGATTCGTCGGCGCAGGCTGACTGCAGCCGGCCGCGAATCGAACAGCCTGCCTTCACGGTAACGGGCGCTGCGCGCCGAAGCCGGCCAGCGACGATCACGTCATGCCCTCAATCACCTCGTCACCTAGTCACTCAGTCACGTATTCACTCAGTCCCATTCTGCAGTGGACCGCGTAGGCAATCGCCCGGGCGAAGCGCTTCGCTTCCCGCCTGCGAATGTCGTCCGCATCGGGTATACTGGATGCCTGCCGTTCAAGGGAGGATCTCATGAAGGTGGTTGTCTTCGGTGCGGGGAGAGTTGGCAGCGCGATTATTCGCGATTTGTCGAAAGACGGGGAATTCCAGGTATCCGCCTTTGATGCGTCCAAGGACGCTCTGTCCTCCGTTTCAGGTTTGGAGGGGGTGGATACGGCCGTGGAAGATCTCTCAGTCCGGCAAAAAGTGACATCCCTGGCCGCTTCCGGCGACCTCGTCGTCGGAGCCGTACCGGGCCACATGGGGTTTAAAACACTTGAGGCGGTGCTTGACGCGGGAAAGCCTGTTGTGGACATTTCCTTCTTTCCCGAAGACCCATTCGAGTTGGACGAACTGGCTCGTTCCAAGGGCGTCACTGCCGTCGTCGACTGTGGGGTCGCACCGGGATGCAGCAACTTGATTCTCGGCCGGACGACCGCCGAATTCGACCGCGTGGACCGGTTCGAGTGCTGTGTAGGAGGCCTACCGGTCG
>JARRNO010000220.1:0-3475 GCA_037384885.1 Acidobacteriota bacterium
ATGAGCCGGTATTCACTCGCCTTCGCCAATGATTGGCTCATGGACTTCGGAGGCGCCGAACGATGCCTTGAAGCCATGGCGGAGGAGTTTCCCGGAAGCCCCCTCTACACACTGTTTTGTGACTTAAGCCAGTTTAGGGGTTCCGCCGTCGAAAGGCTCAACCGGTCAACCACGTTTCTCGACAGACCCTTTTTCAAGAATCACTACAGGCGATACCTCGCCCTCTATCCGCTTGCTGTGGAACAGCTCCATACGGGCAGCCCGGACGTTCTTCTTTCTTTCTCACATTCCGTTGCCCACGGGAACCTCCGCCGCTCTGTCACCCTTCACGGTTGCTACTGTTTCACGCCGGTCCGCTACGCCTGGGACCTGTACCAGGACTACCTGGAAATGGCCGGCCTTGTAAAAGGCGTGAAATCCTGGATCGCCAAGGGGCTTCTTCATTACATTCGCCTCTGGGACGCGGGGGCTGCGCCGCGCGTAGACAGCTGGATCGCCGATTCCCGGCACGTCGCAAAGCGTATCCGGCGTATCTACGGCAGGGAGCCGGCGGTGATCTATCCGCCCGTAAACATCGAACGCTTTACACCCTCAAGCCAAAGAGACGATTATTTTCTCTATGCTTCCAGGCTTGTTCCCTACAAACGCCCCGATCTTGCAGTCCGGGCCTGCACGCGGCTCAAGCTGCCCCTCCACGTTGTGGGAGACGGACCGGAATACAAAAAGCTGAAATCGCTTGCCGGCCCCGAAACCTCCTTTCTCGGGCGAATATCAGACGAGGAACTCGCCCGGGAGATGGCGGGCGCACGCGCGCTTCTCTTCCCCGGCGAAGAGGATTTCGGCATTACGCCCATCGAGGCCCAGGCTGCGGGAACTCCCGTGATTGCATACGGCGTCGGCGGTGCGCTTGAAACCGTCGTTCCTCCCGAGGGCGATGACTTTTCGCAAGCGACAGGGCTTTTCTTTCGGGAGCCGACTATCGAAGCTCTCGAAGGAACCCTGAGCCGTTTTGCGAAGGTGGGAGGGCGCTTTATTCCAGGCGCTTCACGGCGGAACGCGGAGCGGTTCCGCAAAGAAAGGTATGTTTCCGAGATGAAGCAATTCATTGAAAGAGAACTCGAGGCCTTTCATGGGCGTTATTGAGGTCGTCTTTTTCTATATTCTCGGTTTAGCCAGCCCCGTCAGCATCGCCCTCATCAACGTCGGTTTGGTGGGGTTGACCCTGTTTTTCATAGCCCGTATGGTGACGGGACGTTGGAAACCTTCCCGTTCCGCCTGGCTCCTCGTCGCCTTTCTCGCGTGGAACGCTCTATGCATTCTGACAAGCCCATACCCTCGGACGGCGGCGGGCGGGCTTCTCAAGTTCTGGTCCTGGACGGCGTTTTTCACTGCAACCGCTCTGCCGGCGGCGGTCAGAAAACATTTGCGGGGCTTCTCCATCATGCTGGCCTGCGGGGTCGGCGTCTCCGCCGCCGCAGCCCTGGTTGAGTTTCTGACGAAGTACGACTGGCCGGAGAAAGTGCGTCATCCCCATTGGATGTTCGGAACTGTTCCGGCTTCGGGCTTCTTCAGCCAACACCTGACATACGGAGGCGTCATTATTATGGCGGGCCTGTTTCTTGCCGCCCGGGCGGTCTATGGGAAAGGCAAGCGCCCATGGATCTGGTGGGCCGCAAGCGCCGCTGCCTGCATCGGGCTTGCGGCAAGCATGGCCAGGACCTATTTTGTAGCGGTATTCCCTTCCGTGGCGGTTTTGCTATGGAAACGCGGCAAGAGGCTTGTTTTTGCCGCGATCATCGTCTTACTGCTCGGGGGAGCGGTGTTTGCTTTCTGGGGTCCGCGGGGGATTAAGATGCGCCTTCAGGCGACCGTCAATTTTCACAATCCGAGCATCGCGCAGAGGCTCTATCTGTGGCAGTCCGGGTGGTCTATGTTTACAACCCATCCGCTCTTCGGATGGGGTCCAGGCACCTATCCGGCGGCGTCCACCCCTTATAAGAAGCCATTCGAAAAGCGTCTGAGTCCCAGGTACCGAGTCCCCTTCATGACACTAAAGCACGCCCACAACCTCTACTTGATGATGGCGATCCAGTCTGGGTTTCCCGGTCTTCTGCTTTTTCTGCTCTTCATCGTTTCCGTGCTGGATGCAATCCGGCGGAACCCCGATCCGGTTGTTCGATGGGGCGTTCTGGCCGCCCTGACGGCTTTCCTCTTCGGAGGCCTTTTCGAATACAACGGCGGCGACGCCGAGGTGGCCACGTTCATCTTTTTCCTGATGGGCCTAGCGGCTTCCTACGCCCCGTCCAAGCCCGCCGAGAACTCCGGCTGAAGTGAATCCGTTATGGAACGTTTCAAGACCCAGTCATACCTTCTAGGCCGCTATCCCTTGACGGAGTCTTCCTGGATCGTCGTACTGTTTACTCGCGAAGCGGGCCTGGTGCGCGCCGTGTCAAGGGGGGCAAGGCGCGTAAAATCCCCCTTCAGGGGCGTGCTCGAACATATGAACCTGATTGCGGCGGAGCTTCATTTCAAAGAAGCGGCGGAACTCGGCAGGCTGATCAACGCCGACCTCATCGAAAGCGCCCTCGACCTTCACCGGGATTGGCGTTCCGCGATCGTCCTCATGGCGGCATCCGAGGTGCTCCAAAAGGGACTCGCCCCGCACAACCGGGAGGAAGAAACGTTCAGGCTCGTCCACGCCCTACAGGAAGGGTTGAAAAATCACGCCGATCCTCGTTTGGCGCTCGTCTATTTCATGACTTGGTTCCTTCGCCTCCACGGGATCCTTCCACCCATGACGGCCTGCGTATCCTGCGGGGCGATGCCCCGCCCCTTTCTGTATGATGCGGACGCAGGCGGCTGGCTTTGCCGCCGGTGCAGAAAGGCGCCCGGCGGGCGCAGGGCGGTGCTGACGCCGCCGGGCGGGGCCCTTTTGAAAGCTCTTCTAGGCGAATCCCTCGAGAACTTGGCAGCCGAACCGCCCTCTCCGGCCGGTTTGAACAGCTTAAAGGATATGGTATATTTAGCCACCGCAGCTTTCCTGGGCAAGCCCCTCGCAACAGGTCCGGAAGTGGAGAAACTTTATGCTGACCCTGCAGTCTCTCGTTGAACGGATGAAGTCCTTCTGGGCGGCGCAAGGATGCCTGATCGCCGAACCTTACGACGTGGAAAAGGGGGCGGGAACCATGAATCCCGAAACCTTTTTCAGGGTCCTCGGTCCCGTTCCCTATGCCAGCGACGTCGAGCCCTGCCGGCGGCCGAGGGACGGGCGCTACGGGGAAAACCCCCAGCGGGTGGAAAAGCACCATCAGTTTCAGGTCATCGTCAAGCCAAGCCCTGGCAATATCCAGGATATGTATCTGGAAAGCCTTGAATCGTTCGGAATCACTCTTCAGGATCACGATATCCGCTTTGAAGAGGACAACTGGGAGGCGCCCACCCTTGGTGCATGGGGCGTGGGGTGGCAAGTCATGCT
>JARRNO010000221.1:0-5814 GCA_037384885.1 Acidobacteriota bacterium
TCCGAGAGTCACGAGGGTTTCACGGTTGGAAACGATCAATCCCGCGTTCTTGAGGCCGATCATGGCGATGAACAGGCCGATCCCCACCCCGATGGCGACCCGGAGGACCTTCGGCACCCCTGCGATGATCCACTCCCGAACGCGTGTCACAGTGAGAAGGAAAAAGACGACACCCGAAATGAAGACCGCCCCGAGCGCGGTCTGCCAGGGAATGTGAAGACCGACGCAGATCGTGTAGGCAAAGAAAGCGTTTAGCCCCATGCCGGGCGCGACCGCGATGGGGTAGTTGGCATAGAGGCCCATGAGAAGAGTCGCAAAAGCCGACGCGACGCAGGTGGCGGCAAAGGTCGCCTGGGGAGGCATGCCGGCCGCCTTCAGGATCTCCGGGTTGACGAAGAGGATGTAGGCAAGGGTCACGAACGTCGTGACACCGGCGAGAACTTCGGTGCGGATATTGGTTTTGTTGTCCGCCAGCGAAAATACCCGCTCCGCCAAAGCCTGGGGCCGAAGTCCCCCCTTCTCGCTCCGCATGGCCTGTCCCTTTCTTTGTCAGGGGTCCCTGCGCCGCTCGGTCATCCACCGGGCGACGGCTTCGATGTGTTCTTCCGAGGTCCCGCAACATCCTCCGAGAATCTTCAGCTGGTATGCCTCCGCCACAAAGCCCATGGACCGGGCGAAGGACTCCACGCCTTCCGAATCCAGATTCTCTCTCCCTTCGAGTTCTTCGGGAGACAGACGTGAGGCGTTGGCCTGGATTCCCATCAACCGCCCCTCCGGCAGGGGGCTCGAAGCCGGCAGAGCCTGGAGGGCCCTGTCCAGAATCTCGGGGTGGACGCAATTCACCATGTAGCCTGTGGGAGGTGGAGAAACCGCCAGGTCAATCGCCCGAATCACCCCCGGCAATTCAGCGCCGTCCAGCAGTCGTCCGTCGGGCCGGACCACAAAGCTGAGAAGATAAGGACACCCTGTCTCTGACATGGCGCGTGCCATGCCGGCCGCTTCAGAATGGGCGGGAAGCGTCGAAGCCAACAAGAAATCGACTCCTGCGCGGCACAGGGCCCCGGCCTGCTGGGCGTGAAAGAGCGCCGCCGCCTTTTTCCGCATCGCCTCATTCGGCTTGTAGGCATCGCCCCGGCAGGCCATCAATCCCCCGATGAACACCTGTCTGCTTGAATTCGCAACGATCTCTCGTAAGAATCGAACCGCTTCCCGGCTCACTTCTTCAACTCCGGGCAGACCGGCCCGGCCCAGTCTCTCACCGTTGGCCCGCCAGGTTGGAGCCAGAAGGGCCAGAGGCAGTTGAAACCGTTTGGCGACCGCCAGGTACCCCTTGTAGATGGAAGCCATGACGCTCCGGGCGGCCGGGTCGAAGAGAAAGGCCGTATGGCCGACATGCGGATCCAGTTTCAGACCTGGCCGCCGCCTTAGACGCTCAACCACGCCGCCTTCGAAGAGAATTCGGGGCTCGCGGCGAAGGGTCTCAAGAAAGTTCAACCCCACCCTCCCATATCCGTTTCCGCATTACAACCATTCCGGCTGGAAGACGGTGCGGTCGCCCTCCACGTTCCCCGTGTTGAGGGTGCCGGCGGGTTCGAACAGCAGCACATGAGCCAATTCACGTGCAACCGGCATGTGCTCCACTCCGCGGGGGAGGATGAAGAATTCGCCCTCTTCAAGGACCACATCCCTGTCCCGGAGCTTGATGGTCAACGCTCCCTTCGTCACCAGGAAGAATTCGTCCGCATGCTCGTGGCGGTGCCAGACGAACTCGCCCTTTACCTTGGCGAGCTTGACCTCCTGGCCGTTCAGTCTCCCGACAACCCTGGGATGCCAGGTATCGTCAAACAGCGTATATTTTTCGGCAATATTTACCTTATCCACCGGCACCTCCCGGCCGCCGCATGGAATACGCCGGTTCCCATGCCGGCCTTAGATGACGTCAGTATAACAAGATCACGGGGGCTGGACCCTCGAACATCTTCTTTCCGGCCGTTCCTTGACCGGGCGCCTCGGCCCGAATACAATGTCGGTGCCGCACAATTCCTCTCATGGAGCATCGCCATGGCCGTTTCGACCTCTAAAGGCAAGACGCAGAGCGGGGCCGCAGCGCAAAAATTGAGGCGGCGGCTCAAGCGACTCAAGGCGGTTGCGGAAGCCGGATTCCTCGTCAATTCGACCCTGGATCTCGAACACATCGCCAAACACATCGTGGAGATCGCCGCGCGGCTCATCCACGCGGAAAGAGGGACCCTCTTTCTTCTCCAGAAGGACGGGAAAAGTCTCCTGCCCATTGTTGCGCAAGGTGTCTCCGTACAAACGCTCCGCGTGAAAATGGGGCAGGGCATCACCGGCAGGGTGGCCGAAACCTCACGCCCCATCCTGCTGAACGACGCTTACACCGACAAGCGCTTTGATCCAGAATTCGACCGGAAAACGGGATTGAAGACACGCTCTCTCCTCACGGTTCCCATCCGGAACAATCAAGAGGGTCTTGTGGGCGTCCTCCAGCTTGTCAACCACCGCAAGGACCATTTCACGAGGGAGGACATCAAGTTTCTCAGCGAGCTGGCCGTTCCTTTCGCCATCGCCCTGACCTCAGCAAAACTGCACAGCGAGATCGTCGCCCAGGAAAAGACGAAACAGGAACTCCGGCTGGCCGCAGATATTCAGCGGACACTTCTGCCCCGCGACTTGTCGGTGGTCCCCGGCCTCGAGCTTCAAGCGGAATTTCAGCCCTGCTTTGAAGTGGCGGGGGATTACTACGACCTGATTCCAACCCAGCGGGGCAGTTGGTGGCTTGTCCTGGGAGACGTCTCAGGAAAGGGCGTGGCTTCCGCCATGATCGCCTCCAATATCCAGGCCTTTCTCTGGAGCCGCCGGAAGGATGACAAGCACCTCTCCGAAATCGCGTCGGAAGCGAACGAACTGTTATGCACTCTGGCTCGCGGCCGAAAGTACATCACGATGATCCTCGCAGAGTGGCGGCCGGGCCGGAAGCATCTCACCTGGGTCAATGCGGGCCATCCCCCCATGCTCTTAAGGAGTTCGGGACGTGTGCGGAGGCTGGCGGCCACGGGGGTGCCCCTTGGACTGCTGTCCGGCCAGTGCTACTCCCAGGATGAGGCGGTTTTGTCTGGCTCGGACCAGTTTCTGATGGTGTCCGACGGAGTCACGGAAGCCGGGGAAATCTCCCGTGGGGAGGAATTCGGTTTGGACCGGGTCGTGCAATGTCTCAAACAGGACCTCAGCTGCGAAGACCTTGCCAATGACCTGGCCCGCAAGGTCAGCCTCTTCAGGCGCGGGGCGCCTGCTCAGGACGATCTCACCATCCTGTGCGGGCGGTGCATCGAGTCTCCCGCGACACGCAAAACGTGAGGCTCCGCACCGTTTCGATTTTTTTCTTGACGCCAGAGGATGCACTTTCATAAATTAAGGACATCCCAGTTCAAATTCTTCTGCGAGTCGTGCGGTAACGGATACATGTCGAGTTGGAAAGCAAACAAAGCAGGCATGGCCGGGAGTGCGCTGAGAACGGCGGGCAACATTCTCGGCGGTGTCCTTGGGCGGGCGTCGTATGGATCCTATGAGATCCAGGAAGCGATCGGGGGTCCGGCTCACGATCATGCGCTCCAGGAGGCCGTTGCGGAAATCAAGCCCATTTTCATACAGTGCAAACGCTGCGGCCAGTGGGTCTGCAGGGATATCTGCTGGAATTCAGACCGGGCCCTCTGCAAGGCATGCGCCCCGATCCTTCAGCGGGAACTCGCGGCGAAACAAGCCCAGATCACCGTAGAGCAGGCCGAGGAAAAGCTTCAGGAACAAGATCTCACGAAAGACGTGGACCTGTCCGCCAAGGCGGCAGCCGCCTGTCCGGCCTGCGGCGCCGCAAGCGATGGGGGGAAATTCTGTTCCGAGTGCGGCGCCCGTCTCGTTCCAGACGATGCCTGCCCGTCGTGCAAGAAGAAAATCAAGCCGGGCAGCAAATTTTGCCCGGAATGCGGGAAAAAGCTCTGAGAGAAGTGTGCGCCTCCGCCCTTCGGCGGAGGGCCAGCCCCAACCTGTGTAGTCCCTGCGTTGACGGGATGCTCCTGAAGGGGCAGGAACTGATATGAAAGAGCTTCCAGATTTCGATCCGGATCTTCTTGTCACCATCCGCGAGTTTACCGACCCAATCAAAGCGAATTTCGTGCAGTCCGTTTTAACCTCGGCGGGCATACCGGCGTTGCTCTTGGATACACATGGAGAGGCGTCCTTCATTCGTTGCCAGGTCCCCGCAGGGGACCGCCTGGATGCCGAAACGATCCTATCCAAGATGTTTGAAGACCTGGGACAGCCTACAACAGCCGAGGGACACCAAGTTGCCCCGGCTTCAACGGCCAGGCCGCCTCGCCCAACGGCCTTCTGGAATGGGACGCCGGGACGATCTTCGGCCGGGAAGTGTCCGGACTGTGGAAGCGCAACGGTTGATTGGGGCCCGGCTCCAGATCATGCCAGGGAGCCCTTTCTGAACAGACTCATGAAACGGCTCCAGGGGAGAGGCTGGCTGCGCTGCAACCGGTGCGGCCGCACCTGGCGGTCCTGAAATCCCCGGCGCTTTGAATCTCCTCAGCTGCAGCCGGAGCGAATCTGCTTGAATTCCGGCGAGGACAGCAGGCCGTTGATCACGTCCCGGCGTGACACGCCCCTTTGCATGCGGCCCAGCCAGAGATCCATCCCGCTGGCATCGGGAGGCCTGGCCAGGATCGCGCGGTACGCATCCTCCAAAAAGGCCTTCGCGCTCTTGTGTTTTGAGGTGTACTCCTCTGAGCTGAAGAATCTGCGGTAAATTGCCTCCCTGGAGGTACCCTGCTGCAGCAGGCCCAGGTTGTTCCCAAATCCGGCCCGGTCAGGTTTCCGGTGAAGGATGCTTTCGTAGAGCGAAGTCACGAAAGCCTCGTCCGAGCCGCAGGGCTTGCCCAGTGGGTCCAGCTTCGGTTTCACCTTTCCAGGCTCAGGCTTGACCGGTTGAGGAGTCCCCGCCTCCGGGCCCGCCGAGGTGGACGTCCCGGCGGCGGCGCCGGAAGACGATTCCGGAGTCGGCTTCGACTCCCCCGGGGAGGGCGTTGAGGCAGGAGCGGCAGCCGCGGTTGGCTTTGGGGAAGTCCCGCTTGTTTCTTTGCGAGCCGGCGCGTGGCTCGTGGCAGGCGGCGGGGCGGACGGACTCGAGCCGCCCTTCGCCGTGGGCGTTCCTTCGCCGGAAGCCGGCGTGGGTGCAGTTGAAGCCCTTTCCTCGGGAGCGGGTTGTTCCGGCGAGGATACGGTCTCATTGTCGGCCGCCTGCCCAAAGGATCCGGCTGAAGGCTGTGGCTGGGCGGGAACCGCCGCCGGCTCGTTCGCGGCAGGCGGAATTTCTCCCTGGGCGCTGCCTTCCGTTCCGCCGAAAGGAGGCTGCTCCTGCACCGTCTTGGTCGCTTTCTGCCGGGAAGTCCACCAGAAATAGCCCCCCACTCCGGCCGCCGCCACAAAGAGAACTCCGAATAGGAGGACGAGCACTGCGATCAAAAGCCACTTTGATTTTTTAGGAGGGCCGGTGGGAGGGCCCGGAGGAGAGCCGCCTTTCGGGGGCTGAGGCCCTCCTGGGCCTTCTTTGGACGCGGCCGGTCCTTTGGGGGGAGCAGGCGCCGGAGCCGGTTCCGGCTGCTTCGCCTGAAGCGTTTCTGCGGGCGCCTTTTTTTCTCCGGAAGGTTCCGGGGGCTTTGGCGGAGGCGCGGCTGCATCCTTTTGCAGCGGAGGAGGGGCCGCCGGGGGAACGGGATGCGCCTCCGCCGAAGGAGG
>JARRNO010000222.1:0-5881 GCA_037384885.1 Acidobacteriota bacterium
TTCTCGAAAGGGAAAAGAACGAATGCCCGGTCCACGTATTTCTCGAAGAAGCGGGTGCGCGCCAACGTCAACGGGCGGACGAAGATCATGCGGGTTTGCACGAAGTGCCTGAAGGCCGGCAAGGTCGTCAAGGCCGGCTGACCGTTTTCAAGAAATCAACCAGTTCCCGGGCGGCCCGGGCGGAGGCGTTGCCTTCCCCGAGCTGCTTTTTTATTTCCCCGGCGAGTTCCCGCGCCCGGGAACCCGATTCCTTCCGATCTTTCAACATTTCGGATACGGTTTGAGCAACGCTGGCGGGCGTGAAGTCGTCCTGGATCAGTTCGGGGATGGCCCCGCGCCCGAGAACCACGTTCGGCATGGCGGCGTGCGGCACGTTGACCATCCGCTTCACGATCTTGAAGGTCAACCGGTTCAACCGGTACACCACGACCTCCGGCACCCCCATGAGGGCGCCTTCCAGAGAGGCCGTGCCAGAAGCGACCACCGCCGCGTCGGCGTGGCCGAGCACATCCCGGTATTCGCCCTCGACCCACCGCACCGGAAGATCCCGGAACGGCTCCCGCAAGGATTGAGGCAGACCGTGCGCCCACGGCACAAAGACGGCCGTATCGGGAAAGGTTTCCAGAATTTCCCGGCAGGCCTCCATCATGACGGAAAGGTGGCGCTTGACCTCTGAAGTACGACTTCCCGGAAGAAATGCCAGCCGGGGCGTTTCGGGATCAAGATGATGCCGGGACAGGAAGTCCTCCAGGCTGGAATCCGGCTTTAACGTGTCCACCAGCGGATGACCCACGAAGGTGGCGGCTACGCCGTGGGCTTCGAAGAAATCTTTCTCGAAAGGGAAAAGAACGAATGCCCGGTCCACGTATTTCTCGAAGAAGCGGGTGCGGCCGCTGCGCCAGGCCCAGACCTGGGGCGGGATGTAGTACACGACCGGTATCCCGAGCTTGTGGGCGTACTTGGCCAGGCGAAAGTTGAAATCGGGAAAATCCACGAGGACCAGCGCATCGGGACGCCTTTCCCTCAGGGCCCGCTTGAGCTGGCCCATGGCCCGGAACAACTGCGGAAGGTGGGTCAGGACCTCTCCGATTCCCACCACGGCCAGCCGCTCGTAAGAGACGAGGACTTCGGCTCCGGCTGAGCGCAGCGCCGGGCCGCCCGCTCCGAACCACCGGCTTCCAGGCGCCTGAGCCTCGAACTGTCTCGCTAGGGCCCCCGCATGCGCGTCACCGGAGGATTCTCCCGCGACAATTCCGATCGTGAACGTCTCGCCCATCTCACCTCCATGCCGTATTGTAGCCCAGATGGGCCGGCCCGCGTGAGGGGACCGTACAGCAGCCGGTGAACTGCCAAGAACCGCGTAATGAGACAATGCGGCCATGAAAAAAGGCTCGCTGTCTTACCGCCTCCCTGTGAACCTGGCCGGTGCGCGCCGCGTGCCGCCGCGGCTCGATTCTGTTAGAATCATCGGACGGGAGGCATCATGTTCCTGACATTTGAAGGCATCGAGGGATGCGGCAAGACGACCCAGATCAAACGGCTGGGCGGCTGGCTGGAAAAGAGCGGCGTCCAGGTCACGTTGACACGGGAGCCGGGCGGTTCCCACATCGGTGAGCCGCTTCGAAAGATTCTCCTATCCCGGGAGTATTCCATCGCCCCGCTCACCGAGCTGCTTCTCTACGTTTCCGACCGGGCGGAGCATCTCGAGAAGATCATCCGTCCCGCCCTGGCCAGAGGCGATTGGGTTCTTTGCGACCGCTATGGAGACGCCACCCGCGCCTACCAGGCTTTCGGAAGGAACATCAGGAGAGAGATCGTGGAGCAGGCCCACGCCCTGGCCACAAGCGGGCTGGAGCCCGATCTGACGCTCTTCCTCCGGATGAGCCCCGAAACGGCCGTTGAACGGGCGCGCCGCCGCAACAACCGGGAGGAATCAAGCGAGGACAAATTTGAAGCCGAGGCTCTGGCCTTCCACCGGCGCGTCGCCGCCGGGTACGGCGCCCTGGCTGAAGAATTTCCCGGCCGAATCGCAGCGGTGGACGCCGAAGGGACTCCCGACGAGGTCTTCGCCCGCATCCTTTCCGTCCTGGAGAGCCGTCATGTTCTTGAGTAGGGTGCGTTGGGGACTGGAGTACCTGGCCGTAGCATGTCTGCGGCTCTTTCTCGCTCCCATGCCCTCTTCCCTGCGGGTCACCTTCGGCATGGGGCTGGGTTGGCTGGCTTACCGCGTGGACAAACGGCACCGGAACGTGGCGCTCGATAATTTGAAAGTAAGCTATCCCGACAAGGACGAAGCCTGGCGGCGCAGGACCGCCCGCATGGCCTTTCAGAACCTCGGCCGGCTGCTGGTGGAAATTCCCTTCCAGAAAGCGAAAGTGCGCAGGCGGCTGGAAAGTACGCGAATCGAGGGATGGGAATATCTCCAGGAGGCTTCTCAGCAGGGACGGGGATACTTCCTGGTCTCGGGGCACTTCGGCAACTGGGAGTGGATCGCCCACCTTCAGGGCGCACTGGGTCATCCGTTGTGGATGATCACCCGCCCCATGGACAACCCCTACCTGGAAAGCTTCACCGCGAAACGCAGAGAATGTACGGGAAACCGTGTCGTACACAAGCGGCAGGCTGTGAGAGAAATCGTCAAAGGCCTCAAACAGGGTCTGGGCATTGTGTTCGCCTATCCAGAGGGAAAGAACGGCTACCGCGTGGTCTACGGACCGCCCGTGACCGTTCCCCAGGACGGCGGTCCGCAAGAAGATTCGGTCAAAGTCACCGCCGAAGCGACCAGGCGGCTCGAAGCCGCCGTGCGTGAAATTCCCCATGCGTGGTTCTGGATGCACCGCCGGTGGCGGTCACAACCGGACGACGCGGTGGATTGACAGCGAAATCGGGGGCCGGATGACACACAAATCATCGCAGCCGGGATACCATTGGGGAGTCTTTCTGGACCGCGACGGCACGGTCACGGAAGAGATAGGCTATGTCAATGACCCGGCCCGGCTGCGTCTGCTTCCCGGAGCCGCCGAGGCGATCCGGGCCTTCAACAGGGCGGGCGTCCCCGTTCTCCTTGCCACGAACCAGGCAGGGGTCGCCCGCGGCTATTTCACGGAGGACGTCCTCAAGGCCACGCTCGACCGGTTGGCCGAAATGCTGGGAATCCTGGGCGCCCGCCTGGATCACATGTACTACTGCCCGCACCATCCGGCGGTGGGCGAGCCGCCTTACCGTCAGGACTGCAATTGCAGGAAGCCGAAACCGGGCATGCTCCTGGCCGGGGCGGCGGATTTCGACTTGGACCTTTCCCGCTCCTACGTGGTCGGCGACAAGATTTCCGACGTGGGGTTCGCACAAGCCGCCGGGGCGAAAGGAATTCTCGTCAAGACGGGATACGGGGCGGGAGAACTCCGCTATCACGACGGTGTCAAACTGAAGGGGCCGCTGGTGGTCAAGGCCGACCTCGCCGAAGCCGCCCGCTATATCCTGGAACAGGAGGGCCTGTCATGAAAGAAAGATGGGCGGACCTGGCGGAACTGGTGGGTCGTTTCGCGGGCAAGCGAGTGGCCGTCGTGGGCGACTTCGTCCTGGACCGCTTCTGGTACGGCGTCGTCCGCCGCGTCTCGCGCGAAGCGCCCGTCCCCATTCTCCAGCTGAAGGAAACACGCCTGCTTCCAGGATGCGCCGCCAACACCGTCCTGAACCTCTCCGCGCTCGGAGGCGTGCCTGTGCCGGTGGGCCTCGTGGGCCGGGACACCGAAGGCGACGCCCTGTTGGCCTGCTTTCAGGAGCGGGGAATCGCCTGCGACGGCATCGTCCGCGACGGGCAATGGCTGACCCCGACGAAAACCCGTGTCCTGGCGGGAAGTCTTCACGGCCCAAAGCAGCAGCTCGTGCGCGTCGACGCGGGCGAAGAAAACGAGATCCCCCCGGCTGTGGTGGACCGGGTCCGGCGGACGGCGGAAAAGACTCTGAAATCCGTGGACGCCGTCATCATCTCCGATTACGGCTACGGACTTGTCCAGGCGGCCCGCGCCGGGGAATTGGCGGCCGGGCACCCGCTTTCCGCCGTGGATTCACGTTTCGGGTTGGACGGCTTTTCCGGACTCACCACCGCAACTCCCAACGAAGAAGAATTCGAAGCCGCCTGCGGAGATCACCTCAACGACGAGGTTTCGCGCCTCGTGGCGCTCGGAGAGTCCCTGAGAAGCCGTCTAAGCCTGGAAGCCCTTCTCGTCACGCGGGGCAGCAAAGGGATGAGCCTCTTTGAAAAGGGACGGTCGCCCCTTCATCTACCCATCGTCGGTTCGGACCAGGTCGTGGATGTTACGGGCGCCGGAGACACGGTCATCAGCGCCTACATGCTGGCGCTGGCAGCCGGCGCCGGGTTTCCGGAAGCGGCGCAGATCGCCGACGTGGCGGCCGGGATCGTCGTGGAAAAGCATGGGCCTGCAACCACAAGCCGGGAAGAAATCATCCAGCGGTTGCGCGCTTGGGGCGAAGGGAGGATCTCTTGAGCCGGCCCCTCGATCCCGCCGCAAAGATTCTGTCGCTGGAAGAAGTCCGGGACCGGCTCTCTCCCAAGGCCCGCGGCGGAAAAACTCTGGCCCTCGCCAACGGCTGCTTCGACGTGCTTCACGTGGGTCACATCCGTTACCTGGAAGGCGCAAAGCAACAGGCGGATATCCTCCTGACGGCCGTCAATTCCGACCGGTCGGTGACGGCGCTTAAGGGACAGGGCAGGCCCATCCAGCCCGAACGCGACCGCGCTGAAATCATCGCGGCCCTCCGTTGCGTCGATTACGTGGTGATTTTCGACGAAGACACCGTGGTGCCGGTCATCCAGGCCGTCGGGCCGGACGTTCACTGCAAAGGCACCGACTACACCATCGACACCGTGCCCGAAAGAGAGGCCGTCCGAGCCTGCGGCGGCCGGGTCGCCATCGTCGGCGACCCCAAGGACCACGCTTCCAGCGAAATCCTGAAACGCCTCCGCAAAACTTGAGACGACTTCTTAACCGCGGAGACGCGGAGACTTGATGGCAGTCCGTTGCAAAAGCAGCCGGGTGACGATGTGATTAGGTGACGAAGTGGCTGAGTGACTAAGCTTAAAGATTGGACAGCAGCGGCGCTGGGGCTCCCGCCTTACCTACCTGTGGAGGCGGCTTCCAGCCGCGATTTCCCCCAGCGGCCCGCCCTCCTGCAATGTTGCGGCCGTTGCTTGCCAAAGGCCGTTCCCGCATCGGCACGCTATTTAAATCTTTGCCCGCCAAGGCATGCCGCCACTACGACTCACGTTTCACGTTTCACGATTCACTGGCCGCTCCAGCGGCCATCGTTTGCGCCTCGCAACTCGGCGCGACGGCGGACAGCGAAGGGCCGACGGCCGCTTAAGAATAGTTGGGCCTTCCTCTGCTAGACGGCGCTTCGCACCGTGCAGCGGCCGCATCCTTTGCGGCCATTCCCGCAGCGGCCCGCCCTCTTGCCATGTATCGTCCTTTGCTTGCAAAGGACGATACCCGCGAAGGCAGGCCATTCAAATTGCTACCGGCGAAGGCCTGCCTGGGCTTAGTCACCCAGTCACGTAGTCACCCAGTTACGGGTTCCTCGCCGACGGATGCCCACTGCTGCGCAGCGAACGCCGCGATTCGAATTGTCGGCGGGGAATGAGAAAAGATGGTGCCGAAGGGGGGACTCGATGCTTGTTGACCTAGAAGCCTCGGGGCCAGAGGCCCCTGCGTTTCAAGGTGCACAACGCATCCCGGGGCGGGTCCCCTTCCTCGGTTTCTACCATCCGCCGCCAAGCAGTTGGCGGCAAATGTTGAAACCTACGGACACTGCCCCGCCCTTCGAGTCCCGGTGGGACTCGAACCCGCCACGGGGCGCGCCG
>JARRNO010000223.1:0-3411 GCA_037384885.1 Acidobacteriota bacterium
CTTGAAATGCCCCGCTTACAACTCCACGGGCGAGCTGGTGTACGAGCTGATTCGCCACATGTCCCTGGATCTGACCGAGGAAGTATCCACCCCCATATACGCCGCCATTTGCGTTGACTCCGGCAATTTTTCCTACGAACGTTGCGTGGGGCGCACCTTTAGAACGGCCGCCGACCTCGTGGAGCATGGGGCCAATCCCTACCAGATTCATCTGAACCTCAACTGGCGGAGAACCCTGGGCGAAGTCAAGCTGGAGGGCGAGGCAGTCCGGCGCCTGAAGCTCGATGAGACCCCTGCCATCGCTTACACCTGGATTGACCTGGCGCTGATGGCGCAAAACCGTCTCGATCCCATGGAGATCCCGCCGCTGGTCAACATCCCTCTGTCCGTGGAAGGGGTTGAGATCGCATTGCTTTTCGTTGAAATGGCGCCGGGAAGGATCAAGGTGTCTGCGCGGAGCAAAGGCCGGATCAAAGTATGCGATCTTGCAAGACAATTCAATGGCGGCGGCCATCCTCTTGCAGCAGGCTTCAACTTGAATGCGTCCCTGGACCAAGCTGTGGACAGGGTGCTGGCGGCGGCGCGCGCCCTGTTGTTTGCCGCCGAGACCGGCACAGCGGGGCCGGGTGAGGCCGGACAAGTCCCGGCGAATGGATAGCCATTTCGCGCAGGAATCGTTATATTGAAACGTATGGTTTGCTCTCTGAGCCGGCGTGCAAAAGAGAGCGGACGTAAATACAACTAATAGTAGTATGCTTGGTTGCGCACCTACATTTAGTATGTCTTTCATCGTGACCTTGCTGTGGCCACCGGATATGAGCCGAAGCGGAGGGTGCGGGCCGGTCTAATTTCATGTTGAGGAGGAATCCATGTCTGATCTGGTCATTCTAGCGGGCGCCCGGACGGGTGTCGGCAAGTTTATGGGAAGCCTTTCTTCATTCTCGGCCCCCCAGATGGGCAGCCTTGCGGTCAAGGAGACGCTCGCGCGCGCCAAAACCGACGCGGCTGAAGTCGACGAAGTCATTATGGGGAACGTGCTGCAGGCCGGAGTGGGACAAAACCCCGCCCGCCAGGCCGCGCTTGGGGCGGGCATGCCCAACAGCATCGCCGCGTTTACAGTCAATAAGGTTTGCGGCTCGGGATTGAAGTCCGTTATGCTCGCGGCCCAGGCCATCAAAGCCGGGGATGCCCGGACCGTTCTTGCGGGCGGAATGGAATCCATGACCAACGCACCTTACATCATTCGGAAAGCCCGTATGGGGCTGAGGCTGGGAGATGCGCCCATCCAAGACTCGATGGTCCATGACGGACTGACCGACGCCTACGATCAACAGCATATGGGGATGACCGCCGAGCTGGTTTCCCGGGAATACGACGTGGCGAGAGAGACCATGGACGCCTACGCCGTGGAAAGCCACCGCCGCGCCGCCGCGGCCTGGAAGGAAGGCCTTTTCGACGGAGAAACCTTCGATGTGTTGATTCCCCAGCGCAAAGGGGACCCGACCCCGTTCCGATCCGATGAAGGTATCCGCGAAGAGGCTTCCGTCGAGGGAATGGGCCGCCTCCGGCCCGCATTCGCCAAGGACGGCGTGGTCACAGCGGGCAACGCCAGCCAAATCAGCGATGGGGCCGGCGCCGTGCTGGTCACCACCCTGGATAACGCCGAGAAAAAGGGCGTGACGCCGCTGGCGCGTATCGTTTCTTACTCAACCTCCGGCCTGGAACCCAAATGGGTCATGATGACGCCCGAACCCGCGGTAAAGGCCGCGGCGGAGAAGGCGGGCTGGGATCTAAAGGACGTTGATCTTTTCGAGCTCAACGAGGCTTTTGCCGCCCAGTCCTGCGCGCTGCTCGACGTCATGAAGCTGCCCGCCGAAAAAGTCAACGTACACGGCGGGGCAGTCGCCATCGGCCACCCCATCGGCGCCTCGGGCACGCGGTGCCTCCTGACGCTGCTCTACGCCATGAAGACGCGAGAGGCAAAGCGGGGTATCATCTCCCTTTGCCTGGGAGGCGGAAACGGTGTCGCCATGGCCCTGGAACGCTTGTAGCGCTGTTTTTTGATGCGAAAAAAGACCGGCCGGAAACGGCCGGTCTTTTGCTTGGTAAAACGGGATTTACTCGTCCTTGGATTCTCTGGTGTCGTGCTGCTGAACGGTCGTATCCATGATCCACGCGTGGACTTCCTGGTTCCAGTGGGTGACCGGCACACAGAGGATTTCCGGGAGTTCGTAGCTGTGAATGGAGCAGACGACATCCCTCACGGATTCGAAAAGAGACTCCCTCGTCTTGATGATGAGCATGAACTCGTCGTCATCCCAAATTTCGCCCTTCCAGCGATAGATGGAACGGACGTGCTTGTCGATGTTCACGCAGGCCGCCAGCCCCTTTTCCACGAGCGCCTCGGCGATCTGGATTCCCTGTTCTTCCGATCCGACGGTCGTGAGCACCAGGATAATCGACTCCATGGAACACCTCCAGCTGACAGAATAGGCAGGCGCGCGACAGGTGTCAAGAGCCGCCCGGCGCGGGCCAACTCCGCCAGTCAGAACTGCGTTCCAGGGCCTGTGGAAGTCACGGTGGGCCCCGCTTCCTGCTACACTGGGACGGATGGAAGGATTTGAGGACGCGATCAGGAAATCGAATTGGTTGAGCCCCCGGCAGCGAGATATTCTTTCCGCGCACAGGGGCCGGTTGCCCGACCAGGCGAAGGTTCTTCCGCTTCTGAAGCGCTGGCAGGAGGGACCGGGCCTGCCTCCTGACGAACGCCGCTTTCTTTACCTATCCTATCTCGCCGCAACGAGCGAACCACTGTTTCTCGCCCTTTTCCGCCATCCGAACCAGTTCCGGACCGTCGCGAGCCAGCTTCACCGACCCCCGCCCATGGACAGGGACACCATGGATGAAGCGTTGGCGCGTTTTCTCCTGAGCCTCAGAAACCTGGACACGGCCTCCGCCCTGGCGGCTTTCAGGGTTTACCAGACCGCTCGCATTCTGCTGCAGGATGTCCTGGGCCTCCTTCCCTTCGGACAGGTGACCCGGGAACTTTCCACCCTCGCGGACGTTTTGATACAGCGCGCCATGAACATCACCTACCAGGAGGTGCGCGAAACGCTGGGTCTCCCACAGAAGAGAAGCCGCACCGGAAGGTTTGTCCCCTGCGAACTCGCCGTTTTCGCTCTCGGAAAACTTGGCGGCCAGGAACTGAACTACGCGTCCGACGTGGACCTCATTTTTTTCTATGAGGAAGACGGCGCCACCGACAAAGGGCAAACCAACGCCTCCTTTTTTCGCCAGTGGATCCGCGATTCGTTGGCGCTTCTCTCTCGCCCGACTCCTTACGGCGCCTGCCTTCGGATCGACACCACGCTTCGTCCCCGCGGCCGCGACGGGGAACTGGCCCTCGCTTTC
>JARRNO010000224.1:0-3350 GCA_037384885.1 Acidobacteriota bacterium
CCGCTACCTTGCCGGATCGGCCGCGCTGGTGTTGGCCGAGGATGCATTCGACGCGTTCGTGGCCGTCAATCTGGTGCAACCCTTGGATGTCAATCTGAAGAAGAAGCGTGAGCTGATGAAGACTGCCACACAGAAATTCAGCCAACTCGTGGATTACGAAATCGGGGAGATCACTGCCGCGGCGACATTCTATCTGGCCGAGATCTACGCCAATTTCAGCAAGGCCCTGATGGCGTCGGAGCGTCCCGAAGGATTAAATCCCGCGGAACGGGAACAGTATGAACTGGCTATCGAAGAGCAGGCCTATCCGTTCGAAGAGAAGGCCATCCAGGTCCATGAGAGCAATCTCAAGCTGATCTCCCGCGGCGTATACAATGCGTGGATCAAGAAGAGCCTTCAGAAACTGGCGGAATCCGTCCCCGCTCGCTATGCCAGGCCGGAAGAGGCCAGCGCCATCCTCAGTTCGCCGGACACGTACGTTTTCGCAATCGACAGACCGGCGCCGGCGGGCTCCCACGTGGCGAAAACCGAAGCGTCCGACAACACAGCGCCTGCCCAGGGTGAAGAACCCGGATCGGTGGCGAAGGCGGACACTGCGGTGCCCGCCCAGGCGGAACCATCCGGCGCTGCGGCGCAGTCCGACAACACGGCGCCTGCCCAGGCCGAAGAACCCGGATCGGTGACGGAGTCGGAAACCGCGGTGCCTGCCCAAGCCGAACGACCTGGCGCTGTGATGCAGTCTGACAACACGGCGCCCGCGGCCCAGGCCGAAGAACCCGGATTGGTGACGGAGTCGGGTACCGCGGTGCGCGCCCAGGCGGAACCATCCGGCGCTGCGGCGCAGTCCGACAATACGGTGCCCGCCATCGTCGACAGCGCAGGCCAGCCCCCGGTAGAAACGGGCGGAGCAACGAGGAGGTAAGCGGTGCTACGAACACGAACGCGATCAGGATTTGACGTTCTTGTGTTGGCGCTTTAGGTCATCGCCTGGTGCGCGACCGGAGGCAAAGTCAAGGCTCCGGTTGCTCAGGAACCCGCCGCCAACAAGGGGCCCGAAGTGGCGCGACTCCAGGATGGCCGGGAAGGCTTCATCATCACGGAAGTCCCCACAATGGATGAGACCTCGCGCAGGGATTTCGATCGCGCCGTTGCTTTGCTGAAGGACCAGGACTATGCCCAAGCCATCGGTCTTCTGGAAAAGGTCATCGGGCGGTCGCCGGGCGTCACGGCGCCATATATCGACATCGCGATTGCCTATGAGCAAATCGGCAAGCCGAAGCTGGCCGAGGACCATTTGAAAACCGCGCTGACGCTGTTTCCCGAGCACCCTGTGGCAAGTAATTAATACGGTTTGTTGTTTCGCAAAACAGGTCGGTTTACCGAGGCGCGGGCGATCTATGAGAAGGCGATCGCACGATTCCCGGAGTATTCTCCGTTGCACAGAAACCTCGGGATTCTCTGTGATCTGTATCTGAACGATCCGGCTTGCGCCCTTGAGCAGTATGAGATCTACAGCAAGGCCAGGCCGGAAGACGCGCAGATTCCATTGTGGATCAACGGTGTGCGCGCCCGGCTTGGGCGCAAGTAAGGAGGGACGGCGATGCGTCGCGCATTGGTCCTGTGTGTTTGCCTGCTCCTGCTCTCGACGGTCCGGGCGACAGCCGGGGATGTGAATGGCGACAAGCCATCGGGAGCCAAGGAGCTTTCCGGTATGTCCATCGTCGGCAACGATGAAGCCCCGAAATCCCTTTACATCGTTCCCTGGAAAAGTTCCGAAATCGGCGCGGAGACGAGCCTGGACCCGATGTTGAACGAAGGCGCTGTGCCGGTGGACCGGGACGTTTTCAACCGGCGGCTCGAATTCTATCAGGTCAGCAGGAAGAAATGACGTCGCTGTCCTGCCGAGAGAGAGGAGGAAGGCAATGGGATTTTACTCCATAGTGGCGTTTTTCCAGAAGGGTGGGGTTTTCATGTACCCCATTCTGCTCGTGTTTGCGGTCGGCATGGCCATTGCGTTTGAGCGTTGGACCCACCTGAACCGTGTCCGAAGTGCGAACGAGAAATTGTGGGGCTCGCTTCAGCCGGTGCTGGGCAAGGGAGAATTCGATAAGGCCCGACAGATCGTCACCGAGAACGACTCGAGCATGGCGCGAATGCTGGGAATGGGACTGGCTCGCCAGGGCGCGGTTAGGCGGCGTGACGACATCGAAATCGCCATGGAAGAGAGCATGATGGAGATCATCCCCCAGCTGGAGAGGCGCACGCCTTACGTGGCTCTGCTCTCCAATATCGCCACCCTGCTTGGGCTCCTCGGCACCATCATGGGGCTGATCGAAGCCTTTACCGCGGTTGCCAATGCGAATCCGGCCGAGAAGGCCGACCTGCTCTCGGCCAGCATCTCCGTGGCCATGAACACCACCGCCTTCGGACTGATGGCGGCGATTCCGCTTCTTCTTTTCCATGCCAAGCTGACGTCGACCACGGGCCACATCGTGGACAGCCTGGAGATGGCATCGGTCAAGACGCTGAATACGATTTCCAATTTCCCCAAGCTCCAGTTCGGATAGGAGCGGACCATGATTAGACGATCCCGTCATAAAAGAGGCAGGGAAGAACCAGCAGGTCTGGATGTCGCGGCCTTCATGAACCTGATGGTGGTGCTCGTCCCCTTTCTGCTCATCAGCGCCGTCTTTTCGCGCGTGACGATCCTGGAGCTGAACGTTCCGACCAGCGCGGGTGGAAAGGCCTCGAAGGCGCCGAATTTCGCCATCGAGGTGATTGTCAGGAAAGCAGGGTTCGAAATCGCCAACGGCTCGTCCGTGGAGGCCGCAGTTCCGAAAAAGGACGGTCACTACGACATGCAGATGCTGCACGAAATGCTCGCGCGCCTGAAGGCGCGTTACCCGCAGAAGGATGACGCGACGGTCTTGATGGAGCCCGATATCGAGTACGACTACCTGATCCAGGTCATGGATGTGGTACGTGGCGCCGAAGTGCGGGAGGAAGGAAGCACAGAGGTCAAGAAGATGGTCCTCTTTCCAAACATATCGATAGGGGATGCGCCATGAGGGACACCAGACGCATGAAACGAATGGGGCGTAGCAGGAGGACGATTGCGGGGCTGAACCTGACGCCGCTGATGGATGTATTTACCATCCTGGTCTTCTTTCTGCTCTTTCATTCGACCGGCGGCGATATTCTGCAAACGCCCAAGCAGATCAAGCTGCCCGATTCCGTCGTCGAGACCAAGCCAAGAGAAACCGTCGTGATCATGGTCAGTCCGGAGGTGGTGCTGGTCCAAGGCGAAGCCGTAGTCGGCACGCCCCAACTCCTGGATGACCGGATTGGGT
>JARRNO010000225.1:0-5445 GCA_037384885.1 Acidobacteriota bacterium
CAATGCGGGGATATGCATCTTTTGAAATATGCGCCCCTCAGGGATGGTTTTCTCACTAGGAGGTCAGAACTGACAATGCCCAGTTCCCTGCTCGTCAAGACATACCCCGTGGGGCCGCTGGACAACAATACATATTTGGTTGCGGACCAGGAAAGGGGAGAGGCCGTCTTGGTCGATCCCGGAATGGAAAGTGAATTCCTGGTGGAGGAGATTCGGAAAGCCGGCTACAACCTGCGCTCCGTTCTCAACACCCACGGGCATTTCGACCATATCTTTCACAATGCCTTGTTCACCCGGGAGTTTGACTGCCCGCTTTATATCCACGAGGCCGACCTTTTCCTATTGGAGAGCCTGCAGGAACACGCCGCCATGTTCGGCTTTTCCGTTTCCGAAAGCCCGAAACCGGACGGTTTTCTCGGGGACGGGCAAACGGTCGCCGTCGGAAGCGGTGAAATGAAGGTTCTCCATACACCGGGGCATACGCCTGGAGGCATCTGTCTGGCATCCGAAGGCTTCGTCCTCTCGGGTGACACGTTGTTTGCCCAGTCCATCGGCAGAACAGACCTCCCCGGCGGATCCTTCGAAAGCCTGGTGGACTCGATACGCCATCAACTTTACGGGCTTCCGGATTCGACGGATGTTCTTCCCGGGCACGGTCCGGCGACGCGGATCGGGTTTGAAAAGAAAAACAATCCCTTTGTCAGGGCTGACTGAAGACAGGCGGCGGCGCGGGAACGAGTGGGCCGGGCCCATGCCGCCATGACCGGGAACCCAGAGTGATGAACGCACTTGGGACGATTCAACTGCACCAGGGAACCGTTTACGGACCCGTCGTATCTCGGAGGCTTGGGAGGTCGCTTGGCATCAACCTCCTTCCCAACGAAATCAAGGTCTGTTCGCTGGACTGCGGATACTGCCAGTTTTCCTGGACGGGAATTTTGTCTTGCCATCCCCGGCATTTCAGCGCTTTTCTGCCCAGCAGGGACGAGGTGCTTTCCAGTCTGGAATCATCCCTCAAGACTCTGGCGGGGGAAGGGGCGCCGCCCGACCGAATCACGTTCTCCGGAAATGGTGAGCCGACCCTTCATCCCGAGTTCGCGTCGCTGGTCGACGACGTTGTCTCGCTGCGCGATATTTACGCGCCGTCCTGCCGGACGGCGGCGCTGTCGAATTCAACCACCGCGTTCAATCCCGGAATCCGCTCCGCGCTTCTCCGGCTCGATGAGCCCATGATGAAGCTCGACGCAGGGTCTGAAGAGGTCTTCCTGAGAGTGAACCGACCTGCGCGCGGGGTCCGTTTCTATGAGATCCTCAAAGGATTGGAAGCCATGGGAGCCGGCATGGTTCTCCAGTCTATTTTCGTCGATGGATCTGTCAGCAACCTGTCGGATGAAGATGTGGATGACTGGTGCCAGGCTGTCCGCCGGATCGGCCCTAGCGCCGTTCAGATCTACTCCTTGAGCCGTGGAACGGCCGACCGGGGTCTGGTATCCGTTCCGTCCGAGAAACTGAAGGCTGTTTCCCGGCGCCTTGAAGAAATCTGGGGACGTCCGGGAGAGGTGTACACATTCCCTCTAGATGAAAGAGAAGAGCCATGACGACTCAACATATTCTGTTCAATCTGATCGTGATACTGGGGCTTCCGGTGGGAATCCTCATTGGTTGGATCGTCGCCAACCGTTTCGGGCGCAACGCCCTCTCCCGGGCTCGCCGCGAAGCCGATCACCTACTGCAAAACGCCCGGGAGCAGTCTGAGAAAATCCGGAAGCTCGAAATCGCCAAGGCCAAAGAACAATGGCTTGCGGAGCGCGCCACCCTGGAGGCGGAATACCAGAAACGCCTGGACTCGGTGAAGAACATCGAAAGAGCCATGAACCGAAGGGACGCCAAGCTCCGCCGGTTCGAAGGGCAGCTCCAGGAACGCGAAGAGGAAATCAAACGCGGCGTGCAGTCCGTCCAGGACCGTGAAAAAGCGGTTGAAGCCAGAAAGGCCGAAATCAATGCGCTCGTGTCCGAATATGTGGAAAAGCTCGAGAAGGTGTCTGGCCTGACCGTGGAAGACGCCAAGCGCCAGATCGTCGCCAACTTGAAAAAAGAGGCGGAGCACGAGGCGGCGTCCCTAATCCGTCAGATCAAGGACGACGCAAAACGGGCCGCCGAACTGGAGGCGCAAAAGATCGTCACTTTGGCCATTGAGCGCGTGGCCGTCGATCAGGTCGCCGAAAGAACGAGTACGCACTTCAAGCTGCCGGACGAAGGAATCAAGGGACGCCTTATCGGCCAGGAAGGGCGCAACATCAAAGTCTTCGAAGAGCAGACCGGCGTCCAGCTTCTGATCAACAACGAAGACCCGACCATGGTCAATATTTCGGGGTTCAACCCTGTGGCCAGGGAGGTCGCCCGCCAGACACTTTCCCGCCTCGTACAATCCGGGAAGATTCACCCGAGGCGGATCCAGGACACCGTTACGCGGGTGCGCAAAAAGATCAACCGGGAAATTATCAAAGCCGGCGAAGAAGCCTTCCGCTACCTGAAGCTGGAAATGGCGCATCCGGAAATCGTGAAGCTTGTCGGAAAGCTCAAGTACCGGACCAGCTATGGCCAGAATGTCCTCCGGCACTCCATCGAAGTGGCCGAGCTTTGTGGGTCCATGGCCGCCGAACTGGGGCTGGACGTCCAGTTGGCCAAGCGTTCGGGGCTGCTCCACGACATCGGCAAGGCGATCGACGTGGAGCGGGAAGGCACGCACCCCGAACTGGGGGGCGAAGCCGGCCGGAAGTACAACGAGCACGAGGTCGTAGTCAATGCTATCGAAAGCCACCATGAAGACGTGGAAGTGATTCACCCCATTTCTATTCTCGTGGCCGTCTGCGACGCTGTTTCAGGTTCAAGGCCCGGCGCCCGCCGCGCGTCCTTGACCGATTACGCGCGCCGGATCGAAACGCTGGAGGGGATCGCCGGTTCGTTCGAGGGCGTGGATCACTGCTTCGCAATTCAAGCCGGCCGGGAGATCCGGGTCATTGTCAGCACGGATGCAGTGGAGGAAGCGCGCCTTCCCTTCCTGGCTTCGGATATCAGCCATAAGATCGAAGAGGAAATGGACTATCCGGGCCGGGTGAAGGTGACTCTCATCCGCGAGAAAAGAGCGGTGCAGTATGCCGGCGCAGCTTCCTGAATGTTGAACCGGGCTTAACCGCCTCCCACGACCGTTCTTAAATCCAGACAAAAAGAATGGGGCGGCCTTTGGGCCGCCCCGAGTACAGGGAAGAAGCAGTGGCGATTACCGAATCCTTCCCCTGCCGTGGCCCCCGCCGGAGCGGGATGGAGGTGGCGTCCTGGGAGGCGGCGCCGGGCCGGGCTGCGGGCGGGGTTCCGGGCGGTATCTCCTGTCCGGGGCCCTCGACGGAGCGGGGTTGACCCGGGTGGGGGGCGATGGGGGCTGCCAGCGGCTGCCTCCGTCATTCGGAGGACGCTGCGGCTGGATCCGCCCGGGCGGTTCCGGGCGCCTTGGCAGCCGGTTGCCGTTGTTGACAGCGGGGCCGGAAGGGCTGCCGCGATTCGGGGCGACTCGTCTTCCCGGGTTTGTTCTGGGGTTCAGGGCGGGGTTCCTGTCTGCGGGGACCCGCCTCGAGGGGGAAATGCGTTCTCCGCCGCGAAGGATCCCTGAATCTTGATTGTTCAGCGGATGACGGAGGGCAGGCCGCTCGATCCCCACGTTACCATTTCTGCGCAAGGCGGGCGCCTGCGTCATGTCCCTTCTAATCTGGCCGAGGTTGATCCGGCCTCCCCTGTAGGCGTGAAGCATGGCGGGCGAGAGGTGGATTCCGCCGGCCATGAGAGGACGCCGCACATGGCCGCCGGGGCGGGTGATCGGCCCCCTGTGCCCACGGCGCAGTCCGGGCGGAAGGATCGGGTTCCCATTCGGTCTCGTCCTGTGCACCCGCACCACGTGATGCACATTGTGGACGTAGATGTTCGTAATGTTTGTACTGTACCATCCCGAGGGGCCCCACACGGGCTGGCCGTAATACCCTAGCGGGCACCAGCCGAGCCAGCCGTTGCCCCAGTACCAGGCGACCCAGGCCGGCGCGAAGGTGATTCCAGGCACCCAACCCCAACCAAATCCGGCCGTGAAAACCCAGCGACCGTAATGGAAAGGAGCCCAGCCCCAGACGTCGTAAGGCACCCAAGTGACGCCCCAGGGGGTGTAGCACCACCGGCCGTTCATGTAGGGAGCCCATTCGGCGCTCAAATAGGACGGATAGGGCTGCCAGACATAGCCGTAGGTTCCGACGTAGCTCCAGGATCCACACCGGTCAAATTCGGAAGCGTACACGGACAGGGAAGAAGGCAAGTATCGGTGAGAAGCGCCGTTTGTGTCCGGCGGCGCCTCAGTTTGGCGGCTCCAGCTCACCAGGGCCATATTGACAACATCTCCGGCCGGACGAGGCGAGGTCGGGGGATAGCCGTACTCGGCGTAGGTCATTTCGTTTCGGTAGAGGTGGGTGGGCTGATTGGAAGACGTCACCACACAGGATCCGTCGAGTGAAACTACCCGGGTCCGGTCCACGCTCTGCACTTCGATCAGATACCGCCCATTTCCAGAGGGGCTGATGGATGCGGATGGCGTGACGATGACGTAGGGCAGGCTTTGTTGATTATATTGGCGCACGTCGAGAAGCATGGTCCCGTTCCAGAGATGAGCCCTGAGCGTTCGCTGACCCTCGCCCCTGGGATCCGGGAGCTGATCAAGCTCCACGCGCGAGTTCCCGCCGAGCCAGATATGGTTGCCGTCCGTGAGAAAAACATCCAGGCGGCCCGAACTACCCGTCCAGATATCATCTCCGTCCAGCACCGGGGTATTGATGGTCAATTCACTGCTCTGAGGGTCACGGTCGCTTTGCATGTATGCCGTACCCTGCATCTGGCGGACCACGGCGTAGGTGGAGTATTGGCCGGGCTCTCCCGTTTCGCTTCCATAATAGGGGGTTGTGTATTGGAGGCCGTTGTTGTCCTGCTGCGCCCATACAGCGCCGGAAGCGAGCAAAAGGCCCGCCGTAAATACGACTGCAAAGATCTTTCTGAGCGTCTTCATGGCAACCTCCTGCTCCAATTAAAGCAAGAGACATGCCAGAACCGTGCAGCCTATAGAGCTTCAGGGCATCAAGAAAAACAGCCGGGAGCTCAAACTCCCGGCTGTCCGGTTTTCTGGAATTGTCCGGTATAGCGGACGGTGTCAGTAACCTGGACCGTTGTGCGGAGGGGAAGAGCCGCCCGAGCTTCCCTGGGCGCCACCCGAGGGAACCACGACAGGAATCGTGCTGAGTTCTTCCTGGACGTTTTGAATTTGCGAATTCAATCCGGTCATCTGGTCCTGGGCGTTCGCGATATCCTGCTGCTTGGCGTTGATCTGCTGCTGAAGCGCTTCACGGTCGGACTGCTGCG
>JARRNO010000226.1:0-3277 GCA_037384885.1 Acidobacteriota bacterium
CCGGGCCAGCTTTTTGCGGGCTCTGAGCCACGGCATGCGCCGGCGGGGGATTGAAGCCGGGGCAGGGGACGGGAATGCGAACCGGGAACGGCCCAGTTTCCCGCATAGAACCTGGGAGTGTTTCAAACAGTGCAGCGGCCTCGCCGCGCGTCCGGGCGAGTCCATAGCCGATTCGAACACAGCGCCGGGGTCCCAGCACGCGGGGGATCAGAACCACCGGTGAAAGTCCGCTTTCCGTCATCTTTCTCACAAAAGCCGGCACCGAATGAACGCTGCAAAGCACGTTCACGCTGAGTGTCCAGAGCTCTTTTCGCCCGGAGGCGGCGTACATCCGGCAAAATTGATCGAGCGCCTTGTCGACCTTTCCCTCGTGGAGAAGTGCCAGCGCCTCGCGGTAAGCTGCCTCTTTGTAAAGCCTCGGCGCATTTCCGGGATGTGCCCGCAGGCTGGCCAGGGGACAGGACAGGGCGAGCAGCAAAAAAAGTATGTGCCGGAAAGCCGACCCCATCCGGGACCCACGCATGTCCCGCCGGTTAGCCCGGCCATGGGTTGAGAGGTTCATGGGCGATTCCCGCAGCAAGGTTTCTTCACACTGGAATGCTAGCGGATTCCGTCCGATTCTGTCCAGCGGGCGGCCGCCTGAAGTGAAACCTGCGTGGGGGATTGCCCGTATCACGTTTTGATGCTCAACATACTATTGCTTGAGAAAACTTCTTCCACCATAATTGGCCTTTCAAAGGCGGGAGTCTGATATGGATGCATTGCAGTATTCCGGAGTGGCCAAGCGCTTTGGGGACGTGCAGGCCGTCAAGCCCCTGGATCTGTCCATCCCCGAGGGTGGCATTTTTGGCCTGCTCGGTCCCAACGGGGCAGGCAAGACCACACTCATTCGAATGACGCTCAATATCCTGGTGCCCGACCAGGGCCTTGTTTCAGTTTTCGGGGAGGCCCGGTCCGCGACGCCGGATTCTCATTTCGGCTATCTTCCCGAGGACCGGGGGCTCTACCCCAAGATGAAAGTGGGCGATCTGCTGCGCTTTTTCGGGCGGTCCAAGGGGTTGTCCTCACGGGAGGCCGATGCTCGGGTCAAGGTGGGTCTTGGCGAACTTAACCTGTCCGAATGGGAAGACAAGAAGGTCGACAACCTGTCCAAGGGCATGCAGCAGAAGATTCAACTGCTGACCGCCCTGCAGCACCGCCCCAAGATCGCGGTGCTCGACGAGCCTTTTTCGGGCCTGGATCCTGTGAACACGGAGGTCTTCATCCAGTTTATCCGGCGAGCCATGGAGCAGGGAACGACTGTCATTCTCTCCACCCACCAAATGTCTCAGGTGGAGCAGCTCTGTGACCGCATCGCCTTGATCAACAAGGGTGAAGTGGTCCTGAAGGGCCACGTGAAGGAAATCCGCAAGAATTACGCGACGCGGGACGCCGTCGTATCTTTCACCGGCGACCTGCCCGAACAGGGGGAATGGCGGAATCTTGTGGCGGCAAGCAACCGGGAAGACGGAGGCGTCCGCTTCACGCTGAAAGAGGGAGCTCCTCCGAGCCGGTTCCTTGCCGCGCTCGTCGAGAGCGGGGTTGAGGTCACCGGATTCGAAGAGGCCCAGGCGTCCATGCATGAAATCTTTATCCGGGTGGTGACGGGCAAGGAAGGAGGCGGCGATGCGGTGGCGTAACGTCTACGAAGTCACCCGCCGGGAATTTCTCGAGCGGGTGCATAAGAAGTCGTTCCTGATCATGACGCTCTTGACGCCGGTCTTCATCATCGGGGTCTCAGTTCTTCCCGGGTATCTTGCGACGCGGCACAGCGGCGGCGCCGTGAAGGTCGCCCTGGTGGATCATGCCGGCTGGGCGGCGCCTATACTGCAGAAAGAAACTGCTTCCAAGGCGCCTCTTCAAAATGACAATGCCATGGACATGGACGCCGATCTGCCGGGCGGAACGAATGTGCCGAAAGCCGCGGTGACCTTCGTGACGCCGGCCAAGGGGACGACCCTGGAGACGCTCAAGAAGGACGTGGAGGCCAAGAAGTTGGACGGCATCCTCCTGCTCTCCACCGATCCGAAACACGAGCTCGCCGCCACCTACTACGGTAAGAATCTGGCCAATCCCCAGCTCATGGGCCTGTTGTCCGACCGGCTGAACCGTGCGCTGATGCTGCACAAGCTCAACACTCTGGGGATTGACCCCGCCCTTGCCAGCCAGCTCCAGGCCAAGGCCTCGCTCAAGCTCGAAAAAATCGAACGTGGAGGCAAAACCCAGAAAGTGTCTTTCATGGGTGAGTTTTTCAAAGGGATCATCTACGCCATGGTCCTCTACATGATGATCCTGTTGTACGGCGTCGCTGTCATGCGCGGAGTCATGGAGGAGAAAAACGGAAAGATCGCCGAGGTCCTCCTCTCGTCCTTCCGCCCTTTTGAGCTCATGATGGGCAAGATCATCGGCCTCGCTTCAGTCGGACTGCTGCAGTATGCCATCTGGCTGCTTCTCGGGGTGGCCGGCGTCCTGGCTCTCATGTCCCAGGGAGTTGTCGGTCCGAAACTTTTGCACGCACTCCCGGGACCTTATGAACTCACCATTGTCGGGGCATTTTTCATTCTCGGATTTTTCTTCTACTCGAGTCTGTACGCGGCCGTGGGAGCGCTGAGCAGCACGGACCAGGAGGCGCAGCAGCTCCAGATGCCCGTCACAGTGATGATCATCGTGCCGTTGATCATCTTGATGCCCATCATGGCGACGCCGAATGCCGGCTGGGTTGCGGGGATTTCTCTTGTGCCGTTTTTCGCGCCCGTGCTCATGCCTTTGAGAGTGGGCATAAGTCAGGTCCCCGGGTGGCAGGTGCTGGCTGCCATCGGCATCATGATAGCCGGAACGGTTGTCGTGGGTTGGATTTCCGCTAAGATCTACCGGGTGGGAATCCTGATGACCGGGAAGCGCCCCAGCGTTCCCGAAATCATGAGGTGGATCCGGGAGGCTTGATCCGCGAGCCGTTTGAACTCGCATGGGCGCGGGTCCCGAGGGGGCCTGCGCCTTTTCATGCTTGCACGAAAAGCCTCGCCCACGTGCTCGGAAGCATCGTCCTGGCGGATTGCTCCTCCCCGTTTGAAGGAGGTGGAGGTATTCCGGGGAGCGGCGCCGGCGGAGACCCTTTCAGAATGATGCGGCGGCCGCCCGCGATCAGGATGGCGCTTCTTACCTCCCAATCCTTTCCGGGCGCCTTCGTCAAATCAACCACCGCTTTGCCTTTAGCGCGGCTGCCTTCCAGGCGGAAGAT
>JARRNO010000227.1:0-3222 GCA_037384885.1 Acidobacteriota bacterium
GTGAAGGCCCACACGGTCCGCTCCAGCCGGTCGATGATCATGTCGCCCACAAAGCCACCGCCGTTGTAGCGCACGTCGATGAGCAGGGCCTTCATGTTCCGCTGCGGATAGAAGCCCTTGGCGAATTGGATGAGCCCGTTCTGCATCATGTCGGAAAGGTGAATGTAGCCCACCTTGCCGCCGGACAGCCGGGAAACTTCGGCGGCGCGGCCGTCCACCCATTCCTGGTACCGGATGGGCCATTCGCTCCTCAGTGTTTCCACCCGCCAGGTCTTCGCACCCTCGGCGCTCGGCTTGGTGTTGTAGGTGAGGGTCACGAGGCGGCCGGCCCGGTCGTCCAGGTACCTGTAAACATTGTCGGAGGCCGGCACCTTTTCGCCGTTGACGGCGATCAGATAATCCCCTTCCTTGATCGGGCAGCCTGGTACCGCCAGCGGCGAACGAAGCGATTCATCCCATGCCTTGCCGGGAATGATGTGGGCGATCCTGTGGTAGGCGGCGCCCCCCGGTGTATCGAAATCGCAGCCGAGAAGACCGGTGGAGACCCGCGCGCGATGCTGTGCAAAGTCGCCGCCCCACACGTAGGTGTGGCCGATGTTCAGTTCGGAAATCATCTCACCGATAAGGTAGTTCAAATCGCTGCGGTCGCCGCAGTTGACGAGATAGCGACCGTACTTGTCGTGCATGGCCTGCCAGTCGTTGCCCTGCATGGCCGGATCGTAGAACCAGTCACGCTCGATTCGCCAGGCTTCGTTGAACATCTGCTTGAACTCGGCCATGCGCTCGATGCGGAAGCGGGCGCCCGAAAGGTCCACCGCGCCCTGCCCGGTCTTGGCCTTCGCGCCGGTCTTGACCACGCCGAAGGTGGGGCCGGAATGGTAGACCAGGTGCTTGCCGTCCGCGGACAGGTGGTAATTCTGAATGCCCCGCATGACTTCGGAAGCTTTCTTCGCCTTCAGGTTGTACGAATAGAGATTGTTGCGCACCCGTGTCTTGTCGGTCACCACGGCGTAGCGCTGAGGGAACTCGGCTTCGGGCATGGAGAGAAACAGGAAGCCGCCCTCGGTGGCTTCGAGCCGGAAATAGCTGCCGGGCATGACGCCTTCGGCGGGAACGGTCCGGCGGCTGAAATCGCCAAGATCGACGGCGGTTTCGGGCGCCTTGCCCTTTTCGGCTTTAGCGGTTTTCTCAGCACTCTGCGGATCGAAGGGCGAGGGAACGCCCTCTTTCAGCACGACCACGTAGGGCAGGGTGGGCTTCAGGAAGACGTCGTTCTGATCGATGAAGCCCATGACGGGGTCGTAACTCCGGTTGGAGAGGAAGTAGAGATAGCGTCCCTGCGGGTCGAAAGACGGGCTCCAGGATTCGCTCGTGTCATCCGTCACGGGCGTGGATTTCCGGGACTGGACGGAATAGAGATAGATGACTTCGTTGGTGTTGTCCATCATCTTCGTGTAGGCGATCCAGCGGCTGTCGGGCGAAAACACATAGTCCTGAATGCCCCAGCGATCCCAGCCGTCGTCCGTTTGCCCCTGGTCCACCCGGGTGAGAGTGCCGGTGCTCACATCCAGAAGATTCAGACGCATGAACTTATCTGCATACATCAGATGCTTCGAATCGGGCGACCAGACGAGCTGCATGCGGTAGCCCTTACCGCCCTTCGTGAGCTGCTTCCACGGCCCGGGCTTTCCGGGCTCGGCCAGGTACACCTCCTCCTCGCCGGTCTTGTCGGAAATGAAGGCCACGTACTTGCCGTCCGGCGACCAGGCACAGCTCTTTTCGCGGGAACCCGAGGTCCGCGTGAGGTTTTCGGCCGGGCCGTCTTCCTTGTCCGCCGGGATGGAAAGGACTTCACCGCGAGATTCGAGCAGGAGATACTTGCCGTCCGGCGACAGTCCGAAGGCGCCGGTGTTCTTGGAAGGGTCGATGTACTCGGCCTTCATGGGAACACGGTCCGAAGGGATCCGGATGTCCACCTTGCGGTTTTTCCCTGTCGCCAGGTCTAATACGTAAAGACTTGCTGAATACTGGTAGACGATGGCGCCTGGCCCGATGGAGGGATATTTCACGTCGTAATCGGTGTAGTGGGTCAGGGCGGTTGTGGTTTTCGTCTTCACGTCGTACTTGAAGATGTTGAGCGTGCCCGCGTTTCGATCAGAAATGAAATAGATGGCGTTGCCCTGCCACATGGGAAAACTGTCCGTCCCCTTCCAATCGGTGATCCGGTGGAAGTCCCCCTTGGCCAGGCTGCCCATCCAAATGTCCTGGGCGGTGCCGCCCTCGTGACGCTTCCAGGTGCGGAACTCCCGGGAAATCCGGTTGTAGGCGATCAGAGAGGCGTCCGGCGAGAGTGCGGTCAGCCCGGCGCGATCCACCGGCAGCTTTTCAGGCATCCCGCCTTTGACGGAAATTTTGTAGATCTCCCCCCCGCGGGACGGATATTCGCGGTTGGAGCGAAAGAGGATGTGTTTCCCATCCGGGTACCAGCCCAGCACCAGATCGGTCGCCGGGTGGTAGGTCAGCCGGACAGGGACACCTCCGTGCGCATCCATGACGTACACATCTGTGCCGCCGTCGTAACTGCCGGTAAAGGCGATTTTCGTCCCATCGGGACTGAACTTTGCAAAACCCTCCAGCCCAGGATCCGTGCTCAGCCTTACGGCGTCGCCGCCGGTGGCCGGGACGCGCCAGAGGTCCCCCTCATACGTAAAAACGATCGAGTTTCCGTGAATGTCGGCGTAGCGCATCAGGTGGCTCTCACCCTTCTGCGCAAAGGTGAACAGGCCGGCCGCCAGGAACAGGGCGGCCAGCAAGAGCGTCCGTCTCTTCATCCTCCACCTCCCATCGGTCGTTTCGGCAGAACGATCCAAATTTGAGTATCCAAAATAAGTATTACGAAAAAGGTACGGGAGTAGTTATATCACGAGGGAGGCCGCGGTGCGGCCCGAGTTGCTGCCAGGGAGTCGGCTGCTACGCAGCCCGGGAAAGGGGAGAGGGTAGAGGTGGTTTGATGGCCGCTGCCGCGGCTGTTGAATAGTGAATGGTGAGCGCATTTCTTCCCCTGCTGGCAAAGAATTGATTAAGCTGCCTTTGCAGGAAAGACCCAAGGGGAGAGATTGAGGATATCGCCGATGCGGTCCTGCTGGGCAAACCCGCCCTCATTTCGCTGGATGACAGTCGCGGCAACCTGAAAACTATCCTCACACTGCTCGAATCAGCTCG
>JARRNO010000228.1:0-3188 GCA_037384885.1 Acidobacteriota bacterium
GCTGGACCTGGCTCGTGATTCCGGCCTGCAGCAGGGGGTCGTAAATCCCCTTGGAAGCCTCCAGGCTGTTGTAAGATTCCTCGTAAGTAATCTTCTGCGTCTTGATGTCGAAATTGCGCTTCAGGGCCAAGTTGATGGCGTCCTGAAGAGAGAGCGGAGTCCCCTTCCCGTTTTCCGCCGCTGGAACGGCGAGCGCCCCGCAGACGAGGATCCCCGCCAAGAACACGGTGAGACATCGTTTTGAGCGTCCTGACATACCGACCTCCTGTAGTCCCTTTCATACGGGCGGAGGGTTTCAAAAGTTTTCACGGATGGCAGAGCCGGCCCCGCATACGAGGCGGAACGATCCGATCCCCCCAGTCACGGATCATACTCCCGTGGACCCGGAAAGTGAACCGCAGGCCGCCAATGGACGCCTTGCGGCCATTGCGGCCCCGAGGCCCGCCCTTTTGCGGTGTAGCGGCCTTTGCTTGCCAAAGGACGAAACTCGCGAAGGGGCCCGGCTTTCTATAAAGCCGCGAAGCGTACCGAGAACTTCTACCCTTTTCCTTTTCCCTGGCTGCGAAACAGCCGACTCCCTGGCCGCTTGGCGGCCACTCACGTTTCACGATTCACTGCGCGCAACGCACGCGTACCTCGGACTTCTACCGTCTCCCCTTTCCCTGGCTGCGAAGCAGCCAACTTCCTGGCCGCAATGCGGCCACTCGCGTTTCACGTTTCACCGCGCGCAGTGCGCGCATGGCTTCCTAGCTCTTTACCTCCTAACTTGAAGGGCCGCTTGGCGGCCAGGTGTATACTGGACGCACCGCATGGAGGATCCAGAATGAAAAAACCGCTGATTTGGGGGTTTGCATTTGCATTGGCCGCTTCCTTGTCCGTCTATTCCGCTCCGGGAGCCAAGATTTCAAAGGATCCAAAGACAGCTCAGAATCACCCGATCGCCATCATCATTCACGGCGGGGCCGGAAACATCCAGCGCAGCAACCTGACGCCCGAGGAGGACCGGGCGTACCGCCAGGCGCTTTCCGAGGCGCTTCACAAGGGATATGCGGTCCTGCAGAAAGGCGGAACAAGCGTGGAGGCCGTCCAGACGGCCATCCGGTTTATGGAAAATTCGCCCCTGTTCAACGCGGGCCGCGGCGCCGTCTTTACGCATTCCGGGCGCATTCAGCTCGATTCGGCCATCATGGACGGCAAAACCCATAAGGCCGGGTCGGTGGGCGCCGTGGAACACATCGCCCATCCCATCTCCCTGGCGGCGCTCGTGATGGAACGCTCGCCGCATGTTCTTCTGGTCGGCAGCGGAGCCGAGGAGTTCGCCCTTGAAGAAGGCGTGAAGCTCGTGCCGCAGTCTTACTTCAAGACCATGAGGCGGTTCAAGCAGCTCCAGCAGCACTGGAAAAAGGACAAACTCCCCTGGTCCATTTCCAACGAGTCGGGAACGAAGGACCACGGCACGGTGGGATGCGCCGCCCTGGACCGCTACGGCAACATCGCGGCCGGCACCTCCACCGGCGGCCTCACGGACAAGCTTGACGGACGCGTGGGAGATTCTCCCATCATCGGCGCCGGTACCTATGCCGACAATGCAACCTGCGCAATCTCGGCCACCGGAATCGGCGAGTTCTTCCAGCGTTATCTCGTGACCTACGACGTTTCGGCTCAGATGAGGCTGAAGGGAATGACCTTGAAGCAGGCGGCCGATTATGAAATCCACGACCGCCTCATGAAACTCGCCGGCCCAGGTTCTGGAGGGGTCATCGCCCTCGACCGGAAAGGAGACGTCACCGCCCAGTTCAATACCAAGGGGATGTTCCGTGGCTGGATCGACACCCACGGCCGCATGACGGTGGCGCTCTACGGCGACCGCACGCCCCTGAAGGCGGGCGAAAAACCTTAAGGAACGCGGGGATGATGAATGGTCCCGCGGCGGCCGGCTGGATACCGGCTTTCGTCGCGCTCCATCCGCTCCGGCATGACAATTTTCCGATAAGGTCCCCGTGTCGCCGGCAGCAGCCCGTCTGCGACCCATGCTTCTCCGGTTTTCGGGTTGAACACGACACTGTAAAGCGTGCAGAAACTTTGTGACAAGGACGACCCCAGCGTCACTTTGCGCAGCGTTTCTTCCAGCGCTTCTCTCGTCACCGCGTGTTGAGCGGCGAGCCCTTGGAGCGTTCGGCAGCGGGCGCCCATGGAGCCCCCCCAGCCCAGCATGTGATTGGCCGCATAGGCGGCGCCGGTTTTCAACCGCCTCACTTTGCCGCCGCTTGCGCTCTTTTCGATAATCGCGCCTCCTTTGGAATCCGCAAAGCAAAGGATCATGGGAAAAGAGGGCGGCTGTTTTCGTAACCACGCGATCTTGCGGGACGGCGGCGCTTGAGATTCGAGGACCCTTCGGATCATGAAAAGCGCGGGTAGCGCCTTGACGTCGGTGCATCGTCCGGAATCGTCAAACCCGAGATTCAGCGAACAAAATTCACCGCGGTCGTTCCACCCGGTCAGAATGCCCACCAGCCCGGGCCATCCCAGTGAGGCGGTCCAGCCGGCCCGGCCGCGCGGCCTCACAAGAAGGACCGTGTGTTTGTGAAGCACTCCGAAATCGAAGAAATCCAAATTCCGGCCGACGAGAAAACCGCCGTCCTGCCTCGGAGCAACCACGACAGAGCAAGCCATGAGCGACGAACCGCTGTACAGGTCTACTGCGATGTTGGCCGCCCATAGAAGCCGCTCGGGAAGACCCGTAGCGTCCGCCAACCCCCGTATTTCTTCTTTAACAGCCCTGGAAGCCGCCGCTCTCGCCCTGCCCACGGCTCTCTTGACCGCAATCCGTCCCGGACCGCCATGGGCGGCCAGTCCCTTCTGATAATATTCCCTCACAAGTTCCCTGACGGCTTCCTTTTGTGAGGTTCCGACCTTAAAGCCCGCCAAGTAAGGATCTCGGGGAAGGACCAAAACCGGCAGCCTCCTGGTGGCGATGCTGGGCCAGAGCCTCCACCCACCCCAGAAAAGAAGTCCTGCGCAGAAAACAAGCAACCATCTTGTGAGTACCTTGCGCCACCCATTCCGTTTGATCGCCCCTTCCTCCCGTGTGCCGGCGCTCATCCTGCAGACGCGTTGATTTGTATCAGTATACAATGTTCTTCCTTCAACCGGTCTCTCCCTGTCCCGCATCCAACTTGCACCGCCGG
>JARRNO010000229.1:0-5721 GCA_037384885.1 Acidobacteriota bacterium
GTTCCACTCCGATTTCCGCATCCGGAGCGATATGGAAATAGCGGTTGATGCCCTGCCAAAGCCTGCGCAGGGCCGGCTCCGGGATGAACGTGGGCGTCCCTCCGCCCCAATGGACCTGCACCACCTTCCGCCCGGGGCGGATCATGGCGGAAAGGGTTTCCATCTCTTTCAGGACGTAGTCGATGTAAACGTCGGCGAGGGTGAGGTCCTTCGTATAGGTCACGTTGCATCCGCAGAAATAGCAGACGGAACGGCAGAAGGGCAGGTGGAAGTAAAGCGACAGATCGGCAGGATTCTCGGAAGCGTTGGTGCGCTTCACCTCGGCCACGTAGGCGTTGGTGTCGAATCCCTCGTGAAAATAGGGCGCCGTCGGATAAGAAGTATACCGCGGCCCCGGTTTGTCGTACTTGAGAATCTTCGCTTTGTCAAAAACGGGCGGATCCCAGCGATTGCTCATATTCGATCTTCCCTGCGGCCCTGCGCGTGCTCTGACAACACGTCCGGGGCCGGCGGAATCATATTTCCTGCCGCCCCAACTCGTGAACCGTCTCCACGAGCGCCACGGCGTTTTCCACCGGGGTCTTGGGCAGAATACCGTGCCCCAGGTTAAAAACATATCCCATCTTGGGCGCCTGTTCCAGAACCCGGCCCGCTTCCTCCCGAAGAACATCCGCAGACGCGAAAAGCGTCACCGGATCGAGGTTCCCCTGCAGCGCGACGGCGCCTCTCGTCCGCGACAGAGCCTCGCCCAGGGAAACGCGCCAGTCTATCGAGATAACGTCCGCGCCCGATCGCGGCATCTCCTCCAGAAAGGGCGCGCTGCCGTTCACGTACAAAATCATGGGCACGCCGGCGCTCTTAAGGGCTGCATAGACCCGGGCGACGGCCGGGAGCGCGAACTCGCGGTAATGGCGCCTGGAAAGCACGCCCGCCCAGGTGTCGAAAAGCTGGAAAGCCTGGACGCCCGCTTCGATCTGCGCCTTGAGATAAAGGATGACGGTGTCGGCGAGCTTGTCAAGCAGCGCCGTAAACGACGACGGATCTTCGTACATCCACTTCAGGGTGTGGAGAAAGTTCCGGCTGCCGCCCCCTTCGATCATGTAGGCGGCCAGGGTAAAGGGAGCACCCGCGAACCCGATGAGAGGCACCCGCCCGCTGAGTTCGTGGCGGATCAGCTTGATGGCGTCCAGCACAAAGCCGGTTTCCCGGGCCGGGTCCGGTACGTGCAGCCGTTCCATGTCCGCTTCGCTCCGTACCGGATCGAGCTGGGGGCCTTCCCCTTCCACGAACTGCAGCGGAACGCCCATGGCCTCCACCGGAACGAGAATATCGCTGAAGAGGATGGCGGCGTCCACACCCAGCCGGTCCACAGGCTGAAGCGTGACTTCGCAGGCGAGTTCGGGCGTCTTGCACAGGGTGAGAAAGTCGCCGGCCTTTTCACGCACCTTGCGATATTCGGGAAGATAACGCCCCGCCTGCCGCATGATCCAGACGGGAACCGTGTCGACCTTCTGTTTCCGGCAGGCGTTGAGAAAACGTTCGTTTGGCAGAGCCATGAATGTATCCCCCAAATGCAAAGGGGTTAGCCTACCATGATCAAGCCCGCCGCACCAACACCCTGCTCTTGACTCGCCTACTGAAATGTGTAAAATGGTTGGGCTGGCGGGGTCGTAGCTCAGTTTGGTTAGAGCGCCGGCCTGTCACGTCGGAGGTCGCGGGTTCGAGTCCCGTCGGCCCCGCCAAATTTCACGTCGAACCAGAGCGGCCGCATTTGCGGCCGCTTTTCCCATTTTTGGGCTGCTTCGCAGCCCCTCGAGTGAGAATGTGAAGAAGCGAGGAGGCTAGGAAGTCAACGCAAGCAGGCCTCTGCACGCAGGGATTTGAATAGCTTGCCGCTGCATGGGGGCCTGACGGCCCCAACGGCAGGGGTGGACGGCGGCGATTGCCGCGATGCGGCCGGTGAATAGTGAATCGTTGACGCCGGAATCACTTTGCGGGCAAAGATTTGAACAGTAGGCCGTTGCGGGAGTTGGCCCGCGAAGACATGTCTGGAATTCAAAAAACGGGAAACCGGGCGAAGCCCGCCTCCTTCAGCGTCTACGCTTTGCCTTGGCCCGGCACCGCTGGGCCACGACTAACGGCTGACGGCGCGAAGCGCTCCCAGCCGCTGCAGCCCCCAAAGGCGGTTGCTTCCTCACTTCCTGGCTTCCTCACTTTCTCACAACTCCAGCGGACCGCCCGCGAAGCAAGTCTGCGCGCCAGCGCCCGCGGCCCCGTCGCGTCTTAGCACGACCACTTCTCCAACTCTATATAATCAAAGAGTGCGGCGCAAAGGTGTTCCGTCGCCGGGAATCCGGACCGGGGGCCGGCTGTTTCCAACTCTTGGGGCTCTCGCCGCCCCATTCCCGCACAAAAGGAGGATTTCGATGAAAACACGCAAGCTCGGAAAAGACCTGACGGTATCGGCCATCGGCCTCGGCTGCATGGGCATGTCGGAGTTTTACAGCGGCGGCAGCGAGGACGAATCCATCCGTACGATCCACCGCGCGATCGACCTCGGGATCAACTTCCTCGACACTGCGGATATGTACGGTGTGGGAAAGAACGAAGAGCTGGTGGGGCGCGCGCTCCGAGGCAAGCGCGACCAGGTGGTTCTGGCCACCAAGTTCGGCAATGTCCGCGGTCCCAATGGCGAATTCAAGGGCGTGAGCGGCCGTCCCGAATACGTCCGCGAAGCCTGTGATGCCAGTCTGAAACGCCTCGGAGTCGATGTCATCGACCTTTACTACCAGCACCGCGTGGACCCGGAAACCCCCATCGAAGAGACGATCGGGACGATGGCGGACCTTCTGAAAGAAGGAAAGGTGAAATATCTGGGGATGTCCGAAGCCGCGCCTTCGACCCTCCGAAAGGCGCAGGCCACCCATCCCATCACCGCGCTGCAGACCGAATATTCGCTCTGGTCCCGCGACCCCGAGGGGGAGATCTTGGAGACCTGCCGCGAACTCGGCGTCACCTTCGTGGCCTACAGCCCATTGGGACGGGGGTTTTTGAGCGGCCGCTTTCAGAAACCCGAAGACCTGCCGGAAGACGACTGGAGGCATTTCCAGCCCCGTTTCCAGGGCGAGTGCCCATCCCGGGCACCAAGCATGTCAAGTACCTGGAAGAAAACGCCGCTGCGACGGAACTCGCCCTCACACCGGATGAAATCGCGCGTCTCGACGAGATCTTCCCGCTGGACGCGGCTGCGGGTCTCCGATACCACGAGCAGGGAATGAAGGCCCTCAACCACTGACCGGCCGGAATTCCCAGGCTCTCAGGGCGCCGCGTCCACCGAATAATAATAAACGATGCTTCCTGTGGCGGCCGGGTCTGTATAGGTCAGATCCGCCGTCGAGGCGATGGGAGAAAGCGCGCGCGGGTCGGTGCCTCGGAACACGTTGTAGGATGCCGTCCCGCCGTCGCTCCAATTCATCACCACCCCTCCGGCGCCCTTTGCCAGATCGAGCCTGAAGGTCCCGTCCGTCACCACGGTCGCATAGTCTTCCGCGCATCCCGTCGACGTCCAGCTTGCGGCGTTCAGGGCCACGACCACGAAATTGTGCGAAACGCCCTCGCTGAGCCCCGTAAAGGTATAGGAATTCCCCACGGTCCTGTCCACGGGCGCCGCATCCTGGTAGACCTTGTAATAGGCCAGGTCGTTGTAGGGCGTGGAGGCGGGAGCCCACGTCATGGTCGCCTGGCCTCCCGTTACATGCGACAGGTAGGTCACCGCCGGGCAGCCCGGCGGGCCGTCGGTGGTGTTGCAGCCTATCGTGAAGGTCAAATCTCCGTATGTGTTTCCGTAGGTCGTGTCGCCGCCGGCCGCCACCATGAAGTTCTTATAGCCCATGGCGGCGCTGCAGGCGAAGGCGTCGTCGAAGCCTGTCAATTGGGTGGGACCGGAGACGGGGACTCCCGACGCGTCAATACGCTTCAGGTAGAAATTGTGCGTAGTCGTGGAAGGATCCTGCTGGGCGAAAAAGATCTCGTACTCCGCCGACGTGGAAATGACGGCGGCCGGGGCGTCCGTCACCGGCGCCGTGCTGAGTGTCATATCGTAGCCGGTCACGCCCGGCCTGGCTTTCAGCTGGAGCCCTGTATCGGTTTGCTGGAGAAACGTAAAGAAGAGGCCGGACGAAGAACTGGTGACCGTGGGCCGGGTTATGTCCTGAATGGCCGAAGCGAGGACGTCGGGAGTGGAGGGGACGCCGTCGCTGGTCAGGGTTCCGTAGAAAATCATGGAGCCGTAAGCCTGGTAGTCCATACCCCGCCAGACGAGATAGAACTTGTTCTCCGTCCAGGACCACGCGATGGAGGGCTGGTTGTCGATGTAGCTGATGTTGTCGAAGCCGATGTCGTGAAGGGCGCCGTTTCCCGCGATCTCGCCGCTCTTGTTGAGAAGCGTCACGAAGATGTCCGGCGTGAACATCGTGTCCGTTAAAGGCCCGCCCTCGTAGGCCACCGCCATGACGGTGTTGTTGAAGGCGATGACGGGGTGGTAGATGTTTCCGTTGGGCGCCAGCCCCACATAGGAGATCTGCTTTTCCGGCAGCGTCTTGCTGCCGTTTCCGTCGAGCTGCATGTAGCAGATCTGGTAATACATGTCTGAGGCGTTGGGCTTGGCGGACCAGGCCAGATTGAAATGCGTGCCGTCCCAAAGGAGGGCCGGCGTCGAGTACGGATAGGACACCAGGTCCGACGGCGTCAGAACCGCCGACGCCGGTTCCCCGTTCTTGTAGGACAGCCGGACGTGGAGCTGCAGCGTCTCCGTGTCCACCCACGCCACCATGTAGTACTTTCCGTTGAAGGCGATGGCGGGACGCACCGAATGGTGCGGACTGTATTCCGAATACACGCCGATGATGTGCGGCGAGCCGCACGTCAAACCCGCTTTGGCGACGGGCTGAGAGGCACTGAGATAAAGCGCCGGGAACGAACTGGCGACGACGCACACAAGACCCATTAACAGCCTGCGGATATCCATGAATTCCTCCCCATCCCCTGTCATCGATTCTAAAAGGGTTCCCGGGGAAGATACCACAGGAAATGCCCGCCGGCCAAGTGACCGGCGTCACATCATGCTGTTGCGGCAAGCGATTCGAATGGGGGATTAGCCGGAACTTCCTATCAGCCGGGCGCTCCGAAACCGGTCAGCTCTACGCTATTGACAGGAAGGGCTGCTGGCGCTTTCGCAGGGACTTGACGCGCGGGGCCGCTGGTTCCCCGAGGAGTCCGTTCCGTAAGACCCTTCGTAGGTGCTGTCGTGAGGAACGATGAGAAAGAAGTGGTCCCCCGCCGGCAGGGAGATGGTGGTGGTTTTGCCGCCGCCCGTGCTGCACGCCGCAGAGGTTTCGCTGTTCCAGCTTCCCAGGGCCCCCTCGTACACCGTGTAGTCGGTTGCGGCGGAGGAGCAGCTGGCGCCCCAGCTCAGCGTCAGGCCGGACGTGTTGTACTTGGTAATCGTCAGAGGCGTCCCGCCCTGCGTCCCGTCGGGCACTGCGCCGACGCCGCCCGCTCCCGAAAGCGCGAATCCGGTGCCCATGGCGGTGGCCGGAATTCCGCTCCCGTCGAAGAACAAGCTGAAGGCGCTGCCGTCGTACTTCACGACCTGGCCCGGCATGTAAGTGGTTCCCCCCAGCGTGACGGGATTATGAAACATGTAGTAATCGCTCGAACCCG
>JARRNO010000230.1:0-3125 GCA_037384885.1 Acidobacteriota bacterium
GGTATGCACGAGAATCGGCATCTCCGAAGAAGACCTGCTGACGCCTGTTTCCCCTCTGCGTGATAGGGTGAGCATAACCCGGCGCCACCACCCTCGCTATCCTTGCCATGGCTCCAGCTTAGACCCAGTCAGCCTGCCTATCAACAATTAAGTAATGTGTCCCCCGAATTCGAATGCGCTAGGCCGGGAGCGTCCGCATCTTGATGCGGCGGCTCAGCGCGTTCCGGAGCGGGGGAAAGCTCGCTTATCAGCGCGGCGGAACCGGTGACGCCGAAGAGCGCCAAGCGCGACGCTTCCGGCCGTTGCAGCCTTCAGCGCCGAGCACCACGCTACCGGGCGGTCACGGCGAAGCCGTCCCGCAAAGGACGGCCCGGCTATTTTTTGCAGCCGTCGACCGTCCGCCGACCGCCGTCGCGCCGAGTTTCGAAGCGCATGAAAGCTTGCTTGTCGACAGGCGATTCAGCCGGAGCGACAGGGCGCGTCAGCGCCCGAGGCCCCGTAGCCGCCGGCAAGCGCGAAGCGCGACGGTCCCGGGTCCAGCAAGGCTCAACCGCCTTTACCGTGAAGCGGCCTTGCCCAAATCTTTGAGGTAGAGGAATTTGCCTTTTCCCGCAGGATGCTCTCCCGGCTCGCAGGGAAAGCCCATCTCCGCATCCGCCCGGCAGTTCACGCGCAGATGCTCCACCTTCGGGCGCTCTCCCGGCGTGATCACCCCGCCCATCACCCCAAGCGCCTCGAACGGCCGGACGGGCAGGCCGGAACGGGGGACCGTCCTTGCGAGCTGCTCGAGAAGCGCTAAGCCCTTCTGGAACATATCAGACGTATTGTCGCCCACAAAAGCGGGTAGTCCCCGGCCGGGTCCAAGCGTGTTCTGCTCCAGGACCGTCTTCGTTTCGCCGCGAAAGTTGACACAATACGTCCCGCCGCCGTCCCCCGAAATCGTCTGGTAGTCGACGCCGAGCGTTTCCCCCGTCTGCAGCAGCCTGAACGTGTATTGAGCTCGCAGCTGGTTACCGCCGTCGCTTTCCCGCTTGCGTGTCACCACCCATGACCCCCTGCCGCCCGCCTGGACCAGGATGGTCATGTCGAGCCGGACGGCGCCGGTCTTCAGATTGGTGCCCGGAGAGCGGTCGATGGTGGAAATGTAGACGACGGATCCATCTGCAAGTGTAGCCTGGGTCCGCGTTCTCATGCCGGTCTTGTTGGACCAGGCGCCGGCTGCGGCCGCCTGGAGAGCGAAACCCGCCAGCAGAATGAAGACCGCCCCCCGCAGCATCCCGTTAGAGATCTGCTTCACGCAAGAACTCCTCGACGACGCTGTTGAAAGCTTCCGGTTGTTCGAGATTGCTGAGATGCCCGCTGCCGGCGATGAATTTGAGACGCCCCCCTGGAACGGCGGCGGCCATCTCCCGGACCTCCTCGGCGGGAACAATGGGATCCATCTCGCCACCCACCACGAGGACGGGACACTTGATATGGGGAAGAAGAGCGGTCCTGTCCGGTCTGTCGCGCATGGCTTCAAGTCCGCCGACCACCCCCGAGGTTCTCTGGGTGCGAACGATGTGGTCCACCCAGCGCACCAGTTCCGGCCTCTCATGCAGGGACCGTTTGCAAAGCAGCTTTGCGGGGGTCTCTTCCGCCAGCGCCACGGGGTCTGCTTCCCGGACCCTCTCCATCGCCTGGGTTCGGGCTGCGCGCCCTTCCTCCGAATCGGCGGCGGCGCGCGTATTGGCCAGGACCAGCGCGGCCAGCCGTTCCGGGTAATGCTCGGCAAAGGCCAGCGCCGTATAGCCCCCCATGGAAAAGCCCGCCAGGACGACGTTCCCGATGTCTCTCCTGTCCAGCTCCCTCTTCAACGCCGACGCGTATAAGTCTATGGAAACGGATCCGGCCGGATCGGGAGAGCGCCCGAATCCGGGTAAGTCGGGCAACAGCACCGGCCGCCGCCCCTGCAAAAACTCCTTTTGGGGTAGCCACATCCTGGAATCGAGAGGAAACCCATGCACCAGAACCAAAGGAATCCCCTCGCCACCTCCAGTGACTTCGCAGTGGATGTCAGGAGAGATGCTTTCGGCCATCGTCATTCCGGCGGGGTGGTCGGCCGCGGGGGCCGCGCAATGCAGCTCCCGCGGCGCTGAATTACTTTTTCTGCGGAGCAGGTTCTTGCCCGAATTTCCGGATCATATCTTTGAGGGCGACCACGACACCCGGCTTGTTCTTGAGGTCCGGATGGGGGGGCATGACGCCGCTGAGGCCCACTGCGGCGCCGCCGTCCACAATCGTCTTCTCAATATGCTCGTCAGTCACCGTCTTCTGCCACGCCTGGTCATGGTAATCGCGCGGTTTCGGCTTGAGGCCGGCAGCTGCGGGGCCGTCACCCGAGCCGTTCATACCGTGGCATGTGGCGCAGTTTGTCTTGAACACGCTTTTCGCTTCCTTGATGTCCGCATCCGTCGGCGTCACTCCGGCCCATGGGTTGGAAGCATCGGCCTTGACCTGGGGCGCCGGCGTGCTGGGCTGGGTGGGCGCCGCGGCCGGCTTTTCAGCGGCGGGCTTGGCGGTGCCCTTGCCCGAGCTGCAAGCAATGGTCCAGATGAGAAGGGCGCCGACGGGAACGGTCGCCATCAGAATCTTCTTATTGATCCGCATTTCGACCTCCATGAAGGATGGTACCGAATTTCTGCGTCATGTTTTTGAGTCTGGAAGAATAGCCGTGAGTTCCTGAATTGCTGGATTTTGAAAGCATGTCAGCATTCTAGCCCTTTGCTCGATGCCTCGCCATCCCCAGCAGCCTGTTATTCATCGTAATCCCGAGCAGGGGGACTGTCAAGAAAGGGCGACCGCTTTGCGGCCGGGGAGTCGGCTGCTGCGCAGCCAGGGGAAAGGGAGAGGGGAGAAGTCCGCGGTGATGCGCGCATTGCGCGCAGTGAATCTTGAATAGTGGACGAAGGCAAGCCTACGCAAGCAAGGATGCGGATGGAATGCCGTTGCGGAATTCGGCCTTTGGCGAGCAAAGGCCGCTACACGGGGCCTGACGGCCCGTCAGCAGACGGTGGACAGTGGTTGGACGCCAAAGATTTGATTGGCTTGCCTTCGGGAGAACAGGCCACTGCAGGGCGCAAAGC
>JARRNO010000231.1:0-4557 GCA_037384885.1 Acidobacteriota bacterium
CTTTACGATTATGAGCTTGAACGAATCATGACGCGGCTCGAAATGGCCAAACTGGCGAAAGAACGGGATGTACTCGCCAGAAAACTTGAAATCTTCAAAATGAATTCACAAGCTTCCCGCCCGGCGGTGGAGGAATTGGACAACGAACTGAAGGATGAGATTTCCAGGCTGGAAGAGGCCGGGCTTGCCATCTTGAAGGCTAACGAACCGACGGTTCTCGCCGAGGGCGATTTTTCCAAGCTGCAGAGGCTCACCTCAGAGACCATACGGCACTGCAGCGGGGAAATACCTTTGCTGCTGCCGGAAGAAGCGGTGCGCCTATCCGTCCGCAAAGGGACACTGACGGTGGATGAGCGGCGGCAGATCGAATCTCACGTTACCCACACCTACGCATTCCTCAAAGAAATCCCCTGGACCGGGGAATTGAGGGAGGTTCCCGCCATTGCCTTCGCCCATCACGAAAAACTCAACGGCGAAGGCTATCCCCGGGGGCTTCAGGGAAAAGATATCCCCATACAGGCCAGGATGATGACGGTGGCCGACATCTTCGATGCGCTCTCTGCTGCCGATCGTCCTTACAAAAAAGCTTTGCCCGTGGAACGCGCCCTCGCTATTCTGGAATCGGAAGCGAAAAACGGCCTGCTGGACCCTGCGCTCGTCAAGCTGTTTATCGAGGCTCGCATTTACGAGAGGACGCTTTCCATGCGAAACGTCGGGTGGACTTAAATTCACGCGGCGCCCGAGGGAAGGCCAAAGGTGCTCATGCCGTCATTTGGGCGACGTCCCAAGGCCCGCTAAGACGCGAGAACGAGGTACCGGGTGAAATCCTCGTGCAACAGGGCCTCGGGCTCATCCATCCCCGGACTTTTAATGAAGGCGAACCCAAGAAGCGGGAACCGGCGGTAGTCCATCGGTCGGAATTCGAGGAGGTGTTCGAAGCGGGACTGCAGTTCCTCCCAGCGGACTTCGCACACTGAAGTGCGGTTCAGGGTCCTCGGAAGATGGCAGACGACCAGGCTGTAGATCGATTCGTCGGCATCGCGCAGCATGGCGTCCCAATCGGGCGCGGTTTTGTCGAAAAAACATTGGTGGGTGTTGATGCCCCAGGCGAACCATGCGAGGTCTGTGGCCCCGAACCCGGCAAACCGGAGGGGATTCATCTCCACCGGAACCGCCTTTCCAGCTCGATTCAATCTGAATTCGGCGTGAACAGGAAAGTTCTTCAGCCCAAGGACGCGCCCCGCTTCACTCAATGCCTCCTGAAGGGGTGCGCGAAACCGCCGGATGACGTCAGCGCTGGTGTAGTAAATGCGATCGTCGGTATCTTCCGGCCCCTGGAACGGGTGCGCCATGATGTTTAGAATAACGGGCAGGCCGCCGTCGGTGTAATAGGCGTCCACGGCCAGTTCTTCTCCTTCAAGATACTGTTCCACAAGAAGCCGGGAGGGTCCCAACACGGATTCCGGGTAGAGTCCCGCCTGGGCCGCCAGCTCGTCACCGACCTTTTTTACGGCGCCGTACCACTGTTCTGCGGCGGGGACCGCGGCCACCCCCACGGAAAAGAAACCAACCGCCGGCTTGAGTACGAGAGGGAACTGAAGGGTCTCGGGGCCCAGCTCCAAGGCCTGCGCAAGGGACAGACTCGAGTAATAAAATTCCGGATAAAGGGGTGCAAGTGTTTCCCGGAAAAGCACCTTATCCTTGATCTTTCTGATTTGCGACGCCGGCGTTCTGTCACCCAGGACGTCCAAGAGAAACTGCAGGGCATTCTCGCTGTTCGTACAAATCCCTTCCCGGAGGAATTCGGAGCGGCGCTTAGCGAATTCATGGCGTGGGATGCAGTTGAGTTGACCACGGTGCTTCAGGGCCAGGTTTTCGCTGTTGACGAGAACGGGGATTCTTGATTCTGCGAGGGTATCTTCAAGAAGAGGCGATACGTAAGGCTGGTCAAGGATGAACATCTGATTCTCCAAATGATCTGTTGCGCGATTCTGCGGGCCGCAGTGCCCGATTATACGGCAACTCGGCCAGGCGCGCATCCCAAGAGCCCCCTTTGCGGGAACAGGTCGTTTCCTTTAAAATTGCCCGCTGGAGCTGCATGGAATGAGAATCGGACTGGATTCGGTCGGCAAAAGCTACGGTGAACGCGAGGTCTTCCGGGAAGTCAGCTGGCAGATCACCGCGGGGGAACGCTGGGCGCTTCTGGGGCCGAACGGCGCCGGAAAAACAACCCTGCTGAAGGTGCTCGCCGGTGAAGAGAATGTTGACCGGGGAAAGGTCAGGCGTGCGGGCGATCTGCGAATTTCTTCTGTCAAGCAGGGCGATCTCGCTGCAGTGAAAAAGAGCGCTTGGGAATATCTCCTCGGGGCGTTCGAAGAAATGCTGCAGATCCGTCGCCGTCTCGAAGACCTGCACAATGCCGCTGCGGCAGGAAACGCCTCCGAGAAGGACATGCTGGAAATGGCCGATCTTCAGGTCCGTCTCGAGATGGAGGAGGGATACACCCTGGAAAGCCGTGTGGAAAAGGTGCTGACCGGGCTGGGATTTGGTCCCAAACAGTGGAACATGCCTTGCTTCAGGTTTTCGGGCGGAGAACAAATGCGCCTCAAGCTGGGGCGCGTGATTCTGAATCCGGCGGATCTCCTTTTGCTGGACGAGCCCGGCAATCATCTGGACAGCCGCCAGAGGGAGTTTCTCGCCCAGTTCCTGGTGGGCTCCAGGGGAACCATGGTGATCGTGACGCATGATCCGGAGCTGCTGGAAGATGCGGTTGACCGGGTCGCGTATCTCTTCGACGGGCGGCTGTTCGCCTTTCGAGGCAATTTCGAGTCCTTCGAGCGCCAGTTCGCGGAACTCCGGCGCTCGAGGAAGAAGACCTTTCTCGAACAGCAGGCGCTCATTCGAAGCACAGAAGCTTTTATCAGGCGTTATAAGGCCGGGCAGCGAAGCAAGCAGGCGCGCGGCAGAGAAAAGGTTCTTGCCCGCATGAAACGTTTGGCCCCGCCCCTTTCGAACGGTGCTTCCTTCCTTTTTCGTCTTGAATGCCGGCAAAGAAGCGGGAAACGCGTTCTGGAAACGGACGGGCTGCAGGTCCGGGTGGGGGACAGGATGCTGAATGCGATTGCGTGGGGTTCGCAGGTGAGGATTGCGCACTTCGATCAGCACCAGGAAGCGCTCAATCCCCGGGCAACTTTGTATGATGCGCTCGGAGCCCGTATGCCCGGCGCGTTGAGGCAGGAAATTATGGACAGGCTCGGATCCTTCGGCTTCGGCAGCGATAGGGCGGAAGAAAAGGTCGGGACATTGTCGGGGGGAGAACGCTCGCGGCTGCACCTTCTCGCTGTCCTGGTATCCGCGGCAAACGTGCTTTTGCTGGATGAACCCACGAATCATCTGGACGAAGATCTCAAGAAATCGCTGACTGAAGCGTTGGCCGCATACCAGGGCACTCTGGTGGTCGTGAGCCACGATCGCGACTTCCTAGAAAAAGCGGCAACCCGCACCTGGTTGCTACAAGACGGCTCGCTCCATCAGGAGCTGGGCCTTGTCTTTCCCGCCCTTTCGCCGGACGAATCGAAAGATGGCGGAGCAGACAGCACGGTGCGGCCCGATCGCAAAAACGGACCGGGAACGCTTTCGAAGAACGAACGATTCAGGCTGGAACGGAAGCTTCGATCGATCGAAAAGGAGATCGAAGCGGTGGAGGCGCAGATACGTGAGCTGCGTGAACGTTTTGCGTCCCCCGGCGATCTCTTGCCAGGAGATTTTGCAGCCCTGTCGGAAAGGCTGCGAGCTTTGGAGGCGGATAAAACAGAGCGGGAAGAATCCTGGCTTGCGATTAGTGAGCGGCTTGAATCAGATAGGGCGTGTTAGCCGCGATCCGCAACCGTTCTTGCGTTAGTTGCTTCCCTTGTTCTCGCCACCTTCAGGACCACCACTCCAAGGATGAACACCAGAGCCGCCGCGATCCCTGAAGTAATAAAGGGAGACGGGACGCCGAACTTCTCGAAGGCATAGACGCCCCAGACCGGACCGACAATTCTGGCCAGCGACGAAACGGACTGGTTGACGCCGAGCATACCACCCTGTTCGGTCGCCTTTGTCAGCCGGGAAACCAACGAAGAAACGGAGGGCGACGTCACCCCGGCTCCCAGGGCAAGAAAGACGAGAAAGATGATCAACTCCCACACATTCCTGGCGAACATGGTGCTGATATAGCCGAAGACCAGGAGGACGCCGCCGGCGATCACCAGCTTGCGTTCCCCGAAAAGTTTGGCGAGACGTCCGATCAGCCCGCCCTGGACAATAGCGGCGAGCAGCCCCAGGAAGACGAAGATATAGGTCACGTGGATGATGTTGAGATCGAGCTGCTTCTGCAAAAACAGGGCGAAAACGGCTTCAAAGATGGAAAAGGCGAAGGTCGCCAGGAAGAAAATCACCACGAGGAAACCGATCTGGGGATGCGAGAGCGCCCGGACGAGGGCGTCCGCATTGAACCATCTGCGCCGCGCGTGCTCTTCCCGGCTTTTCGCAGCGCGTGCTGCTTCCGTCCACGTT
>JARRNO010000232.1:0-3119 GCA_037384885.1 Acidobacteriota bacterium
CCCTGCGGCCGTTTGCTTCAGAGGGCTACCGTCCCCGATGTAGCGGCCTTTGCGTGCAAAGGACGACCCCCGCATCGGTAAGCTATCCAAATCTTTGCCTGCAACGGAAAACCGACGAGCACAAAACACCAGACACTCTTCACAAGACACAGGCCGCGCAGCGGCCTTGCCGCCATCGGAACCCGCACCTGTCCCTTCCGGTCTAACAGAACACGAGACACCAAAGACGAGACACTCCTGCCGGATGGGGAGGGACGAAATGAAGCTCAAGCCAGGCGCCGTGACGGCAAATAACGCCCTGGTGATCACCTCTGTGGCGGCGGTGATTTTTCTTTTGACGGCAGGAATCGCCTTCGTGGCGATCTATCCTCCACAATTTTTCTGGGGCCCAAGAAGTGCTCCAAGGTCCTACAACGATGTTCGGCTGGCCGACGTGATCGCAGACCTGGAAAAAAGCGAAGTCCTCCGGCCGGGCACCCAATGGGAAGATGAATCGCTTAAAAACCGGCGCGTCACCGTGAGCTGGTTCATGCCCAGTGATTGGGGCGTGGTGAGGATTCTTGCCCGAGAGGCCGGCGTCGAAATTGCCTACCCCGTGGGTTATCACGGTGATGTCCAAGGCCCGATCACCATCAGAAGATCGCCCGACGGCCGGGGCCGCATCACCCCGTACCTCACCCGAAAAAAGGGCCCGCCCATCTGGCTGCCGGTTCAAACCCTCCCCGGTTGAATGTGTCCTCCTGAACTCCCGGTGCTATAACGATATCCAGAGCGGCGAACAACTCGGCGATTTCAATTCACGCATCATTGCTGAATATGGCCGCACGCGCGGGGTGGGGCGTAGACATGCTCAAACAACGGCAAAGGCTTCAAGCAATTGGATTCGTGGTAATGATTGTTTGCCTTTTGGCCGGCCTCTTGGACCTCACGGTTTCCCTCCTGGCCTTTTCAAGTTTTCGGACGATCCTGCTGATACTCGCGTAGTGCAGGCCAAGGTGATCCCCGATTTCCTTTTGACTGTAACGCCCTTCTCGGTAGGCGCGGTAGACGGCTTCGTCCCGGACGGCCTTGGTCTTGAGGGCCTTGGCCGGGAAGTAGGACTTTAAGCTCTTTTTCGCCACCGCCCGCCGCTGCACCCGGGTGTGCTCCCGCACCTTCGTCTTGGCGCCGGCCAGTTTTTTCAACCGCCGGCCGAAGGCGTCGGAGCCGATCCACAGCCCGCCGCGGGCTTTGATCTTCGTCCGATCCTTGAGCCCCTGGGCGACAAAGCGCCGATAGGCCTGCCTCGCTCTCGTCGGGTTCTTCCCGAATTGCGAGAGGATCCAGGACACCGTGAGCCATTTGGGCGGCTTGACCTTCCCGGCCGTCGCCCGGTAGCTGCTCCAGGACCAGTCTTCCGGCGCCTTGACCTTCATTCCCCGCGCCCGGACGGGATTTAAAACGACGTAACGGCAAAGCTCCAGCAGATGGCTTTCCTTCTCCGCCACAATCGCCTTGAACCGCCCCTGGAAAAGGTGCCCGGCACGGTGATGCCGCCGGTTGAAGGCCTGCGTATATTCGCCGTTGATCTGCCGCATCCCGCGAGAGAGCGTCGGCTCGGGCGTCTCGATGACCAGGTGGTAGTGGTTCCCCATCAGGCAATAGGCGTGGACGATCCAGTCCCACCGCTCCACCGTCCGCTCCAGAACGGTCAGAAACAAACGCCGGTCCTCATCGTCGCGGAAGACGCGGCGTCGTTCGTTGCCGCGCGATGTCACGTGATAGACCGCCCCCGGGTATTCGATCCTTAACGGCCGCGCCATTTGCATCTCCTTAAACGCTCGGCCCCGGGGCCAGGCCTGACCGCCACCACGACAACTCCACCTGGCCCACGAATGCCCTTGCGGAGAGACTATCATGGCGCATGTTTAAAAACAAGATCTGACCCCGGTATCTCATGATGCTGCGCTGAGGCGAGTCCCACAGCGGCTAGGGATGGTTGTCGAGAAACAACTCCACGTACTTGTCGTACATAAACTTGCGATTGCGGGCCCGTCCCGTGATTTCGCGCAGTAGTCCGCAATCCACGAGGCGCGAAACCATCTCGTTCGCGGCGGGATACGTCGTTCCGATCAATTCTCTAATGTCCTTGACCGAGACGATCGGGCGTTCGTAGAGACTCTCCAGCACCCGATACCCGTTGCCCGCTACGCGGCCAAGCTTGTTCGTGATCAACCGGCGATGCTCCTCGCGCAGGACCAAAATTCGACGAGCCGTTTCCGTTGCCTGCACGCTCACCTCGGCGACACCCCGCAAGAAGAACGAAAGCCACTTTTCCCATGTTCCTTTGTCTCGAACCGCCTGCAGCTCTTCGTAGTAGCGTTGCCTGTGAGCTTTGAAATAGTGGGACAGGTATAGGACCGGCTTCTGAAGTGCTCCTTGCTCGCAGAGCAAGAAGATAATGAGGAGTCTGCCCAGGCGGCCGTTGCCGTCCAAAAAAGGGTGAATCGTCTCGAACTGCGCATGTGCAAGTCCCACTTTCATCAGCAAAGGCATCGTATCCTCGGCATGCAGGAATTGCTCGAGGTCGCCCATGAGTTTTCCGATCTCGTCAGGCGGAGGGGGGACAAAGGCGGCTTCCTTCAACGTACAACCTGCCGGGCCGATCCAGTTTTGCGAACGCCTCAATTCTCCGGGCGTCAGGTGAGCGCCTCGTGCCCGGTGCAAGAGAATCTTGTGGATCTCCCGAAGCAGGCGGACAGATACCGGTAACTTCGCCAGCCTCTCAAGGCCGTAATTCATGGCCGCCACATAATTCACAACCTCGCCGACGTCCCGCGGGCGATTGGGCGCCAGAATCTTCGCCTCCGCTGCAAGTACATCCTGCAAAGAGCTTTGCGTCCCCTCAATTTGACTTGAAAGAACGGCTTCTTTTCGAACATACATGTAGACGAACAGGTCTGCGCTTGGAAGAGTTAGAATCACGCCGTCGAGTCTGCCCAGCGCTCGATCCGCCTGCGAAAGAAGCCTTTGAAGCGCCTGGCTTGATTTTATGGCCGGACGGGGCGGCAATGGCGCGGGGATGAACGCCCGATAGTTGCCGGGCTGGGAGACGTATCGTCCTGCGCGCGTCGAATCCG
>JARRNO010000233.1:0-3065 GCA_037384885.1 Acidobacteriota bacterium
TAAACCTTGACAACCAGTTCGTTGATCCGGGACGCCTCCTGGTCGAAGCTCATGGCACGCTGGTAGGGACGGTTCGTGGTCATGTCGTCGAAAGAATCGGCAACGAAGATAATTCTTGCGATCAGGGGAATCTCTTCTCCCTTCAACCCTTCGGGATAGCCGCCGCCGCTCCACCTCTCGTGATGGTGCTTGACCCCCGGAATCATGGGGGCCATCTGGGGAATGGACCGCAAGATATCGGCTCCCTTGGTCGTGTGAGTCTTCATGATTTCGAACTCGGCATCCGTCAGGGCGCCCGGCTTTCTGAGGATCCGGTCTTCCACGCCGATTTTGCCCACATCGTGCAACAGGGAGCTGATTTCCATTTCCCTCAGCCGGTCTTCATCCAGACCATATCTCCGGGCAATGATCAGCGTGTAGGTGGAAACGCGTTCGGAATGCCCCCGAGTGTAAGGGTCCTTGGCGTCGATCGCATTCGCGATGGCCCGGATCGAACTCATGAAGAGCTGCTTGTTCTCCGCCGCCGCGGCCTCCAGCCGCTTGACGTAGTCCTGGATCTCGTCGGCCATCGTATTGAAGGAGCGGGCAAGTACACCGATCTCATTACGGCTGCGCACGTCCGCGCGCTTGTCGAAATCTCCCTGGGCGAGGGCTCCGCTGACTTCTGTCAGATCGGACAGGGGCCGCGTGATCAGGCGCGCCAGCACGAGCCCGATGATCAAGGCCACCAGAATGGACAGGGATACCCAGTAGATGGACTGCTTCCTCAGCTGAACGATGGGCGCGAAAAACTTGTTCCGGTCCACGTACGAAAACAGCAGCCAATGGTAATCCGGGATGGGAGAACACGTCACCAGGTAGGTCCGGGTTCTCTTCTTTCCCATTTCGGTCACATTGTAATTGATCGTGCTGGTGGGATAGACGCCGGCGGAAACCACGCGCTGGACCATCGGATTGGTCGACATGTTGACGGACCGTCCCTGCAAGGCCGGGTTGGAATGGAAGATCAGGTTGCCCTTGTCGTCCGTCACGAAAAGGGTAAATTCACGGCTGTACTGGGCGAGCGCGTCCTGGATGGACTGGAGCAGGAAAATCCCCGACACCGCTGCCACCGGCTTGTTTCCCGCGTGAAGAGGGATTGAAAGCGCGATGGCCGGAAGAGACATCTTACCGTAGACCTGCAGCCTGACCTGGAAGACTCCCGAATTCTGGAGCTTGTCAGTCTGGATCGCCTGCCGGGCCACGGGAACGATCATGCTGTCGAGGGCCGCCTGCTCGTCGGCCTGTACTCCCCTCCCGGGAGCTGAAAGCTGGTTGCCCTGATCGTCGAAATATTGAAGAAGAAGCGTGTCCCGGGTGATCGAACGGTCGAGAATATGGCGTTGCAGAAGCGCCTCGTAATCGTTCCGGAAATCGGCTTCGTTCGAATAGATCTCGAAAGAATTGCTCAGATTGGCAAGGTGCTGGACGTATTCGCCCATGAGGGTCTGAATGTGGGTGGCGGCGGGGATGGCCGTCTTGGCCTGGCGCTCGCGCAGGGATTCCTCGATATACCCCTTGCTCGTCGTGATGGCCTTCCACGCATAGGACACCAATGGGACCACCACAAGAACAACAAGGAGAAGCGCCAAAACAAAGAAGATGCTATACCGCTGCCTCTTACCTTCACCTTCGCTCATCGTGCCACCTGCCTCGTCCTTATTATCAGAAAAACCCCCAGGCTTTGCAAATTATTTCGCTAAATGCTTCAGCATTGAGCCCGGACGGGCGCAGGCGCCCTATTTGGACGGTGCGGAAGTCACGGGGGACGACGAGACGATTTTCTGGATTAGGGCCGCCCATCTCTTGTCTTTGAGATAGGGCTTGAAGAGCGGGTCCTTCGACGGATCGGGCATGGGGCCTTCCACGACCCTGTAGCTGCTCAAGTTGTTCAGCATGTCGGAAAGTGCTCCGAAGGCCTTCTTCTCGTCATGCAGGGACACATAGGCACGCGCCCGCTGATAATCGATGAGAGGGTCAAAGGCCAGGGCCGTTTCCGCCTCGTTGAGAACACGCAGCGCTTCCTTCGCCCGGCCGTGTTCCAGGTCATATTTTCCCAAATGGAGGGCGATCCACCTCATCATGTGCTTTGTGAGCACCTGGTTGGGAGGACTGTCCAGCGAAAGCGCCTTCCGGTAGGCCTCGGCCGCCGGGCCGGGTTGCCGGCTTTCGCTATGGGCGCCCCCGAGAAAGTACCAGGCCAGCACATTTTTCGGATCCACCTTCACGGCTTCAGTTTCGGCAGACAAGGCCGCCCCTGTCTTCCCCAGCGCCAAATCCCTCGCCCCTTTGCGCATGAGATGGCTTCCAGCGGTGTCGCTCGGCTGCGTTCCGACCCAGCCGATGAGAAGCCCTTCGAATCGGGGGTCTCCTTTCAGTCCCCTTAAATCTGGATCGGCGCCGGGATCCGGCGGCGTGCCTCCGGGCGGATAATTCTTGACGTTTTCCTGAAATTTCGCGAGGTTCTTGAACGCAGCGGGCCGATCGCCCACGAGGGCTTCGACGCACGCGAGATTGTAATAGAAAAGGGGGTAATCGGGGTAGGCCTCGATCGCATCCTTGTAAGCCTTCACCGCTTTTGGAAAGTGCTCATCGAAGGCCAGGGCGAGCGCGTGGCTGTCCAGGGCCTGGAGGCGCATCTGACGGTTCAGGGAAGGGTTCTTCCGGTCGGATTCCAGCGCCGATTCGAGGGCCTCCGCCGCACCGCTGTAACGGTTCTGCGCCATTAAGTCCTGGCCGAGGTAGAACCATGCCAGGGCGTCATCCGGCTCGAGGGACAGGGCGCGTCTGAACAGGGGTTCGGCGTCTTCAGCCTTCCCGTGCTGCAGGAGCTTTACTCCCCTGATGACCAGTTCTCTTGCAGAGGCGCTCTGCGGCGCGTCCTGAGCGGGCAGCAGGAAGGAGACACCGGCGAGCAGGAGCACAGAAAGCAGGGCGACCGCCGCCAGCCGCCGGCCAGCCTCCGTGCGCCAAACCACACGGGTCGTCCCTATCCGATTCACCATGTTCTTCCCCCGTTGCGTCCA
>JARRNO010000234.1:0-3062 GCA_037384885.1 Acidobacteriota bacterium
CGAAGAATTCGCCTTGCCGGTCATCCGGGGCCAGCGTGGCCAGAAACCCGCGCGCGATGGACTGGGTCGGTCCCAGTAAGAGCCCTGCGAAACCCGCCACGGCGGCGAACTGCCAGAAATTGACGGCTCCGGCTACGCCGAGACAAACCAGCACCCAGCCGCCAAGCAGCCAATAAAGAACCGTTTTCGGCGACCACCTGTCGGCCAGCCAGCCGAGGCTGAAGGCGCCCGCAGCCGCGACGATCTGCAAAAAGAGGAACAGCAGAAAGATCGTCTCGGTCCTCAGATGAATGACCTGCTTTCCATAGATACCAGCAAACCCGATCACGGTGCTCAACCCGTCGTTAAAGAGAAAATAGGCGATCAGGTAAAAGAAGAGCGCGCGGTAAGAGCGGATTTCCTTCAGCGTGCGCCACACGTCCCGGTACGCCCTTCCCAGGCCGACGAACTTCCTGTCTTTTCTGGCCCAGGACTCCCGGACCGAAAAAAGGGGCAGCGCCGCCACAAGCACGAGCACGGAGACGAGGATAAAGGACATGTGGATCCGGGGAACGTTTTCCGGAGTGAATCCTCCCCTGTAAAGCCCGGCTCCGAGAATCAGTGCGAGCAGTCCGCCCAGGTAGCCGAAACCCCATCCAAGTCCGGAAATGGTATCGGTCTTACCCGGAGGCGCCACGGTGATGAGCAGAGAATTGTAAATCACCCAGGCAAGTGAAAAGGAGAGGTTGGCGACGCCGAAGAAAAGAAAGGCCAGGTAGGCCCTCTCGGGGGTCACGAGCGCGCAGAGTGCTGTTCCCGCCGCCATGGCGAGCGTCAGGGGGACCAGAAAGGGCTTTCTGCGGCCGACCGAGTCCGACACGGCGCCGAGCGCGGGCGCCAGGAGCCCTGAAATCATCACGGAGCCGCCGTAAAGAATCCCCCAGAGCAGCGGCCCGGACTTGCCTGGATAAAGCACTTCAGTAAAGAAGATGGGAAAGCCGAGCGTCACCATGATGGTGGAATAGGGTGACGTGCCGAAATCGTACAGGCACCAGGCCAGAATTCTAGGCCATTTACGCTGAGTTCCCTGGGACTCGACGGCGGTCTCCGGAGTTGGCATGCCCTGCATCATACCAGAGGCGTGCACGCCGGGGAACCGGCGGGCCGGATCTCAGCCGCTCCGCCGGAATCCGCGTCTCGCCGTAGCGGCCGCCAGCGACACCAGGACGACCCCGACGAAGAGTAGGGAAAAGGCGCCGGGCAGCACCGCAGGGTGATCCTTCCCGGCCGGAAGTGCGATGGAGAGCAGAATAAATGAATTGTGGGCGAAATGGCCGAGCATGGAGAGCCAGATGTTCCCCGTTTTCCACACCACGAAGGCGAGCGCGGTGCCCAGAATCGCCACGGGAAGAAACTGGGCGGCGGACAGGTGGAAGAGCGCGAAAAGAAGCCCGGAAGCGATGCAGGCCCTTACGGCGCCCCATCGCCGGAAGCAGTGAAGCAGAGCGCCCCTGAAAAGCGTCTCTTCGCAAAGGGCCGGAAGCAGAGCAAAGAGGAGGATGCGGAGGTAGGCGGGGTACCTCAGGAGCGCTGCTTCGAGGACCGTCTCTCTTGCCTGCACGCCTGGAATCGCTGAGATAAGCGTCGCGATCCCAAGGGCGGCGAACGATCCCCCCGCCATCAGCAGGAAGGCGTAAGCCAGACCACGTTTTCCCACCTTGGCGGACGGCCAGATCTTCACAAGGAACCCGCGCAGCAGGGCCCATACAACCGTCGGCGCCAGCAGGGCGCCCAATTCAAGGAAGGCCAGATTGGTGAGTGTGGGATTGTGTACGCGTATGTACCACCCGCCCGCGACGAACAAGACCGCCGCCGCAAACAGGAGGATAAAACCGTCGAGAGGGGTCGCTTCCGGGGCCGTGGAAGGCGGTGGAAGCCCGGGAGCGGACTCCGGTTCTTCTTCCTCTGGACGCCGCACTCCGCCGCCTCCCATTCCGGGTGGGTTCACAGGTTCACCGAATATTCAACTTGCTTTTTAACGCTTCCATGCAGGAATGAAACAGCTCCCGCTTGTCCTCCTCGGAGAGGGGATCCTTTTTCCCCATTTCCCGTAAGGCGTCCCGTGTCGTCTCCAAGGAAGCCAGGTAACGACGGCAAGGTTCGCAATCCGCCATGTGCCCTTCCAGGGCTTCGCACATCTCGGGATTGAGTTCGCCGTCGATATAGGGCGAAAGTCTTTCGAACATTTCCCTGCAGGCTGTTTTGTCGTGCATCCCTTCCTCCACCCTGTTCATCCCACACCGGCGGCCCGCTTGTCAAGTGAGGCGGCTTCCAATCGGCGTGACCGGTGAAAAGCGGCACGCCGTGACTTCCCCCCGCCGGGTTGCCAATTCGGTCTCTTTTTGTCAGACTTTTGCTGTGGATTAGAGTGAGGTTTCCACTCTGTTCAACTCATAGATACCAAAATCGCCAACGCCTCAAGAGAGGCGGATATAATCCATAGGAGCTCCGATGAGTACCGAAAAGAAACTGGTGTCGATTCTGATGGGAAGCGCATCCGACTTCGAACGTGTCAAGCCATGCATGGAAGTCCTTCAAAATTATGGAATTCCTCATGAAGTTCACGTTCGGTCCGCCCACCGCACCCCGCAGGAAACGGCGGACTACGTGAAAGACGCCGAAAACCGGGGTGTTGAGGTTTTCATCGCTGCGGCCGGGATGGCGGCTCATCTCGCCGGGGCCGTGGCGGCACACAGTTTTCTGCCCGTCATCGGCCTTCCGCTTGCCGCAGGTCCTCTCAACGGTCTCGACGCCCTGTATGCGACCGTCATGATGCCGCCCGGCCTTCCCGTAGCGACCGTCGGCGTGAACGGGGCCGCAAATGCGGCGCATCTGGCCGTCCAAATCATGCAGGGAGCACACCCTGAATTCAAGAACCTGCTTCGGGACAAGCGGGAGAGCATGAAGGAAAAGGTGCTGAGGCAGGACGCCGAACTGCCCCGGTAAGACACCCATGCCGCGGATCATTTCCGCTCCATCTGAAACTCTCCAGCTCTGGCTGCCACAGGCAGCCCGCCATCTCC
>JARRNO010000234.1:3127-5073 GCA_037384885.1 Acidobacteriota bacterium
CTCGCCCTTCCGACGGAGACCGTTTACGGCCTGGCCTGCGTCCCGGAAATCCGGGAGGCGGTCGAGGCGCTCTTTGCACTCAAGGAAAGGCCGGCCGACAAGCGCCTTCCGCTTCAGGTGGACAGCGTCGAAACGGCCGAGGCGGCGGGATTTTCTCTCTCTGCCGGCGCCCTCAGGCTGGCCGGAGCCTTCTGGCCCGGAGCTCTGACCCTGATTCTCCCCCGCCCAGGCTTTCTTCCGCCGTGGTTCGCCCCAGGCAGCGCCACCGTGGGGCTGAGAATCCCGAACCATCCGGTCGCCCTCGCCCTGCTCAAAGAAATGGACCGTCCCCTCGCTGTGACCAGCGCCAATCTTTCGGGACATCCCCCTTGCATGGATGCACGCGAGACAGCCGGTTGCTTTGCCGGCGAGAATCAACTCCTCGTATTGGACGGAGGCCGGGCGCGGGGCGGAATCGCATCCACGGTAGTTTCCGTCGAGGAAGAAGGTATCCGCGTTTACAGGCAGGGTCCGCTTGCTCTCAGCGATCTGGAATCCGCCCTGGCGGAGCCGATTCCGGGGGCGTAAGCGGTTCCGCTTGGAAAGGGTCCGGCCATACTCCCTCGCAGGGGATCATATGGCGAAGATAAGCACTGCAACAGCCGCCGTGTTGACAGGCGCCGGGATCTCGGCCGAAAGCGGCCTCTCTCTCTTCCGGGGCGGAGGCGGCTTGTGGGAGGGCTATCCGGTTCAAGAGGTGGCGACCCCGGAGGGGTTTCGCAAGGATCCGGCCCGCGTCTGGCGCTTCTATCATCAAAGGCGCCTCCAGGCGGCCAAGTCGCTGCCGAATAGCGGCCACAGGGCTCTCGCCGATGTTGAAAACAAGCTGGGAAACCGTTTGACGCTGATCACCCAGAACGTAGATGGCCTGCACCAGGCTGCCGGCAGCAGGCGCGTCCTGGAAATCCATGGAAGCCTCTGGCGAATCCGCTGCGTTCGGTGTGGCACAGAGTGCGAAGACAGGCGAGAGGCATTCGAGGAACTGCCACCGAGATGCAGCTGTGGTGGATTAATGAGACCCTGCGTGGTGTGGTTCGGCGAAGTCCTTCCGCAAGACATTTTCGCCCGGGCTGTTCAGGCGGCGGCCGAAAGCACGGTTTTCGCCGTGGTGGGGACTTCCGCGGTCGTCGAACCGGCGGCTTCCCTGGCAAGAGTGGCCGCCGGAGAAGGGGCCGAAGTCTGGGAGGTCAACCCAGAAGAAACTCCGCTTTCGGCTTTGGCGGAACGGGTTTACCGGCGCAGCGCGGCCGAAATCATGGACAGGGTCGCAATCGATCTCCTGCGCCGCCTCGGCGAGGACTGACGCGCAACACCGTTCCCCCTGATCTACCAGCCGAGAATGTAGGCGAACATCAGAGGCGCGACGATCGTGGCGTCCGATTCTACGATAAAGCGCGGCGTATCGGGACCGAGCTTCTCCCACGTGATCTTTTCGTTCGGCACCGCCCCCGAATAGGACCCGTAGCTGGTGGTGGAATCGCTGATCTGGCAGAAATACCCCCAGAGCGGCGTGTTCGCCTTTTTCATGTCCTGGCGCAGCATGGGAACCACGCAAATGGGGAAATCTCCCGCGATGCCGCCGCCGATCTGAAAGAAGCCGATGGAGCTCTGGGAGGCTGTCTGGCGGTACCAGTCGGCGAGGGCCATCATGGTCTCGATTCCCGTCCTGACCGTGTGAACGTTCTTGGCTTCTTTGCGCAAAGCCCGGGCGGCGTACATGTTTCCCAGTGTGGAGTCCTCCCATCCCGGCACAAAAATAGGAAGATCCTTTTCGCAGGCCGCCACGAGCCAGCTGTCGCCGGGGTCGATCTGGTGATGCCCGTCAAGCTTTCCACTCCGAATCAGCTGGTAAAAGAACTCGTGGGGAAAGAACCGTTCGCCTTTCTCGTCCGCCGCCGACCATAAAT
>JARRNO010000235.1:0-3061 GCA_037384885.1 Acidobacteriota bacterium
CCGCCTGTCCCGGATGCAGGATAACGGCGGCAGCGACAACCAGAACTGGCGGGACTGGTTTATGCGCGGCGGCTGGGACCACGTGGAGCGCCATGACGACCGCGTGCAGCTTTTCGCCACGTGGCTTTCGGAAGGCAAGCACGTTTTCAAGTATCTCTGCAGGGCGACCACGGCCGGAACATTCCGGGCCGGCAGCGCCCACGTGGAGGAAATGTACGAGCCGGAAGTGTGGGGACGCTCCTCCTCGGTGGAGTTTACCGTCCAGAAGAAATGAGCGGCCGTGAGGCACACCTGTGACGCGAAGAGCCGATGAAAAGAAAGGCCTGGGCGCCGCCCTGCGGCGGGCCCTGAAGGCCCCGTTCAAATCCCGCCGCCGCCTGCTCACGCTGGCGGCGGCAACCGCGCTCTTCGCCGCGGCGGCCGCCTGGGTCCGCCTCGGCCCTCTTCCAGCGGGCTTCCTGGACCCGGTGCCTCACCAGTCCCTGATCCTCACCGGCCGGGATGGGATTGTACTCTACCAGGCGCTTTCCGGCCGTAAGGCCCGCAGCCAGTGGCTGAGCGCCCAATCGCTTCCGAAAACGCTGGTGCAGGCCACCATCGCGGCGGAGGACCACCGCTTCTATCACCATCCCGGCGTGGATCCCATTGCGGTGTTCAGGGCGGCATGGCACGATCGTCGCGCGGGCCGCATCGTGGAAGGCGGCTCGACGTTGACGCAGCAGGCCGTCAAGCAGCTCATGGCGCGGCGGCGGACGGTGGCGGGAAAGCTCAGGGAAATGCTGCTTGCCCTCCGCCTGGAGCACCGGCTGACCAAAAAGCAGATCCTGGCGCTCTACCTCAACCTCGCTCCATACGGCAACCAGTACGTGGGGGCGAAGGCGGCCTCGGAGGGCTACTTCGGGTGCGCGCCGGAACTTCTCACGCCGGCCCAGGCCGCCTTTCTTGCCGGGCTTCCGAGAAAACCCACTGCACTCGACCCTTACAGGCATCTGACGGCGGCTGAAAGACGCCAGCACTGGGTTTTGCTGCAGATGAGGAAGATGGGGGACCTCACAACGGCCCAGTACCGCCGGGCCGCGGCGGAGCGGCTCGTGTTCCGGCATGGGAAGCCGCCGTTCCGGGCTCCCCATTTCGTCAGGCACGTCTTAGACCAGTTGGGCCCGGACGCCCACGGCGTCGTCCGGACCACGCTGGACTGGCGCCTGCAACAGCAGGTGGAAGGCATCCTCTCGGCGCAGCGAAAGAGCCTGGAGCGTCACGGCGCCTACAATACCGCGGTGGCCGTGCTGGACAACCGGACCGGAGAATGGCTGGCCTGGGAGGGGTCGGGCGACTATTGGGACGTGCGCCACGGCGGAGCCATCGACGGGGTCACGGCGCCCCGCCAGCCCGGGTCCGCGCTGAAACCCTTCACGTACGGCCTCGCCTTCGACAGCGGCTACACATCGGCCAGCGTGCTGCCGGACATCCCCTCGTCCTATCCCACGGCCGAGCCCGGCGTCCTTTACCGTCCCCGCAACTACGACGGCTCGTTTCGAGGTCCCATGCGGGCCCGGCAGGCGCTTGCCGGCTCCGAAAATGTACCGGCGGTCTACCTGCTGTCGCAGATCGGGGTGGCGCCGTTGCTGGCCCGGCTGCGCCGCCTCGGCTTTACGACCCTGGACAAGAACTCCGATTACTACGGCTTCGGATTGACGCTCGGCGACGCGGAAATACGGCTGTGCGATATCGTGGCGGCCTATTCGGCCTTCGCACGGGGCGGCGAATACCTGTCTCCAATTGACGTTGTGAGCCGCACCCGGAATGGGGAACCCCGGCAGCATGTCCGGGTTTTCAGCAAAAGGGCCGCTTTCTGGGTCACGGACATTCTTTCGGACAGCAACGCGAGAGCCTGGGCCTTCGGCCGCGGCGGGCCGCTGGATTTTCCCTTCCAGGTGGCGGCGAAGACGGGCACCTCCCAGGCCTACCATGACAACTGGACCATCGGTTACACGCGGAACGTCACGGTGGGGGTCTGGGTGGGCAACTTCGACCACACGCCGCTGCACAACTCCTCCGGAATCACCGGGGCGGGGCCGGTTTTTCACGCGGTGATGCTCGCCGCCGCCCGGGAGGCGGCGGGGCGATATCCGTCGCTTACCGATCCCCCCATTCTGTCGCCGCCGAAGGGATTCGAGCAGGTGCCCATCTGCGCGTTGTCCGGCGAGCGGGCCACACCCGCCTGTCCCAACGTCGTGATGGAGTGGTTCCCGGCAAGCGACGTTCCGCCGCCCTGCAACTGGCACGTGCGGCGCGGCGGGAAGACCGTCACGCTCTGGCCGGCCGCCTACCGGACCTGGGCGAAGGCCAGGGGGTTACTGGCCTCGGCCATGGAACCGCCCGCGGCGCCGGACCGGAAGGCGGAGCACCGCAAGAGACCGCCGTTGATCATCACCAACCCCCCCGGCGGCGCGATCTATCTCATCGATCCCACGCTGCGAAGCGAGTACCAGGGGCTTCATCTGCGCGCCGTGGCGCAGGGACGCGTGAAGCCGTTGACCTGGTTGGTGGACGGCAAGGTCGTCGGCCGCTGCAGCTCGGACCGGCAGCTCGTGTGGCTGCTCGTGCGCGGCAAGCACCGCGTGGAAGTGCGCGATGGCGAAGGCCATCATGCCGTCTCGTCCATCCTGGTGAAGTAGGCTGGGCCTGCGGCCAGTGCTGGCGTCTCGAAACCCGGCGCGACGGCTGCTGATGATGGCCGCGCCGCAGCCAAGGAAGAGGGAAAAGGGTAGAGGGGAGACGCCGGAGGAAGCGGGCTTCGCCCGGTTACTTGATATTTAAGGACAGGGCGATTCTTTGCGAGACGGCGCTGCCGCGCAGTGTAGCGGCCGGTTCCGGCTTCCAGAGTTGTTGAAGTTTTATACCACCCTGTGGGAGCGGCTTCCAGCCGCGATCCCTTTCCGCAACATGAGGCCCCAAGGTCGCACCAGGATGGTGCTCCCACAGCTAGAATTTGGTTGCCACCCTGTGGGAGCGGCTTCCAGCCGCGATTCCTTTGAGCTTCATGTTGCGGAAAGGAATC
>JARRNO010000236.1:0-3048 GCA_037384885.1 Acidobacteriota bacterium
CAGGAACTTTATAAGGACAATGGGACGTTGACTTAACCGCTGTCGGACAGGTCTAGGTCTTGTCGTGCCAGCGGTTCATGTGCCGCGCATGGGTTTTCATATAGGCCCCGGGTTTGTAGAAAGAATCATAGAATTCCAGATCCAGATGATGGGCCTGAAGGTATTGCATGACGAAAATCGACGGCACTGTACCGGGGAATTTGCCGAAGGTGTCGAAGACATATTGGGCCTGAAGGGCCACGCACTCCCTGAATTCACGGCTGTGGACTTCGGCCGCGGCGCGCACCTTTGCCGAATCTCTCCAGGGCCCCGGCGTATCGCGATGGAAAGGGCCGCCCAGCCCGAACTTGCGCTCGCAGACCGCTTCCACGGCAGCGTGCATGTCCGGACAGTGGGGAGGACAGAAACCCTCCATGACTCCCGGCAGGCCGGTGACATTCGGATAAGGCCAACGCTCGTCCGTCTCGTACCGGAATCCGAGCCCCAGGACGTCCGGCTGCCGGCTCGCGCCAAGCAGGCTGAACGGATCAACGCCGTTGAACATCCAGCCGCCCAGCCCCATGGCCTGGAGCATGAGCGTGCCGGCGTAACAGCTCGTGGACAGTTCCGCCGTCATTTCGGCTAGAGACACTTGCTCCACGAATGTCAGCGGCCAGACGTTCGTGACGTCCACGATGCGGCTGAATTTCTCGATTCCGGGAACGGACCGTCCATGGATGTCATCTGTCAGAACAAGGCCGTTCTGGAGCATGTAGCAGAGATTCAGCAGGACATGCTGCGCCAGATCGCCGACCGGGATGACGAGCAGTGTCCCTGGGTGATTGACTACCCAGGTGTTGTGCGGCTCTACGTAAGGCACCTCGGAAGGGAGGCGAAGCCTGCCATCCTGAATTTTCCGGACGCGCTCCCGAAGGGCGCGCATGATGGATTCGAGGTCCTGTAAGCCTTCTTCATCCGGCTCGGCCGACGCCGGTGCATCGCGGGCATCCAGGATATAGACCCCTTCGTCGTCAGTAAAGAAGGTCAAGCTGGTATGAAAACCGGCCGCAGAAGGGAAGGTTCGCCCACCAGCCGCCCCAGCGTAATTGGACAAGTGCGGCGCATAACGCTGGCCGCGATAAATCAGGTTGTGCCATCCGGTATTGGCGCCACAGGCGCTCACCACCAGAAGCTTTTCCAGATCGGAAAGGGGCACGGGTTCGTGCCGCGACTTATAGGCAAAAACGCCGTCCGGTATTTCCGCTCCCATAAAAAAGCGTCGGGAGCGGCGACCGAGCAAAGCCTCGACCAAACCAAACTCGAGCATGTCCCTGAAACCTTTGGGTTCCATTTTTTCCGCCATAACACCACCCTCCTCTTCCCTAGGAATATCGAGTGGATATATTCAAAGTTTTTCTCAAGTGTCGGAATTTCCAGCAGTTCCCAGGCAAAATACGGGATGCCGCCGCCGAATCGATCAACAGGGTCTTGATCAATTTTCACGTATTCCGAATCCGAAGACAAGATTCCCCCCTTGCGACCTTGCCCTCACGTTTGGGCCCCTTCCCACTTTCTCCCCCTTGTCCTCATGTCTCGAATATGCTATCTGCACACAAAATATCAGCCGGTAAGACCTTTCCTGCAAGGATAAACCCGTGAACGACCCCCTGACCCGCCCAGCTTCCCCGGCCTCTCAGCTCCGGCAGCTGTTGGCTGCACCCGGCCTGCTGCTTATGCCCTGCTGCTTCGATGCCCTGTCCGCCCGACTCATCCAGCAGGCGGGCTTCCATCTCACCTTCATGAGCGGCTTTGCAGTCTCCGCGGCCCGACTGGCGCTTCCGGACACCGGCCTCATCTCTTACGGGGAGATGCTCGACCAGGGCCGGAACATCTGCGAAAGCGTTTCCATCCCGGTTCTGGGCGACGGCGATACCGGGTACGGCAACGCGGTGAACGTCAAACGAACCGTGCGCGGCTATGCCCGGGCCGGCTTTGCCGCAGTGATGATCGAGGACCAAGTGGCCCCCAAGCGGTGCGGCCACACTCGGGGCAAGCAGGTGGTGGAAAGGGAGGAGGCCCGGCAGCGGATTCGGGCGGCAGTGGACGCCCGGGAGGAGGGGGCCGATATCCTCATCCTCGCCCGCACCGACGCCCGAGCCACCCATGGCCTGGAGGAGGGCTTGTGGCGTGCCCGGGCCTTTGCCGATCTGGGCGCGGACATCGTCTTTATCGAGGCGCCTCAAGATGAAAACGAGATGGCGCGGTTCTGCCGGGAGGTCCCCGGCCCCAAGCTCGCCAACATGCTGGAAGAGGGGCGAACGCCGGTGCTGCCTCCGGCAAGGCTTGAGGAGATCGGCTACACCATCGCCGCCTATCCGCTCACTCTTCTCAACGCCTCCATCCGGGCCATGCAGGAGAGTCTGCGCGAGCTGCAGACGGGTCGGCAGACGCGAGATCTTCTTTCGTTTGCAGAATTGAGGGAGGTGGTGGGGTTTCCGGACTACGACCAGGAAGCGGCACGCTACGCCCCGGTCTCTGAAAAGAGAGAAATCGATGGCGAAAGATGAGCTATTCAAAGGGAGCGGTGTCCGGCCTTTCGAGTTCAACGACCGGGTGGCCGAAGTGTTCGACGACATGCTGGCCCGCTCGGTCCCGAGCTACGCCCAGGTGATGGGCATGATCGGCGAACTGCTCGCCCGGTTCCTGCGGTCCGGCGACAGGGTCTACGACCTGGGCTGCTCCACCGGCAATACCCTGCTGGAACTGGCCCGGAGGCTGGAGGGGATCGAGCTCGCCTTTATCGGCATCGACAATTCGCCGGCCATGATCAAAAAGGCTACCCGCAAGGCGGAGCTTTTTTCCAGGAGCGACCGAATCCGGTTCATCCGGGAGGACATAACCCGGGCCGGTCTGGATAATCCCGGGGCGGTGATCCTCAACTACACACTCCAGTTCGTGGCCCCAGCTCGGCGGCGGGATTTCCTGGACCGGGTGCATGCGGCCATCAGGGTGGGCGGGTTCCTTATACTGAGCGAGTAGTTGATCGGCCCCTGTCCGGAGGTCGCTCGG
>JARRNO010000237.1:0-3022 GCA_037384885.1 Acidobacteriota bacterium
CTTCGTTCCGTCTCGTCGAAAGGGCACCCACCCTTCCTTCCTCACCGCGCCTCACATCTGTCCCGCAAGCCTCTTGCGCGCGGCCGGCAAGGAGCCCCCCGGCAGCCTGCCACCCCGGACTGTCGGCGCACGTTTTAAAAGTTTGGTGGGAGTGCTGGGAAGCAACGGAGATGAGCAGGGCCGGGAGCGTCCGCATCTCGATACGGCGGCTCAGCGTGTTCCGCCGCGGGGGAAAGCTCGCTTTTCAACGCGGTGGGACCGCTGCAGCCGATGAGCGCGACAGCGCTCCGCTTCCGGCCGCGCCGCCTCATGGTTCACGTTCAGCCTTTTCTCAGAATCGCCTTCAGCTCGGATACCGCCTCGCGCATGCCCACGAACAGCGCGCGCGCCACCAGGCTGTGGCCCACCGTCACGCCCCGGATCTCCCGGATTTCAACAAGCTTCGCAACGCTCTCCCGGTCCAGCCCGTGCCCCGCGAAAATATCCAACCCCAGCTTCGACGCCAGCCTCGCGGCTTCGCGGAGCTTGTCGAACTCCGTTCCCCTGTCGCGATCCTTTTCGGCCGCGGCCCATTGGGCAGTGTTCAACTCCACGGCCTGGGCCCCCACCTTATGTGCGGCCCGCACCTGTTCGAGGCTCGGATCGACGAGAATGCAAACCCTTGCGTCATGGGACTGCAGGCGGGAAACCACCTGCCGGATGTGGCCCTCGTTCAACACCACGTCGAGCCCGGACTCCGTGGTAACTTCATTGGGCCTCTCCGGCACCAGCGTCACCTGCCAGGGCGCGACAGAAGCGGCCTGCTCCACCATCTCAGCCGTGGCCGCCATTTCCAGATCGAGCCGGAGGGAGAGAGTCTGCTTCAGAAGATCCAGGTCGCGTTCCTGGATGTGCCGGCGGTCGGCCCTGATGTGGACCGTGATATAGTCCGCCCCACCCAATTCGGCCAAAACGGCGGCGTGTACTGGATCGGGACTGGACCCTCGCCGGGCCTGCCGCAGCGTCGCCACATGATCGAGCTTCACACCCAGCTTCATGAACCCTCCTTGGCCCGGCCGCCCGCGCCCAATTCCTTCCGGAGCAGTCCCCCGAACCTGGAAACAATCTCGTCCACCACGTCCCGGTTTTCGGCCTCCACCATGAGTCTCAGTAAGGGTTCCGTCCCCGAATAGCGCAGGACGATCCGCCCTTGCCCGCCGAGACGGTCGAGTTCCGCGCGGAGTGCGGGACCGGCCACTGGAGGTCCTTCCAGGTCTGGCTTCTCCGCCACCCGAATATTTTCGATCACCTGGGGAAACGGGCGGATTCCCTCTGTCAGCGCCGAGGCGCCTCCTCCGTCGCGCGCATGCCGTGCAAAGGCGAGACTGGTAAGGAGACCGTCCCCCGTCGTCGCCTCGTCCAGAAAGAGGACGTGCCCGGACGGTTCGCCGCCCAAAACCCCGCCGCGGTCCCGAAGACTTTCCAGGACGTAGCGGTCCCCCACGGGCGCGCGGTGAAACTTGACAGCCCGCGCCGTGAGGGCCTTTTCCAGCCAGAGGTTGCTCATGACCGTTCCGACGACCAAGTCCCCGGGAAGCCGGTTTGTCCGCTGCCTCGCCAGCGCTTCGTGGTACAGGATGTAGTCGCCGTCCAGCACATCGCCGCAGGGAGCAACGGCAAGACACCGGTCGGCGTCGCCGTCGAAGGCGAATCCGATGTGGGCGCCGCCCGACCGGACTTCGTCCGCGACGAGCTCCGTGAAAAGACTACCGCAGTTGCGGTTGATGTTCTTACCATCCGGCGAACAGGCCAGGGCCGTCACTTCGGCGCCGAGCCCCCGGTAGAGATCTGCGGCGAGAGCGGAGGCCGCACCGTTCGCCGCATCGACCACGATGCGCCAGCCCTCCAGACCGGGGCCGGTCCACTTGGACGCCAGCCAATCCAGGTACTCCCGCGCAAAGACGCCTTCCACCGGTGGAAGAGGCGCATACTCCCGGGCGCGCCGCGCCGATTCTTGGATTTCCTCTACGACCTGCTCGATCGCCGCTTCCGTGGCGTCGGGAAGCTTGTATCCGTCCCCCGAAAAGAATTTGATCCCGTTGTCTTCGTAAGGATTGTGCGATGCCGAAATGACCACGCCGAAGGTAAATCCGTGCGTGTGGGTCAGGTGCGACACAGCCGGCGTGGGCAGAACGCCCCCGTAATGGCCCTCCACCCCGGCCGCTTCCAGGCCTTCCAAGAGCGCCGCCGCGATCCACCGCCCGGATTCCCGCGTGTCCACACCCACCAGCGCCGTGCTCCCGCTGGCTCCGAGCACGCGTCCGGCGGCTTCGCCCACGGCTTCCACCGTCGCCGGGTCAAGGGGAGGCTGGCCGGCCACACCTCGAATACCGTCCGTTCCAAAAATTTTCCTGGTCATGGAGCGCCGCTCCCCTCCTGAGGCTGGTTGGCGGACCCAGCCTGGCTTTCCTGGGGTGTAGGCGGGACAGGCTTCTGCGGAGCCGTGGGGGCCTGACTCATGCGATCCACCTGGACCTGCACGAATCGCTGGACCCAGGACGTGATTTCCACGCGCTGCCCAAGCGTGGAATTGGCGAACCGGACGGCCGGCCGTAATTGGTACGACTGTGAAGAGGGCGTCAGCCCCTGCACGTCGACCTCTGCCTGGATATCCGAAGGCGTCAAGCGCTTGACCACGGACTCCGGCCCGTCCACCATCACCTTGATGGAGGTGGGGGTGACCGACACGTTGTAGCGCCGATTGGCCCCGCTCACTTGAATCGGCACCGGAGTGATCACCCGCTGCATTCTTTTTTCTCCGATCTGCACACGAAGCGTATGCGGTTCAGGATTGAGAACTTCGATGTCAGGGTCGGAAAGCGTGGGCACCACCGAGGCCTGAAAACTCTGGTCCTGGCTGTCCAGCTGGACGGGCTGCGTATCTACGCGTTCGGTCCGCCGCAAAATGCTGGCGGGGCCTTGCAGCACCACGTCTGGGGGATCGATGCTCCATTTGAGGATCTGATAACCGTCGGCCACCCGG
>JARRNO010000238.1:0-3011 GCA_037384885.1 Acidobacteriota bacterium
CTGGTACTCCGGCCGCTTCGGGTTCAAAGATTGTGGTAATGAGCCCCGCCTTTGAAAACGGACAACCCATCCCGTTCTTCTTTTCCTGCCAAGGGAAGGGGATTTCACCCCAGATCAGCTGGTCCGACATTCCAAAGGAGGCCAAGAGCCTTGTCCTGATCTGCGAAGATCCGGACGCGCCGGGAGGCACCTGGATTCACTGGGTGGCGTACAACATCCCACCGCAGATGCTGGGATTTTCGAGCAACGTCCCCCCCAGGCCGCAGTTGGACGACGGCACCCGGCAGGGCAAAAACAGCTGGGGAAAGATCGGGTACGGCGCCCCGTGCCCTCCGTCCGGGCCGGCGCACCGGTACTACTTCAAGGTCTACGCCCTCGATACGACCCTTTCTCTGGCGCCGGGAGCCGCGAAAGACCAAGTGGTCCAGGCCATGAAGGGACACATTCTCGCCGAGGGGTCTCTTATGGGAACTTACCAGCGACGGTGATCACCGCCTTCTCAGGGGCAGGGCCTCGGGCGGACAAGCATTCGGAGACGTCAGCATGCCTCCAGTCCAGGCAGTACCCGGAACTTTGCACCTCAATACGGAACGAGGTTTCCGGGGTGGAGAGATCCAAGCCCTTGGACTGGTGGACCGCCTCCAGGCAACGGATCGTCCGGCGCTCCTTCTTGCCCAGCCCGGGTCCCCTCTTCTTGAGAAGGCGCTCCAAAAGGGGTTGCACGCCGAACCCTGGCTTTCCCGGGGAGAGCTCGATCTCGCCGCCGCCTTCCGGCTGTCCCGAATTTACAAACGCAGAAGCCCGAAGATCGTCCACGCCCATACGGCCCACGCCCTGACTCTCGCCATCCTGGCCCGGGGCCGCTCGCACCTTCCCGCCGTGGTGGCGAGCCGCCGGGTCTCCTTTCCCCTACGCTCCCGTTTTTCGCGCATCAAGTACCGCCGCGCCGACGCCGTGGTTGCCGTTTCAAGGGAAATTGCGGACTCCCTGCTGAAGTCCGGACTGGACCCGGAACGCGTTCACGTGATTCATTCCGGTGTGGATCTCACGCGTTTCAGTTCCCTGCCGGATCGTGTTTCCGTGATGAAGTCGCTGGGAATTGAGAATCGCTTCCCGGTGGTTGGGGCGGTCGGGGCCCTGGTTCCACATAAAGGCCACGGCATATTGATCGACGCGTTGGCGAAGGTCCAGGCGGCCAGTCCGGCCGCCGCCGCAGTCATCGTGGGAGACGGTCCGCTCCGAAGCGATCTCGAGAATGCCGCCGCAGGGCTTTCCATCCCGGTGATCTTTACCGGTTCCGTCCCCGATCCCGCCTCGATCTTTCCGGCTCTGGACGTCCTCGCTCTCCCCTCCGTTTCCGGGGAGGGTTCGCCGGCGGTCATCAAGGAAGCGGCTGCGGCCGGAGTGCCCGTAGCGGCGGCAGACGTGGGGGGAACGGCGGAAATCTTGAGGCACGGGCGGGAAGCGCTCCTCGTCCCTCCCGGCGACCCCGAAGCCCTGGCCCGTGCATTGATTCTACTTTCCAGCGACCCGGCCCTCGCCCGCCGGCTGTCCGAATCGGCCCGTGACCGAGTCAAGGCCTTCAGCCTCGGCACCATGGCCGAAGCCACATGGTCCTTGTACATCGATTTGTTGAAGAAGATTTGAGTGCTCGGAAAACTGCTCGTCAATCCTTTTGCGGGCCCGGCCTCAACGATGGGAATATCTTGCGAAGAAAGGGGCGAAGCTCTCCCTCGGTGAGGGGTTTGGTCAGCACTTCCTCCATCCCCGCCGCCTGGGCCGCTTCCAAGTTCTCCACGGTGGCATTACGGGTCACTCCCGCCCACCGAATCCCTGAAATCCGGCCGTCACCCTGGAGCCGTTCGCAGGCGGCCCGCCAGTCGAATCCCTGCGCATCCATATCGAAGATGACGAGGTCCGGGGAAAAACTCCAGACCAGGTATCCGGCGTCGAAGGACGTCTCGGCGGAGGCGGCGTTCAATTCGGGTGCAAGCCTGTCCAGGAGCCCGAGGCACGATCGTGCAGAGGCGGGATCATGGTCCACGATCAGGACCCGCTTCCGCCCTTCGTTGAAATCCCTCGGCACCGGCATGCCGTGGCTCTTCAGGAACGCGTCCAGGTCGCTTCGACGGACGCGGCGATGCCCCCCCGGCGTGACGGAGGCCGGCAGCAGGCCCTTCACGATCCAGCTTCTCACGGTGTAGGGGCTGACGTTGCAGTAACGGCCCGCTTCCCAGGTGGACAGAACCTTTTTGGCTCCCATGGCCCGCCCCTCAGCTTCCCACGTGGCTTTTCGGAACTGCGCCCTCCGTCATCACTTTACCCGACAGGACCCCTCCGTCTTCCACGGTGAGATGACCGGCCCTGACGTCACCTTCGATTTTCCCGGTGGACTGGAGTACAAGCTGGCCGGCTGCCGTGACGTTCCCCTGCACAAGTCCGCCGACCACCACTTCAATTCCGTCGATATCCCCTTTCACTCGCCCGCCTTGGGCGACGGTGAGGAGCCCTTTCGACTTGATCTCTCCCTCGATCGTTCCCTCAACGACCAGCGGATCTTGGGTTTCCAGTTTTCCCTTGAGCGTCGTCGTCTTATCGATCCTGGTATCCATCTGTCGCCTCCAGCGGACATGTTACAGCGGCCGCTCCGCACGCACAACCGCCTCCGCCGGTCCCTCCCCGGCCGGCGGGGGCGGACTCCGCGCCGGAGAAGCGTGACGGAAGTCACATTTTCTTGCCTTTTGCGGGAGCACGTGGAATACTCAAATCGGCAGAAGAAGACCGAAACCCATCAAACTTGGAGGACGTTCCCATGCGGATCAAACACTGGGTTATGGCGGTACTGGCCCTCTCGGCCGTAAGCGTTTGGGCCGGTACGGGCGTCACTTATAAAGGATCCATCAAATTCACTCTTCCTCCCGGAGCGGGAGAAGGCTCCAAGGAGTCATCCGCCCAGCAGCAGGCCGAAATGCAGAAGATGATGGGCGGCCAGACCTCCAAGGACGGTATGC
>JARRNO010000239.1:0-6414 GCA_037384885.1 Acidobacteriota bacterium
CAACAAGGCCAGGCCCAGAAAAAACAGTACGATCTGCAGGCATCTCATCGTTCCCCCCATCCTGATCCGGATTAGCGTGCGGCCGCCCTTTCCAATATATCCCGGAAGGTCAATACGCCGGCGCCGCAGCGGTTTATGCTACACCCGTTCGACTGGGCCCAGGTCGTCAATCTCTTTTTCGACCGCCTCGGGCTTCTGATCTTTGGGACGGTGGACACCCTGTCCGAAGGCGTGCATGACGGCGATCATCCGGTGGAATGGAACGGTCAGCATCAGGTAGTCGCCGGAAAACCCGGCCAATCGTCGCGCCCCGAAATCGAAGAGCGAGAGCCCCAGGTTACCCGAAACGACCGGGTAGCCGATGCCCGTGCGGCACGCCGGGCCGGCAAGCTCCGTCGTGAGCGAGCCGCCTTCCCAGTAATCGGCGAACCCGATGAGATGGTGAAGCGATCCCGGCCTTCCCACAAAGGCCACAAGGTCGGGCTGGGCCAGGGCCCTTGCCAGCGGCGCGAAACAGACGTGGCTGCCCATCCCCACGGGCGCGTCCACCACCTGCTGCGCGCGGTGCAGCGCCGCCCTGGAGCAGTACACCATTTCCCGGTTGACCAGGAAGTTCACCAACCGCTCCTTCCCGTTTGCGGGCAGTTGTCCAAGGCCCAGGCTTACCAGCCCGCCCGGGCAGCCGCAGGTATCGGCGGTAATCGTCACCGCCTTTCCTTCGCAGGCCCGCTTGATCGCCTGACACACGGAGAGCTTTCCCTCCGGGCGCGCGCCTCCCTCGGGCACCTCTCCCGCAAAGGTCACGGCGATGGGTTCCGTGTCGAGGTCCAATTCATCTTTCAGTTAGGCTGACCAACTTTGCCAGTACATAGCTCTCTCCTTCGATGAAGCTTCCAGGCCACGAGAGGTTCAGTGCCCGTCGGCACTCCGATATCCAGCACATCACCACATGGCTTTCGATTCAAAATTTAATGCCGGCCTTCTTCGGGGTCCACGCGCGGCTTGAGCCGGTTCGGGCATTGGTTCTTTTGGCGATTCAAGGAGTGAGCGGCCGGTGGAACCTGACTCGGCAGACCGGATCTATCCGGCGGTGCAGCCCGGTGACCGATGGTGAGTCCGGGCGGGTCCGGAAGTCTCAGCCGCAACAGGCTGTGATCAGAAGTACCCGCGAAGCTCGATGAACAGGCGCTTTCCTGGACCGTACCGCCAGGGTTCGGACGGCGAGAGAACCAGGCCGCCGAACTCCGTCCCGCGGCCCCCGGCGGGGACCTGGAGTCCCATGTCCAACAGCACGTTGTCCGAAAGACTCACGTGCATGTTGACCTGCGCGAGCAGGCTCCTGTCATTCAGGTTGGCGATGAGAAGGGGCGAGAGCGTCACGAGCGGCGTCCACTGGACGTCCGCCCCAGCAGCCAGGTAGTCCCGTCCCGTGTCGAACAGCTCCCCGCGAAGGAGCCGCTCCCGAAGAGGCTCGGAAAGAGACGCGAACGTATACGGGCTGCGGGCCGTGCCGAACCCATTGTGAAAGTTTTCACGTAAAGAGTCGTGCTCTTCCCGGCCCACGTCTGCGCACTTCTCAGATTCGCCACCCAGGACACCCGCGTCCCTCCGCCTTGAAGGCGCGTGGCGACGACGCCCGCGCTCCAGGCTGCTCCGCCCGCGGGACCCGACACGTCTGCGCCGAGAATTTTATCGCCGTAGTGCTTCGCCGCCATCACATCCGTCTGGAAGCGCGCCCCGGCCCCGTGCCACTTCACGGCGGTGGAGGCCTGTCCGCCCTCAAGCCGTCCCGTCAGCGAATTGCGCCGGGGAACGACAAGCCCCTGGAGGTCGCTGCCGCTGTTGAAGAGCCACTGCCCGTAGAGCATGTCGGTGCCGGGCTTGTACTCGGTGTCCACGGCGTTCGGAGAAAATGGGTTGAACAGATCCATGGGGTGGAAGACCAGTCCCGTGCCCCAGGTCAGGGCCTGCCGGCCAACCCGGACCACTAGGTGTGCGCCCGTATAGCCCGCGTAAAACCGGTCGAAGCGCTGGGTGACCTCGGTCTGCCGGGCGGCGTGGATCGTTCGGGACAGGTTCCACCAAGGCATGGCGGGCGCGGGCCCGCCCGCTTCGAACAGGTGCTCCAGCTGCGGTTCAAGCGCCACGGTGTCCCCGTTCCGGCCGGCCACCAGGTAGTGCGCGGTAAAGTCGAAGGGACCTTTGCTCCAGGTCCATTTCACGCGAAGAGAAAGATTTTCGTCCACCTGCGTCCGATGTCCGAGATAGGACTGGATGCTGTCGGAAGCGTTTTGCGTCCCGATGAAGAAGGCCTTGATTTCCGCCTGCAGTGAGGACTGGGCGCGAACGGACACGGCCGCGGCCAGAAGCAGGAAAGCCGCCGCAAGGGTCCTCGGGATTTTACCGGATCGCTTCATCCCGGACGACCTTTCCATCGCGCAGTTCCACGTTCCGCCGGGTGCGGCCGATCATTCTGGGGTCGTGGCTGGTCATGATGAAGGTTGTCCCCTGCGATTCGTTCAGGCCGGCGAAGAGATCCATCAGGCCAAATGCGGTGGCGCTGTCCAGGTTGGCCGTGGGTTCGTCCGCCAGCACCACCGAGGGATTCGATACGATGGCACGCGCCACGGCGACCCGCTGCTGCTGCCCGCCCGAGAGCTTTGCGGGACGGCGGCCGCCCAGGCCCTCCAGGCCCACCTCCCGCAGCATGGACTGCGCTTTCTTGCGGCGCTCGGAACGTCCCACTCCCTGGAGCTGCAGGACGAATTCGATGTTCTCCAGCGCGGTGAGCACCGGGACCAGATTGTACGCCTGAAAGACGAAACCGATCTCGTGGAGCCGCAGATCGGCGAGCGTCTTCCGTTTCTGGCGGTCCACCCGGCGGAACGTGGAACTGCGCGATGGAAAGGTCGTCCGGGATGAAGCGATCCGGTAAAATCCCGTGGACCCTTGCGGCGGCCTTCCTGCTTCTGGCCGCGGCCGTGTCCGTTCGCGCCCAGTCCTCACTGCCGGTAGGTTCGCTGCGGGCCGCCCGCCACGCGGGATAGAGCGTGACAAGCGTCCCCATGCACCAGACGAAGAGCCCCGTAAAGACCATTTCCCTCCAGGATACCCGGGGATAGAGCGTCCGGCCGCCTCCGAACCATTCCGCTCCGGCGCTGAGCGATCCCAGGTGGATGCCGTGGTGAAAGGCCAGGACGAGCCCGCCCCCCAGGGCGGTTCCGGCCGCAACACCGAGCCCCACGAGAACGAACGATTCGAGGAGCACTTCCACCAGAAGGCCTGACGGGCGCAGGCCCAGCGCCTGGAGCAGCCCCAGCTCGCGCGTCCTTTCCATCACGGCCATCAGCAGTACGTTGACCAGGCCGAACGCCATGGCGATGAACATGACCACCGTCCAAAGCTGCACGAACCCGCCGCTCATCTTGAGCAAGGCCCGGGTAAAGGGGATCAGCGTTTTCCAGCCCTGCACGTTCAGGCCCGGCGCCGCCGTTTGAAGACGGCCGAGAAAGGCGGAGAGCGAGGCGCGGTCCTTGATCATGAAGGAAATTTCGGAGACCTGCGGGCCGAGGCCCAGCAGGGACTGCGCCTGCCCAAGACCCACGAAGACGTAGCGCATCTCTGCGGCGCGGCTGGGACCGGCGTAGACGCCCACCACCCGGTAACCCCGTTCTGCCATGCCGCCGTTCAGTTTTTTGCTCATCAGGACGATCCGCTTGCCGAGCCCGGTCTGGAGGCGTTCGGCACGGCGCCGTCCCAGAAGGATGCCGGTGTCGTCCGAACCTGAGAGTCCGCGCCCCCGCTTCGCCGCGTCGGCGATGAAGGACAGGCCTGTTTCAGATTTCGGGGCGATGCCCACCAGGGTGACCGGCAGGCTTTCGCGCTCGCTCATCACCACGCCGGGAACGCGTACGCGCTTTGCCCAAGCCGACACATCGGGCGATTTCTTCAAGATTTGCAACAGATTCGCCGGAGGCGTGAACGAGCGCGCCACGTCCGGATCGTCCAGATAGCCCTTCGCGTGGACCTGGCCGTCTCCCGTCAGCGTAATCAGGGCGCTGTGAAGCATGCTGTCGTTCCACGCGTTCAAAATGGCGCTCACCAGGACCATGGACGCCACGCCCACCGCCACGGCCATGACAAGGATCAGCGTCCGCTTCCGGTTCCGCCAGAGATTCCGCCATGCCAGGGGCGCCAGGAGAGCCAGGGTCTTCATGCTTCCGTCCTCAGTGCGGCCACGGGGTCCAGTTTTCTCACGCGGAAGGCGGGATAGAGGCCCGCGATACACACGAAAAGCGCGATCACCGCGGGACCCGAGAAAAGCGACAGCGGCGAGACGGCGGGATGGACCACCGCGGGCAAGCCCCAGCGCGAAAAGAGCGTTTCGCTGCCCTGGAAGGTCAGCCCGTGGATCACGAAATACTCCGTCGCCCCCCATCCCAGGAGGATGCCGAATCCGACTCCGGCCACTGTCAGAAAGAGGGTTTCGATCCAGAGCGACAGCCCGATGCGCCCGGGACGCATCCCCAGGCTGAGCATCAGCCCGAACTCCTTGGTGCGCTCCAGGACCGCCATGAGCATGGTGTTGAGAATGGTGAAGATCACCACGACAACGAGCGCCACGTAGACCAGGGAGGAACTGGCCGCGTCCAGCTCCACCGCCTGCTTGACCCCGGGCTCCAGCTCATCCCATTTTCGCACCACCAGCCCCCGGCCGGCCGCGATTTTTTTCGCGCGGGGGAGCACCCTCGCCATTCGTCGCAGGGACGCGGCCGACAAAACGACGGCGTTGGCCTTATCTCCCATATGAAAGGCAGATTGAAAGGCGGGAAGCGGCACTTCCGCTAGCTGCCGGTCCAGCTCGCTCATGCCGGTGGAAAAGATCCCGCTGACTCTGAATGACGCTGCGGCGATGGTGCCGTCCAGAGCCATCCCCAGGAGCGTGAGCCGGTCTCCCACCTGCGCTTTCAGGTTGCGCGCCAGGAGCTTCCCGATCACGATGCCGTCCACAGATCCCGGCGCCAGGTAGCGGCCTTGTTTCACCATGCCGGGCAGGGTCGAGAACTTCCGTTCGCTGCCCGGTTGAACCCCTACGATCTCGGCGCCGAAGCTTGTTTCTCCCTTCGACAGAAGCGCGAAGCCCTGGGTCCGCACCGACGCAGCCGTCACCCCGGGAATGCGGCGCATTTCCTCCGCGAGAGTTTGGGGATCTTGAAGGGTCTCTTTCAGCTTGGGATCGTTCAGAAAGTCCGGCCGCTGGATCTGGGCGTAGCCGTCAAGGATACCAAGGCTGCGCTCGATCATGGTGGTGTAAACGCCTTGCTGGAGCGAGAGCATGAAGATGGTCACCCCCGCCGCAAAGGCGATGGCGCAAAGGCTGAAGAGGGTCCGGCGGGGCTGTCGCCACAGGTTGCGCCAGGCGACGGAGAGAATCATTTGGGTCTCCAACGCCGGGGGTTTCTAAGGTTCGACAGCGTGAAGATGTACTTGGGGATAGGAATGTTGAACGTTCCCTTCAGGTACCGGATTTCGGTCCATTGCCCCTTCTTGTCCAGGGGGCGCATGCGCAGTTCGGTCACGTAAATTCTCCCTCCCAGTTTCCCGATCTTGACCGCCATACGACGGGCGCGTTGGCCTTGGGAAGCGCTTCGATGGTGTAGAGGGTGTGCCCGCCCTTCTTTTCCGTATCGGTGATTTTCAGGTTGTAATCGTGAAGGACCTGCTCGGACTTGGCCAGGTCGTTGTAGGAGAAGTCCGATCCCATCCAGCTCTGGGCCATCATGTTCATGGGCAGCTTGATCACCTGGTTCAGCTTGGGGGTAAACATCCACATGGAATCGCCCAGCTTGAGCGTGGCGTTGCCCGCGTCACCGGGAGGAGACGTGAAGCGGACGAGGGCGTCGTCGTCGCCCTGGGTCCAGGCAGTCATGGCCATCTTGCGCTGCCAGGATGGCCTGTGGATCGTCATGGTGATTTCCGTGTAGGAGGTCTTGCCGCGCCACTGCGTCATGGCCGACTGGACGATGGAGAGGGCGGCGGGCTTGGGAGCCGCGGCGAGGGCGGGGAGCACCAGAAGAATCGCCGGCAGGAATTTCCAGCGGCTGTTCACGTTGGACCTCCATGATCTGTCGCGCGGATACCCGCAATGAACGTCTCGAGGAATTGCTCCACGATGGCGGCGGGATCCAGTCCCGGATCGAAATGGTACTGCAGAAACATGCCGTCGAAGGCGCCTACGACCATCACTGCCAGGGCGTCCGCGTCCAGTTCCGGCCGGAACTCGCCGGCGGCCTGGCCGGCCCTGTTGAGGGCAGCGACCACGGCACGGTAGACTTCGTACATCCCCTGCATGCCCTTGAACAGCCCTTCCCGGAGGCCGGGCTGGCTCGCTTCGGACCAGTATTCCATGGTGAG
>JARRNO010000240.1:0-2975 GCA_037384885.1 Acidobacteriota bacterium
TGAAGGAGCGGCGTCCGGAGACGCGGGTCCTCTTCGTCGGCGGACGGCGGGGGATCGAGAGCCGTCTTGCGCCCCGCTACGGACTGGATCTTGTGGCCCTGCCGGTTTCCGGCTTCGTCGGACTCGGAGCCGCAGGAAAGCTGACGGCTCTCTTTCGTCTGGGCGCCGCCTTGGTTGCCTGCCTGTGGCTCTGTGCGGCGGCCCGCCCCGACATGGTGGTGGGAGTAGGCGGGTACGCCAGCCTTCCCATGGGTTTGGCGGCCTTCATAACGGGTACGCCGCTCATTTTACTGGAGCAGAACGTGGCGCCCGGCCTGACAAACCGCATCCTGGGCAGGCTCGCAGGAGCCGTGGTGGTGGCCTTCGAAGAAACCACCTTCCGGTTCCGGGGAAAGGCGGTCCTGTTGGGAAATCCGGTGCGAAAGGACCTGGCGTCGGTGCCGTCCGAACATCCGCCCCAGCATCCTTTCCGGCTCCTCGTCTTTGGTGGAAGCCGGGGCGCAAGGGCGGTCAACGACGTGATGATCCACGCCGCTCCTGTTCTGAAGGATTTTCCCGGCGGAATCGAGCTTTACCTCCAGACGGGCGAGGGCGACCTGGAACGTGTCCGGAACGCCTACCGGGACTCCGGGTTGGATAGCGCCCGGGTGGAACCGTTCATTGACGATATGGCCAAAGCCTACGCCTGGTGCCATGCCGTGTTGTGCCGTTCGGGCGCCACCACGCTGGCCGAACTCAAGACGGTGGGTCGTCCATCGCTGCTTGTCCCGTTCCCGCACGCGGCGGGCGGGCACCAGGAAAAGAATGCGAGGGGTCTCGCCGGGATGGGAGGGGCCCTGTGGGAACAGCAGGAATGCCTCACGACGACCGCCCTGCTCAAGCACCTGAGGACCCTGGCTGATCCCGAGGTCCGGCGGCCCATGGCCGAAACCCTCCGCCGGTCGGCGCGCCCGAACGCGGCGGAAGATATCGCAGACCTGATTCTCCGGACGGGAGGCGCCGCATGAGACTTTCGAGCCTGAAAAACGTCCATTTTGTGGGAATCGGCGGCATCGGCATGAGCGGCATCGCCGACGTACTCATCACCATGGGCTTCCACGTCGCGGGCTCCGACCTGCGCCGCAGTCCGACGACGGCCGCCCTCGAACAGCGCGGGGCGAGAATTTCCATCGGGCACGATGCGCAAAACGTCAAGGGTGCGGACGTGGTGGTCTATTCCTCTGCGGTCTCTTCCGACAATCCCGAAGTGGTGGAAGCCAGAAAAATGGGCGTTCCGGTCATTCCACGGGCGGAAATGCTCGCGGAGCTCATGCGGATCAAGTCCTCGGTGGCGGTGGCCGGTTCGCACGGAAAGACAACGGTGACGGCCATGGTCGCCCATTGCGCCCACCGCGCCGGGCTGGATCCCACCGTCGTGATCGGGGGCCGTCTGTCCACCCTGGGCGCTTCGAGCCGGTTGGGCAAGGGCGACCTTCTCGTCGCAGAGGCCGACGAATCGGACCGAAGCTTCCTGCTCCTCTATCCGACGCTGGCCGTGATTACCAACATTGATTGGGACCACGTGGATGCCTACCCCGCCCTGGAAGATCTCCAGGAGGCCTTTCTGAGTTTCGCCAACAAGGTACCTTTCTACGGGGCGGTGGTCGCCTGTTTCGATGACCCGAATCTCCAAGCCCTTTTCCCCGGCTTCCGCCGGAGACTCATTACGTACGGCCTTTCCCCATCCGCCGATTACAGGGCGCTCCCGCTTCAGTCCGATTCGGGCGAGCGATTCCGGGTCTGGAGCCGCGGGGAGGAACTCGGCGAAATCTGGGTGCCCCAGGTCGGACGGCACGTGATTTTGAACTCGCTGGCGGCGCTGGCCGTGGGCGACGAAATGGGGATTGACTTCGAGGAGCTTCGGGACAGCCTGGCGGCGTTTCCCGGCGCCGACCGGCGATTCCAGCTGAAGGGAGAGGCGCGCGGAATCCGGGTCGTGGACGACTACGGGCATCACCCCACCGAGGTGAAGGCCACGCTGGAAGCCGCACGGAAAATCGTCGGAGACGGCCGCCTCGTGGTCCTGTTCCAACCCCATCGCTACAGCCGCCTCCAGGCGCTCATGGAAGATTTCGCCACATCGTTCCACGAAGCGGACGTGCTGGTGGTGACGGACGTGTACGCTGCCAACGAAAGTCCCATTGAAGGCGTCACCGGCGAAGCGCTCGCCGAGAAGACCAGGCTTCTGGGGCACAGGGGCGTCCATTCCTGTCCGAAATTAGAGGATCTGCCCGGCTATGTCGTTCCGCTGCTCAGGGAAGGCGATTTGGTCATCACACTGGGGGCCGGAAACATCACGCAAGCCGGCCCTAAGCTGTTGGCGGCGTTGGCGGATAGCGCCGGAGATAAAGGAGAAAAACCTTGAGGTTGCGGCCTGCTGCGAATCGTGGGGAACGCCAGTTCAGCATTCACGAGCCCGTCATGCCCCGGCGCCTGGCGCGGCGGCGGAGGCGCTGGGTGCGCACGGTCGTCCGGTTGACCCTGGTCGCGGTCGTCGCGCTCGGAGCAGGGCGGCTTTCCATGGCGGGCCTCGGCTTTCTAAAGTCCAACCGCGCCTTCGCCGTGAAGCACGTCCGGGTGATCGGTCTGACAAGACATCCCGCTGCTCCGGTGAAACACGCGTTGGATCCCCTGATCGGAAAAAATCTCGTACGGCTTGGAAGCGGGGACGTCTCCGAAAGACTGTCCGAGTTTCCCTGGATCGCCGCCTTTTATTGCAGAAAACATCTTCCCGACACGCTGATTATCGAGGTGAGGGAACGCCCCGTGCTCTGCACCGTCCGAACCGCCAGGGGTGTGTTCGCGGTGGACGGGAGCGGCCGCGTGTGGCCCGCGATGCGGGGTGTGCACGCGGACTTCACGTTGGGAGGCGGTCTCAACCCGGCCGCACCTGAACTGCAGGCGCTGTTGGGGAACTTGACCAGTCTCGGTCTGAG
>JARRNO010000241.1:0-5242 GCA_037384885.1 Acidobacteriota bacterium
TAGACCTGGCCGACCATGTCGAGACGCTGGAATTTCAGCGTCATGTACACCATGTCCATTCCCCGCGCCTTTGTCTGGATGGGGTCCCTATTCCCACCACACGGTCCCCATCCAGACAAAGGCGCAGGGAATGGACATGGTGTACATGACGCTGAAATTCCAGCGTCTCGACATGGTCGGCCAGGTCTACTTCGATCAGAACGGAGACGTGGCCGGAGTCCGCTTCGTCCAAAAGCAGTAGTGCAGATTCGATTCGACCTAAGGGCCCCCGGAAGAAATTCCGGGGGCTTTTTTAGGAGAACAAGGACTGGAAAGAAAGCACTGAAGGCCTTTAAAACGCAAAAAAAGACCCGGCCGGGCGGCCGGGTTCACACATAAGTGTGGAGGGGGGAAATCTTTATTATTCTCGCAAGAAAAGTTTTCTCACTTCGTGCAGTGCTTCCACGAGCCGGTCAACGTCCTCTCGGGTATTATACAGGTAAAATGACGCACGTAAAGTGTTGTCCATGCCCAAAGCCGTCATGAGAGGCTGGGCGCAGTGGTGCCCGGAGCGGACGGCGATGGCGAAATGATCCAGCAAGCTGGCGGCGTCGTGCGGATGGACCCCCTCGATGTTGAACGAGAAAACCGCCAGATGCTCTCCTTCCTGGTGCCCATAAAGCTTGAGCCCCGGAACCGCCAGCAGCTGTTCTCTCGCGTAGGCGCAAAGCCCGGCTTCGTAAGCGTAAATGTTCTCCATGCCCAGTTCCGAGAGATAATCCATGGCGACACCGAACCCGATACCTTCGGCGATGGCGCTCGTCCCGGCTTCAAACTTCCAGGGGAGTTCGTTCCAGCTTGCACCCTCGGTGGTGACGGTGCTGATCATATCCCCGCCCGTCAGGAACGGCGGCATCTGTTCGAGAAGGTCTTTCTTTCCATAGAGAAAACCGATACCGGTCGGTCCCAGCATCTTGTGGCCCGAGACACTCATGAAGTCGCAATCAAGATCCTGGACGTCCACGGGCATGTGCGGCACAGACTGTGCGCCGTCGAGAAGAAACAGGGCGCCGGCCTTCCGGGCCATGTCGCGAAGCTCTCTCACCGGGTTGACCGTCCCCAGTACATTACTGGCGTGAACGGCGCCCACGAGCTTTGTCTTCGAGCCGATCAACTCGTTTGCGGCGGCCATATCGAGCCGGCCCTTTTCATCAAGCGGGATGAATTTCAGGACAATACCCAGCCTGTCCCTCAAAATTTGCCAGGGCACAATGTTGCTGTGGTGCTCCATTAGGGTGATGACCACCTCGTCCCCGGCGCGGAGATTGGCGGCGCCCCATGCCTGAGCAACCAGGTTCAGGGCCTCCGTCGCATTCCGTACGAAAACGATTTCCCGCCAGGACTTGGCGCCGATCAGCTTCGCCGCCTTCTTGTGGGCGTCCTCGTAGGCGACGGTCGCTTCATAGCCCAGCGTGTGAATGGCCCGGTGGATGTTCGCATTCGTTTCGGTAAAGTATTTGACGACAGCGTCGACCACCTGCCGGGGTCGCTGGGTTGTTGCCGCATTGTCCAGATACACGAGCTCGTGGTCGTGAATACGCCGCTTGAAGATGGGAAAGTCCTCGCGGATACGCATCACGTCCAGAGATTTGCCGGTGGGAGTGGCCAGTGTCTCCATCATTCGGGTTCCTTCACGTAAACCGCGGCGTCTTCCACCTTGACGGGGTAAACTTCCAGGTCCTCCACCGCCGGCATGGAAAGAGCTTCGCCCGATTTCACATCGAAACGGGCCCCGTGGTGCGGACAGACCCACTCGGAACCCTCCAGGTGGCCGCCCGCCAACTCCATATCCTGGTGCGTGCACAAGCCGTAAAGCGCAAAAACATCCCCGTCTTTCCTGACGAGCAGTACGGGCTCTTCGTCGACCGCCACCTCAAGCCCTTCCGGCGGGATGTCTTCCACGTTGGCAACCTTGACCCATTCACTCATTCTTCGTCTTCCTCTCCAGGCCATGCAGCCTGTCCGTAGACCCCCGCCTTCAGAACCTTTAAGGCGAGAAGGGCGCATTTCAAACGCATGGGACCGATGGGAATGGCCAGGTCTTCGAGCATGTCGTCCTTGGAATAGTCCCTGACCTTTTCCAGCTTTTCTCCCTTCATGGTGTCCGTCAGAATGGAAGCGGCGGACTGGCTGATGATGCAGCCCTTCCCTTTAAACTTGATGTCTTTCATGACGCCATTTTCGACTTTGACGGTGATCCTGATCTGGTCTCCGCACGACGGATTTCCTTCCTCGTGGGACACATCCGCCGGCTCAATTTCTCCGAAATTGTGCGGGTGGCGGTAATGATCCAGGAGGACATCCATCAAAAGCGGATCCAGCTCCAGGAGATCCGACTTGGCATTCGGCCCGTCGTTCATTCCCTCATACCCTCTCTTCAATGACTGGTTCAAGCATGTCGTCCATGAACGAGAACGGCGCGCGATCGAAAAGACTCGCCAGAAACCCTTTCACCAGGATGTGGCGGGCCTCATCCGGGGAGAGTCCCCGGCTTTCCAAGTAAAGAAGTTGCTCCTCGTCCACCTGGCTCACGCTCGCGGCATGCGCGGCTTTGACGTCGGGTGCCAGAATCTCGAGCCCGGGAACGGTATCGGCACGGCTTTTGGGCGACAGCATGAGCACGTGGGTTTGAAGATCGGCGGTCCCCTGCCGGGCGCCCTTCTCCATGATCACGTTGCCCGTGATGACCGCGCGGGCCTTGTCGTTCAAAACGGCTTTCGCCTGGACGTCGCTGTACGTCTGGGGCGAGAGGTGCCGCACCTGTGTGTCCAGATCGAAATGTTCCTTCCCCGACCCCAGGATCAGGTGCGTTTCTTTCCACGACGCACCCGGCTCCAGCATGTTCATGTCCTGGCGGACCATTCTCCAGCGCCCCCCCATCCAGGCCGCGTAGAGTTCAACGGATGCGAAGCGCGACCCCTTCACGCCAGGCGGCGAAAACAAGGGCATCCCAGGACCCGCAGCTCCGAAGGGTCTTTTCGAACACATCGAAATGCTGCTCTGCAAAATGGGAAAGGGGCTGGGTGCAAGGGCCCGTGAAGTCCGCCCCAACGGGAAAGGTTCCCTCCGGGGAGGCTTCGGCCGGTACGAGGAGCGGCGCGTGAACTGGAAGGGAGCGCCAGTCCAGGGCCAGCCTGGTGTAGCGATTATCCAGAAACGGTGTCTCCCCGATTCGATAAAGGTGATCGAGCCGGTGCTTGAGAAGGGCCTCGCTCTCTCCCCTCCCACGAGAGAGAGATTCAATCTCAGCCCGGCTGAACGGAGCGTCCTCCCGATCTTCTCTTCTGGCAGATGATTGCATCATCCCACGCTACCTTCCATTTCCAGTTGAATGAGCCTGTTGAGCTCAATCGCGTATTCCATGGGGATTTCCTTGGCGAAGGGCTCAATGAAGCCCTGGACGATCATGGAGGTCGCCTCGGATTCGGACAACCCCCGGGACATGAGATAGTGGACCTGGTCTTCGCTGATCTTCCCAACGGAAGCTTCGTGGGCGATGCTCACGTTGTCCTCGTCGATCTCCATGGTGGGATAGGTGTCGGAGCGCGTCTCCTCGTCCATCATGAGGGCGTCGCACTTCACGCTGGCCTTGACGCCCGTCGCTCCCTTGCAGACCTTCAGGAGGCCGCGGTAACTGCTCCTGCCTGACCCCTTGCTGATGGACTTGCTGACGATCGTGGAGGAGGTATTGGGAGCCTGGTGGATGATCTTACCGCCGGCGTCCTGATGCTGGCCTTCGCCTGCGAAGGCGATGGAGAGAATGTTGCCCGAGGCCCGCTCTCCCATGAGATAGATGGAAGGGTACTTCATGGTCAACTTGGACCCCATGTTGCCGTCCACCCATTCCATCGAGCCGCCTTCCTCAACCACGGACCTCTGGGTCACGAGGTTGTAGATGTTGTGCGCCCAATTCTGGATTGTCGTATAGCGGACCCTCGCGTTCTTGCCGACGAAGATTTCGATGACGCCTGTATGAAGAGATTGGGTCGTATACTGGGGCGCGGTGCACCCCTCGATGTAGTGCAGCTTGGCGCCTTCGTCGGCGATGATGATGGTCCGCTCGAACTGCCCCATGCGCTCCGAATTGATGCGGAAATAAGCCTGCAGTGGGGTTTCCAGCTCCACGCCGGGCGGCACGTAAATAAAGGAGCCCCCGGACCAGCAGGCCGTGTTGAGCGCCGCGTACTTGTTGTCTTCCGGAGGCACCAGCGACGCGAAGTACTTCCTGAACAGTTCGGGATGCTCGCGCAGCCCGGTTTCCGTGTCTAGAAAGAGAACGCCCTTTTCCTGTAGCTCCTTGTGGATGGAGTGGTACACCATCTCAGATTCGTACTGGGCCCCCACACCGGCCAGGAATTTTCGTTCCGCCTCGGGGATTCCCAGGCGGTCGAAAGTTTTGCGGATATTTTCAGGAACATCGTCCCAGGTCAGTCCTGCCTTCTCGGAAGGTTTGATGTAGTACGTATAATCTTCGTAGTCCAGGTCCGAAAGGTCTCCGCCCCAAGTGGGCGTAGGTTTGGAAAGGAACACCTCATAAGCGTGGAGCCGTCTCTCGAGCATCCACTCGGGTTCTTTCTTCTGCCTGGAAATGTCGATGATCGTGTCGCGCGTCAAACCGCGGTTCGACTTATAGGCAAAGACCTCGGGGTCTTTGAAGTCGTATTTGCTTCGATCTATGTCGAGATCCGGAGTCTTCATGCTCATGTTGAACCTCCCTCCCGGAAGCCCGCGGCGGGCGCCCGGCCCGCGGGGACGAACTTCCGGGCTTAAGCGGGGGTCACCCGGCGTTGTATTCCTTCAAAATCCAGTCATAGCCCTTTTGCTCGAGCTCTCTCGCCAGCTCCATGCCGCGGGAGCAGAGAACCTTGCCCACCGCCATCACGTGAACCCGGTCAGGCTGGAGATATTCGAGAATCCTGGGGTAGTGGGTGATGATCATCGCGGTGAAATCCGGGCCCTTCATCTCGCGGATATTCTCCGCCACAACTTTCGTGGAGTCGATATCCAATCCGGAGTCTATTTCGTCCATCAGCGCCACTTTGGGCTTTAGCGCCTTCATCTGGGCGATTTCAAGTCGCTTCTTCTCTCCGCCGGAGGCCCCCACATTAAGATGGCGCGTGGAAAACTCGGCAGGGAGATCCAGGGCCTCGAGAGTCTTGTTGAGCCCCTGGCGAAAGGCAAGCACTTCTTTCGGCTTCCGTTT
>JARRNO010000242.1:0-5475 GCA_037384885.1 Acidobacteriota bacterium
CAGGTCCAGTTCGGTCAACCCCAGTTTCAGGGCGCCGCTGCCCGCAGGCACCTTTTCCAGAAGCTCCAGCATGCGCGTGGAGTGGTACTGCTGGTGGTCGTGCTGTCTTTCCTGCCGCTCGGGCAGAAAGGCGGACTGAAGGTTGAGGACTGGGGCGTCGACCACACGGCACGGCATTCCCGTATGGTCCGGGAGGACCATGAGCAGGTACTGGAGCACGCTGGAATCCAGCGCCCCGAGCGGAATGAGCGCGATGGACGTCATGTGGCCTTCTTCAACTCGTAGCGTTTGATCTTGTTGTAGAGCGTCGCCCGGTCGATCCCCAGGACGCGGGCGGCGCGCGAAATGTTCCACGCCGTTTCGTGAAGCACCCGCTGAATGTGCTGCCTCTCCACGCTCGTCAGGCTCAGGTCGTGCGAGGGGGCGGGGGCGGGCATGGTGCCGTTCAGCGGGAAGTGCTCCGGTTTCAGTTCGCCTCCCTGGCAGAGCACCACCGCCCGCTCCACCGTGTTTTTCAACTCGCGGATGTTGCCCGGCCAGGACATGATCTGCAGCATGTTCATGACTTCCTTCGACACGCCCCTGATGGGCCGGTTCATTTCACGCGAGAAATGAGAGACGAAATGGTCCACCAGCAGCGGGATGTCTTCGCGCCGGTCCCTCAGGGGGGGCACCTGGATCTGGAAGACGTTGAGGCGATAGTAGAGGTCGTCTCGAAAGGTTTTCTCTTCCACCATGGCTTCCAGGTCGCGGTTGGTGGCGGCGACGGTTCTGAAATCCACGGGGATGGGTTTGGAGCCCCCCAACCGGGTAATCTTTTTGTCTTCCAGGACTCGCAGCAGGTCGGTCTGGGTCTTCAGGCTCACGTCCCCCACTTCGTCCAGGAAAAGCGTCCCGCCGTCGGAAAGCTCGAACTTTCCTTTCCTGCGGTACTGGGCCCCCGTGAAGGCGCCCCGCTCGTGACCGAACAGTTCGCTCTCAAGCAGGCTCTCAGGCAGGGCGCCGCAGTTGACGGTCAGAAAGGGCATGTAGCGGCGGGGGCTGGAGTGGTGGATGGCCCGGGCCACGAGTTCTTTGCCGGTCCCGCTTTCTCCCCGGATCAAGACGCTTGCGTCGGTGGGCGCCACCGTCTCGATGAGCTCCAGGACCTTCTTGATGCCCGGGCTCTCCCCAATGATGTCGCCGTAGGCCGTCACCTGGTCCAGGCGGGCCTTCAGCGCCAGGTTCTCCCTTTTGAGGTTGTATTTTTCCACCGCGTTGCGCACGAGATGTTCCAGGTCGTCAGGATCGAAGGGCTTGGTAATGTAGTCGAAGGCCCCCTGCTTGAGCGCCTGGACCGCCGTGTCCACCGAAGCATAGGCCGTCATGATGATGATGACGGGATTTTCCTGGTTCTCCCGGATCCGCTCCTGAAGTTCAAGGCCGTCCATGCCGGCCATTTTGATGTCCAGGAGGTAGAGATCGAAATTTTCGCGCGCCATACGGTTCAGGGCTTCCCTGCCGCTCGCGGCCACCTCCACCCTGTAGCCGGCGTCGCGAAACCATGCCTGGAGCGAATCGCGCACCGTAAATTCGTCGTCCACGATCAGAATGCTGACGGGTTTGCTCATGAGGCCTCCTCGGCTCCCTGCCCTTCCTCGGGAACAGGCGGCTGCAACGGGAAGTGCAGGGTGAAGCGCGTTCCTTTTCCGGGTGTGGAATCCACGTCGATGTGCCCGCCGTGACGGCTGACGATCGTGAAGACGACGGCCAGCCCGAGCCCCACACCGTGCCCCTCCTCCTTGGTGGTGAAGAAGGGCTCGTAAATGTGCCGCTTGGTTTCATCATCCATCCCGGTGCCGCTGTCCTCCACCAGGACCCAGACGCCGCTCGACTCACCGCCGGTGGAAATCTTGAGCGTCCCATCGCTGGGCATGGCCTCGCAGGCATTGATCATGATGGCCAGCAGCGCCTGGATCACCTGCTGGTCGCTGCAGCGGAATTCGGGAAGGTCTTCGGGAAGGCTCATGCGGACGTCGATGGCCTGGAGATCCAGCCGGTGCTGGACCAGCCGGACCGCCTCCCGCGCCAGCTTGCTGATGTCGGCCGGCTTGAATTCCATGGGGCTCTTGCGCGAGAACTGGAGGAGGTCGCGCACAATGTTGCCGCAGCGGGCGGACTCGCTTTCGATCAGGTCCAGGTAGCGGCCTGTCTCCTCGTTCATGTCGCTCTTGCGCATGAGGCGCTTTTGCAGCAGCTTGGCGTAGGTCCGGATGCCCGAAAGCGGATTGTTGATTTCGTGGGCGATGATGGCCGCCAGCCGGCCGACAGTGGCCATCCGCTCCACATGGAGCATGCGCTCTTGAGCCCGCTTGAGCTCCTGGGTTTTTTGTTCCACCTTCTCTTCAAGAGTTTCGTTGTAGTGCCGGATCACCTGCATGGCTTCTTTCAACCGGCGGGTCATTTCATTGAAGGAGCGCGCAAGCAGGCCGAGCTCGTCCTGGCTGCGGATGGGAATGACGTGGTCGAGATCGCCTTCGGCCACCTGGTGGGTGCCTTCGATCAGCCGGCGGACGGGGCGGTCCACCAGGAACAGCGTGAAAAGGATCGCAATGGCGGCCACCGAGAGGACCAGAAGAAGGACCCCGGCCAGGCTGCGCCGGATGCCCGTCCTGAAGATGGCGTCGATGGTGGCGAGAGACATCTGCAGGTCGATGGTCCCCAGCACCTGCTGGTTGGCGGGATGGTAGTGGCACGGCGCCTGGGAGCAGGCGGGCTCGTTAGCGATGGGCTGGATGACCGCCAGCACTCGTCCTCCGGAAGGTGCGGAAAAAATCCGCATCCGGTCCGTACGCTGCGGCCGGGCCAGGACCTTGCCCGGCGTATGGCAGGCCAGGCAGGCTTCAGCCCGCTTGTCCACCATGCGGCCGATTTCTCCCTTGTCCGTGGAGTAGGTGATTGATGCGGTAGAGCTGGACCCGGTCGTTTTCCAGCATGGCGGTTCGGGCGGAGCGGCGCACCACATCGGCGTTCCGCTCGGCCGTTTCCATCAAGAGATGTTCGAGGTCGCGCTCGTGAAAGACCGTGCTGGTGAGTCCCAGTCCCCCCGCGATGACGATGACGGAAAAGACCAGGGCGGAGGCGAGCTTGAAGGATAGGCCCGGAACGAACCACCGCCCCTTGTGCATGTCCCCCTCCCCGAATCGTCTCATGCGGCCGCGCTGTCGCGTTCTTCCTCAATGAGCGGCCTGGGCTCCCCCGCCGCCTCGAAGACCGGGAGATATTTGACAGCCAGGGCGAAAAGCCCGAATCCCAGGGCCGTCAACCCAAGGGTCACCGACCACTCCATCCAGCTGGGCTGGTAGGCGGCCCCCGCCGCGCGGCTCATTCCCGTGATGCTCACATCCAGGCGGTTCAGAACGAATCCCAGTACGGCACTCAAGGCGCCTGCAAAGAGGCCGCCGGGCGTTTCCCGGATCCTGCGAAACACGAGCAGGCCGACCGGGATCACCACCAGCAGGAGCATCTCAAGGCTGAAATATAGTGCCTCGGTGCTGTGAATTTCCACACCTCGAAACACTTTTCTGGAGAACATGTCGAAAAGACGCAGCAGGCCGTAAACGCCCAGCACGACGACCATGGCCTGTCCCAGCTTTGCCAGCAGCGGCATCTCCAGCGCCTTGCCGAAGGCGCGCTTGGACAGTGTGGATTCCACGATCACCATGGCGAAGCCGATTCCCACGGCCGAGATGAAGAAAAGATAGGGAAGCAGCGATGTGTACCAGAGCGGGTGGAGCTTGCCCGGCACGATGAGATACAGGCTTCCGAGAGACGACTGGTGCAGCGTGGAGAGGAGGACCCCCGCTATCACCAGGACGATCGTAATCTTGTGGTGCAGCTTCAGCGCCCACTTCAGCCGGAAGCGTTCGAATACCGCCGGCAGAAATTCCAGGGCCAGCACCGTCAGGTAGAGCGTAACGCACCACGCCACCTCGAACATGACGGAGTTGTGGTTCCAGAAGACGAGCGGGTGCCAGATACGCCACGGAAGGCCGATATCCAGCGTGATCCCCACCGCCACCAGAAAATAGCCCAGGAAGGCTGTAAGAATGGCCGGTCGGACGATGGGCCGGTAGGTGTCAAGGTTGAAAATGTGGACAAGAGCAGCAATGGTGAAGCCGCCGGCGGCCAGGCCCACCCCGCAAAGGACGTCGAATCCGATCCAGAGCCCCCAGGGAAACTGGTTGGACAGGTTGGTCGCCGCGCCCAGTCCCTTGAAAATTCGGACGCCCACCGACCAAGTCCCCAAGCCGATCAGGATCCAGAAGACGGTGCGCCAGAATGAGAATTTCAGGGTGGCTTTCATGACGCGCCCTCCTTTCCCTGCTGCTGTTCCTCTCGTGCGAGTTCGTTCTTGCGTTGGGTCAGCCAGTACATGCCGTAAAGGAACACCCCGCCGATGACCACCACGCCCGGGATTTTGGACAAAACCCGGTGCGTGAGATCCGGCAGCGGTTCAAGCGGCAGTCCGGCCGGGAACCCCATCCCGATCAGGTCGGCATGCGAGATAAAGAGCACGGAGGTGCCCCCGACCACGCGTTCGCCAAAGACCAGATCGCGGTACTTATCGGGTTCGGCGAGAATCCGCTTTCTTGCCTCTTCAAAGAGCGCGTCCCGGTCGCCGAATTTCGTCGCACCGGTCGGGCATGCCTCTGAGCAGGCCGTGGCGCCGCCCTTGCTCACACGGTCGTAACACATGCTGCACTTGCGCATGCGGGGCCTGGGCTTTTCCCACTCATAGGCGGGGACGCCGAATGGACAGGCCATGAGGCAGTACCGGCAGCCCATGCACTTTTCGCCGTCGTAGATCACCGGGCCGAGCGGTGTTTTGGTAATGGCGCCGACCGGGCAGACGGAGGCGCATGTCGGCTCGTTGCAGTGCATGCACATGCGCCTGACGTAATGGCCTTGCTTCTCCACCAGGTAGGTGAAGTTTTGGTCGCTGAACTGCGTGGGGCTGTCGGTCTGCTTGAAGCCCCATCTTTCCTGGCAAGCGTGCACGCAGGCCTCGCACCCCACGCAGAGCGTTGAATCGTAAAGCATTCCCTTGGTAGTCATCGCGGCCTCCTTCCACGGGGATTTCTTGCCTTCTCGACGAAACGAGCCGCCCCATCCCCTGTTGTCCGGTCATGCCCTTACGAAAGATCCTCGTTCAGGAACTGCCGCCGGAAGTCGTCCCAGCTGGCCTGGCCGAGCAGCGACGCGATACCCTTGACGGGGACACCGCCGTCGGCCGCCGTTGCGAGGGCGGCTTCATGCATGCGGCCCTCGACGAAAGCTCTGAATCTCTCCACTTCATTCTTCATGAAGTGTTTGGCATCTTCCGCTACGTGCAGTTCGTTCATGGTCTTGGCGAAGTTCCTGGGTTTGAGCTTGAGCATCCAGCCGTCCACGTAGGGATCGCGATCCACGGGCGCCGGGCGGATGATCATCGGG
>JARRNO010000243.1:0-2934 GCA_037384885.1 Acidobacteriota bacterium
CTGCCCGAAAGAGACACGGCCGGGTAGTACGAAGAGCGGCTGATCCCGACCCTGGCCATGGCGGCCCTTCCCGCATGAAGCAGCGCGCGGCTGTTCGGATTGTTCTCAACAGCGAGACGGATGCAGTCCGTCAGGGACAGGGCCTTCCCTTGGCTTCCCGTTGCTGTCCCACCCTGGGGCAGCGGAGTCTGGGCGGCGAGGGTTGCGGTCAATAAAAGGGCCAAAGAGAAACCGATGGTTTTCAATGTGTCTTCCCCCCGTCGCCCGATCGCTCCCGGCGGCCGGCAACATGCGTTTTCAGGTGGTCGAAAAAGGCCTTCTGCTGTTCGGGAGTGAGCAGCTTTTTCTGTCGAATGAGGTGCGAGGCAAAGAGCCGAATCAGCGCTTGCTGATCCTGTAGGATCGCCTTTTCCTGCCTTTGCAGCGCATCGGCGGACGGATCGCTGCTTTCCACGAGGTCAAGCATGGATTCCCGGTCGTACGCCAGGCGGGCCCGGAGCGGCTTCAGCTCCCGGCGGAACTCTCTGAAGTTGGCTTCGAACTCACGGCGCACCTGTGGGGCCAGCCCCAGGTCGGGATGCCTTGCATGATGCCGGGAAACGTACTGCACGGCGCCCGCCGCGATAAAGCCGGCGTTCAGGGCGATCGAGGCAGCCAGGAGGACGTAAAGTCGTTTTTTCTTCATGGCCGAGGCTCCCTGAATAGAGCCTGCGAGGCTGCCGGCACGCTTTCAAAGTAAGCGGTGGTGAGGGACGCTGAAGAGATACCGTCCAGGGCCTCTCCATAGGCGGCGGTCTGGGAGGTCCTGACAGGAACCGCCGCTTCTCCAACGGGGCGCCCGAGAACATATCCCACTGCAAGAGCAAAGCAGACGAGACACGCGGCTGCGGCCCAGCGCAATGAGACGATCAAGCGGGGCTGCCGGTGATCCAGCCGTGAAGCCACGAGCGGGGAAATGTCCCTGAAGCCTGGAAGCGGCCGAGGCGCATCGAGTAATTCGAGGAGAGCCTCGTGGCTGGAAAGGGCGGCGCGGCATAGTGCACAGCCATCCAGATGACTGCTCAGCCCGCTCTCAAGGCGAAGCCTGTCCACAGGGGCCAATCCTGCCATTTTCTTCTGAGCTTGGCTGCAACGCATTTCGCTCTCCTCAGACCTGCTTAACGGGCGGGCTCCGGAAATCCTTCGGTCCCAAACAATGCCTTGGTTTCATTGAAGATATGGGGACAAGAGCTTTCTAAGGGAGGCTCTCGCTCTCGACAGGAGCGATTCGACGGCTTTCGTGGTGCTCTGCATGGCTTGTGCGGTTTCGCGCACCGTCAGTCCCTGCAGATGAAAGAGAACCACTGCCATTTTCTGGGCGGGAGGTAGCTGCGCCATACCTTCCGCCAGCAGGCGCCTGCGCTCTCTTGACACCAGAAGGGCGCTTGAATCAGGCTGCCGGGCCTTTTCAAATTCCTGCACCAGAGCCTCCGGCCTCCTCTTTCGGCGGATATCGAGACACTGGTTGACGGTGAGCGTTCTCAGATAAGCGGGCAGCGGCTTGTCGGGACGGTAGCGGGAGGCCGCTTTCCAGAGCGAGAGGAAAACATCCTGCGCCACGTCTTCGGCCAACGAGCGATCCTGAAGGTACCGGTAGGCGATGCCTAACACCAAGTGCTGGTGGCGTTCGATGATGGCCGCCAACGCGGATCTGTCTCCTTCCGCTGCCAGGCGCACAAGATCGAAGTCGCTTTCGGGTTCTGTTAGATCATCCGTCGAATCGTGGACGGCCCGCATCCATTTGTCTCCGCATCAACCCTATTTGGTACCGGGTAAGAGACAATTGAACCGGCCAATTGGTTTAACGTGATGTTCTCGAGGGGAAGAAAAGAAGAAAGCAAATTGGTCGGGGCGACTGGATTTGAACCAGCGACCCCTTGCTCCCGAAGCAAGTGCGCTACCAGGCTGCGCTACGCCCCGACCAGGCTCAACTATTATACATGCGGCGGCGGGCTTTTCAAGCCCGCTCCGCGCCGGCTGGAACCGGAGAAGGAGCCGACATTAACGCTCCCGCCCCGCGAGCCGCCGCCTGATAGATCGCCGCACCCGCTTGGCCTGGGTTCGCGCGGCCCTTCTCAGCGACTTCGGCGTGCCGAGCCCCATGACCACAAGCCGCGGCTTTTCTTCTGCCTCGTCGAAGAGAACGTAAGCGGGGTTGGACGTCAACCAGGACGAGGGATTGAAAAAGCCGATGCCGTCGACTTCCGCCTCTTCCCGATGGTGGGTGTGTCCCACGACCACCCATTTCGCGCCCCGGGCGCGTCCCCTCTCAACCGCTTTTCGCTTTACCTTGCTCGCCGCCCTCGCAAAGGCGCGTGTGGACCGCTGGGCCCACTTGATGGCCGTTTTCCTGGGGGCATCAAACCAGATGGCAAACCCGTAAAACACATCCCTGAGATTGCGCCATTTTTTCGCCGATTCCTGAAAGTCGTCGAACTGGTCTCCGTGGATCACCCACACTTTCTCATCGTGGTAGCTGAAGGTGAAATCCGATAACACCGGCACGCCCAGTAAATGGCGTAGAACATCCGCCGCGCCGTCATGGTTGCCGCGAATCCACACGATTTCGCTCTGCCGGCCCCTTTCGCGAATCTTTTCCAGCACATCCCAGTGCTTGTCACGCAGCCGCCGGAAGTTTAAATCGTCGAAAATATCACCGTTCAGGACCAGCCTGTCGAAAGGCGCCTTGTCGAGAACTTCGTAGAGCTGACGTGCCCGGCAAATCGGTGAGCCGAGGTGAACGTCTCCGAGAATGATCGTGCGCGTTCTGCTCTCAACGCTCATACCCATAACATAATCCCGTCAGGAAAGGGAAAGACCCACCCGGGAGCCGGCCCCATGCGAGCGATTGTCGGGGTGGAGACAGGTGCGAGCCGCTTGCACGAAAAAAGGGGC
>JARRNO010000244.1:0-4524 GCA_037384885.1 Acidobacteriota bacterium
TATGGCGCCGTTCACAGCGAGGGACACGCGCCCCCGCTCCTCGGAAACCACGACGCATACGGCGTCGGTTTCCTCGGTAATCCCCACGGCCGCCCGGTGCCGCGTGCCGTATTCTGTGGGGAGCGGCAGCGCCGAAAGCGGCAGGAAGCAGCCGGCCGCCACGACTTCACCTTCCGATACGATCACGGCGCCGTCATGAAGGGGCGTCCCGGGATAAAAGATGGTGCGGATCAGGTCGGAGGTCACTCCGGCCCCGATGGCCACGCCGGTCTCTGCATAGTTTTTCAGCCCCTGGGTCCGCTCGAAAATCACCAGGCCGCCGTGATAGTTCTTCGCCAGCGCGAAGCATGCCCGGGCCGCCTCCTGCGATGAACGCAGCGCGGCCTGGTACAAGGCCCTTCTGCCGAAGAGCATACTCCCCAGGGACGCCAGCGCCCGGCGAATCGTCTGCTGGAAGAGGACGATGATCGCAAACGGGATGTAGAAGAGCAGGTTTTGGAGGATCCGGTGGGTCGTGGTCATGCCCAACCAGCCAGAAAGGACGTCCGCCACGAACAAAACGAGCACGCCCAGCACCATCTGTACGGCACGTGTTCCCCGCACCTGGATGATGGCGTAATAGATCAGAACGGCCACGGCGATGATGTCGAGGAGGTCGTACCAGTGAAAGCCGCGAATCATCAGCGCCTTCAAAGCATTTTCCATGCCGGTCCTCCGTTGGATCAGTATGGCCCCTGAAAGCAGTCCAGGTCAAGGTTTGAGCCGGGCAGTACACCAGATTTCCAGCGCAGCCGGCGGGGGGCGCGCCGGGCGGAGGCTCTGCCAGCCATGGCCTTGTTTTCATTGACAATCCCTCTTAGAGCGGTATGCTGAGTGATAAAGGAGGCGCATCATGGCACGGGTAAAGGGAACCGCGCTGCGAGCTTCGATCTCCTTCCTCGAATCACGGGCCGACCCGGACTCCTACCGAGACATTTTGGGAAACCTGCCTTCGGATGCCAGGCAAATCGTCGACGCCCCCATATTGCAGAGCAGTTGGTACCCTTTCGACGTCCTGGTCGCTCTGGCCCAGGCTGCGAAGGGCCATGTCCCCGTTCCCGAGGGAAGCACCGTTTCTTGGGAAATGGGCCGGCATTCCTCCGAGCAGGGGCTGAAGGGCGTTTATCGAGTCTTCCTGCGCATCCTGGACCCGGGCTACATCACCAGGAAATCCACGCAGATCTTCACAGCCTATTATGATTCCGGAAAGATGGAACTCGTGTCGCTGGAAAACAAGCGGGCCGAGATTCGCGTGGACGGCTTCGACCAACCGTCGGACGTGTTTTGCGAACGCCTTCAGGGGTTTATGGAGCGCACCCTGGAACTGACCGGCGCCCGCGACATCCGGATGGCCCACCCGAAATGCCGGGCTCACGGCGACAGCACTTGCCTGTATACGGGCGAATGGAGTTAACCTCACCCCCCGATTCGCCTGATTTTCTCCCAAAGGACAGCACGGCCGCTATGGCCCGGGGGCGCATGACGCAGCGGGCGCCGGCTCCTTCGCCGGCGAAGTGCGCCGACGGTTAAACGATGGGCTAAAAAGGGGCCGCCCGNNNNGGGCGGCCGGAGCGAAAATCGGATGGAGATCCCCGTAAGGGGCTTTGGAGGCGACGCGAAAACGGGCCGAGGGCCGCGAACACCGCCGTGGAAGGAGCGTTCAGGTGGGATTGGCAGGAGTGTTCGAAGCAGTTCCGGTCATGCCGATCCCGGTCATGGGCGTCCTCAACGGTCTCGCAGGTGTGCCGGCGTGAAGCGGGGAAGCAGGACGCGGACCGGTGAGACATGAACCCGGTGCTTTCTCATGCGGAGGTTTAAGGGGCATTGGGCAATGATCTATCATATGGCCTGTCCACAATTCCTCGCGATGTCCTGACGACCCTGCGGCCCTTCGTAGAAACAGCTCATGCCGGGATGACGCGCGATGTGGAGCCGTGATGAGGAATCTGCTGATTGTTCCGGTCGTGCATCGCGGCATGGCTGCCTCCACAAGGCCCTCGTTAATGCATATGTCATGCCATGCTTCTCAGTTCAACGAGAAGCCCCACCCGGCGGGGCTTTCATTGCAGCCGGCACCACCCCCCTCCTGGAGCGCCAAAATGGCCCTTCGCGCCGGAATGGCAAGGCCATTTGAGCCGGATTTCTCACCGGGAGTTTGAAGGAGCGGGCAGAGCGGGCGGCTGGCCTAACCCTTTCCAAAAAAAGAGCCCGCCTCGCGGCGGGCCCCTTTTTGCTGATCAAACCGGCGCTATTTCTTGCCGGCTTTCTTTGACATGGTCTTCTTCGCCGACGCCTTGTGATGCATTGCATGGTGCTTTGAATGCATGGCCCGGTGCTTCGCGTGGTGATGAGAGGCCTTTCGAACGTGGGCCTTCGGATGGACAGGCTTGCGCGTGCGATGGGTCATGGCTTTCTTGTGGTGCTTGGCAGTGGACTTCTTCGCGGCGTGCTTTGTGGCGGCCTTGTGCGTGGCCGCCGGTTTCTTTGCCGCCGATTTTGCCGGCGCGGTAGCCGCCATGGCCGGCGCCAGGGTCAGTCCGATCGCGAAAACTCCCGCCAGTAAACCAATTGCCCATTTTTTCATCGTGTCCTCCTTCTCAAAAAGGGACAGTGGAAGAAAAGCAAATTTGGTGCCATTCCCAGGGACGAAGCGCCGGGAGCGTGAGCCGCCCTACCGGCAGAGAGCTTGCGCCGCCGCAGGTGTGTTATATTGATTTGGGCCTTCCCGGCCCGGAAATTCACGTGGACCCAAGGGAGGAACAGCAATGGATTCGCCCGACAAGAAACCCGGAACGCGCCGGGGATGGGAACGCGAGACGCTCGACCCCCACATTGAAAAGCATCCGGAACGAGACGTGGAATATTCCACGGTTTCCTCGCTCCCCATCGAAAGACTGTACGCGCCCGAAGACCTGGAAGGCCTGGATTTTGAAAAGGAAATCGGCTGGCCGGGCCGTTACCCATATACGCGAGGCATTCAGCCCACCATGTATCGCGGGCGGCTCTGGACCATGCGCATGTTCGCGGGCATGGGCACCGCCGAGGATACCAACGCCCGCTTCAAATTCCTGCTCAAGCAGGGGCAGACGGGGCTTTCCACCGCCTTTGACCTGCCCACGCTCATGGGGCGGGATTCGGACAACCCGTTGTCCGAAGGCGAAGTGGGCCGGGAAGGGGTAGCCGTGGCCTCCCTCCGCGACATGGAAATCCTTTTCGACAAGATCCCGCTGGAACAGGTGTCCACCTCCATGACCATCAACGCACCGGCCGCCGTCGTGTACGCCATGTACCTGGCGGTGGCCGAGAAGCAGGGCGTGCCCTTCCAGAAACTGCGGGGAACGATCCAGAACGACATCCTCAAGGAATACATCGCACAAAAGGAATGGATCTATCCGCCCGAACCCTCCGTCAAGTTGATCGTGGACACGATGGAGTATTCCAAAGACTTCGTTCCCCAATGGAACACCATCTCCATCTCGGGCTATCACATTCGCGAAGCGGGCAGCACGGCCGTCCAGGAACTGGCGTTCACGCTGGCCGACGGCGTGCATTACGTCAAGGCGGGCATCGAACGCGGCATGGACGTGGACGACTTCGCCCCGCGACTGTCCTTTTTCTTCAATTCTCACAATGACTTTTTTGAAGAGGTGGCCAAACTTCGCGCCGCGCGCCGTCTCTGGGCCAAACTGCTTCGGGAGCGGTACGGGGCAAAGAACGAAAAGTCCTGGAAGCTTCGTACCCATGTTCAGACGGCCGGGTGCTCGCTCACCGCACAGCAGCCTCTGAACAACGTGGTGCGCGTGGCGATCCAGGCACTGGCGGCTGTGCTCGGCGGCACGCAGAGCCTGCACACCGACTCCATGGACGAAACGCTCGGGTTGCCCACCGAAAAGGCCGCCACGGTCGCCCTGAGGACTCAGCAGATCATCGCCGAGGAGAGCGGCGTCATCAACACCATCGATCCCCTGGCGGGCTCCTATTTTGTCGAATCCCTCACCAGCGAGATGGAACGCCGGGCGCTGGCCTACATCGACAAGATCGAGGACATGGGCGGCATGATCAAGGCGGTGGAGGCGGGCTTCCCCCAGAGGGAGATCGCCGAGGCTTCGTACGTCTACCAGAGACAGCTGGAAGAAAACCGCAAGGTCATCGTGGGTGTCAACAAGTACGTCGCCGACGAAGAAGAACCGCCCTTCGACGTTCTCAAGATTCCGCCCGAGACCGAGGAAAAGCAGCTCAAGCGGTTGGCCGAGGTCAAGCGCACACGCGACTCCAAAGCCGTCCTTTCCGCGCTGAGAAACCTCACCGCAAAAGCGAAGACGGGGGACAACCTCATGCCGGCCATTCTGGACTGCGTTCGCGAATACTGCACCCTGGAGGAAACGGGCAACGCCATGAAAGAAGTCTTCGGCGAATACCGGGAGACTTCAGTCATTTGACACACTCTGCGGCGCCCCGCCGGGGCCGCGGACAAACGCGGCGGGC
>JARRNO010000245.1:0-2919 GCA_037384885.1 Acidobacteriota bacterium
ATTCAAAACCTGGTGGTCTACCGCACCGACGATCTTGCCGTCATGCTGAACCGCTATCCCTATACAAACGGTCACATGCTGGTGATCCCCCGCCTGCATATCGACAGCATGACAGGCCTGCCCGCTGAGTTTCGCCGATCCAGCATGGACGCTCTTGTGATCTGTGAAATGATCCTCCGGAAAGACTTCATGGCACAGGGCGTCAACGTGGGGCTGAACCTGGGGGAAGCAGCAGGGGCGGGCATCGCCGATCACCTGCACTGGCATATCCTGCCTCGCTGGTACGGAGACACCAACTTTTCCACCGTCGTTGGCCGGCTCCGCGTTGTTCCCGAAACGCTGGAAGAGTCCTTCGCAAGGATCTTCGAGTCTTTCAAGCAATATACGTAGCCTCAGCCCGTTCGTTTCTCTGTCGCCGGTGCCGGTGCCGGTGCGGCTTCACCGGGGTTTGCTTGCCGTGCGCACCTTCACTATCCTTGTCATTGGAGGTCTGAGGCGTGGCGAAGGAAGCTTGCGTCATTGTAGGCCTGGCTCATCCGTCGCAGCCCGGCCGCATCGTTGAAGAGTACCTGGACGAGCTTTCCGCTCTGCTCCAAAGCGCCGGTGCGGTTGTGCTGCAGCGATTCATTCAGCAGCGGCCCAAAATTGACCCCGCCACCTTCATCGGCCGGGGGAAAGCGGCAGAAATCGCATCGTACTGCAGCAGCCACAAGGTTCGAGCCGTGGTCTTCGACGACGAACTCAGCCCCGCCCAAGTTCGCAATCTTGAGAAAGTCTTTGGCCTGAAAGTTATGGACAGGGCCAACGTCATTCTCGATATTTTCGCGAGCCGCGCCAGAACCCGAGAGGCCAAGACCCAGGTGGAGCTCGCCCAGTACACCTATCTCCTTCCCCGTCTGACGCGGGCATGGACACACCTTTCCCGGCAGGCCGGAGGGATCGGGACGCGCGGAGTGGGCGAAACGCAGCTCGAAACGGACCGCCGCGTGATTCGAAAACGAATCGCCCGGCTGTCCAAAAGTCTCGAAAGGATTTCCGCCAGCCGCGATGTGCAGCGCCGGCGAAGGCAGGATATCTTTGAGGCCGCCCTTGTCGGTTACACCAACGTGGGGAAGTCGAGTCTCCTCAACGCCCTCACGGAAGCCCGCGCCCGGGTCGCCGACAAATTGTTTGCCACACTGGATACGACTTTTCGCCGGCTGCCGCTCAACGGCTTTCGTTACGACGCCCTATTGATCGACACGGTCGGCTTCATCCGGAAGTTGCCGCACCATTTGGTCGCTTCGTTTCATTCCACGTTGGAACAGATTGCGGAAGCGGCTCTTATCATCCACGTCATCGACGTCAGCCACCCGCAGTTTCACGAGCACGCCGTCACGACCCGGCAGGTGTTAAATCAGCTCGGACTGGAAGATATCCCCGTCCTGGTGTTGCTCAACAAAATCGACAGGGCGCCGGAGGGACTTCTTTCTCGCGCCGTGGGCCTTTATCCTGAAGGGATTCCCGTCTCGGCGAAAACCGGCTCTGGGATGGAAATCGTTCGGAAGGCCATCTGGAAAGAAGCGGAAAGGTTTTACCGCGGAGAAGTATTGTGGATTCCATACTCCGAGTGGCCCCGGTTTTTAACGCTGCGGCCCAGCCTCCAGGTTCTCAAAGAATCCTATCGCAGCGAAGGCGTCGAAGTTCACCTCAGGGGACGGAAAGACGCTGTCGCCGCCGTTCGGTCCATTGCCGGGCGGAGGTCGACGTGACCGGCCCCTTTCCCCCTGGATTTCAGTAAAGATGCGGACGCCGCTCAGTCGGTCAGATCCGGGAGCGTCTCTATCGCCGAACCCGCCGCGCCCTGTTCGGCCGCCTTCTTCGAACTCCCAGTCCCCTCGCCAGTTGGAGAACCGCCCAGCAAGCACACCGAATGATACCCCTCATCGACCTCCCGGGTCCGGTAGACCGGCAAGCCCATTCCCCGCCCTTGGCAATACTCCTGGAGCCGGGTTTTCGAATCCATCTTCAGGGGTGTCAGGCCCGCTTTGCGTATTCTTTCCGCCCAGATTTTCCGGGCGGTTGCAGCAGACGTCCTCCACCCGGCGTCGAGGTACAGCGCCGCCATCAGCGCCTCCAGGGACGCCGCCAGAATCCGGTTGTTTCTTTGCCCCCCGCTCCGCTTTTCTCCGGCGCCCAAGAGAAGCGCGCGATCCAGCCTGAGCTCCCTCGTAATCTCGGCCATGGAACTTCCGCTGACCCAATACGCCTTAAGCTTGCTCAACACCCCTTCTTCTTCGAGACGGAAGCGGTGAAAAAGCATTTCGGCAACCCAGACATTGATGAGGCTGTCGCCAAGAAACTCTAAACGCTCGTAAGACATGAGCCGGGACCGTCCCGATTCGGCAGAAGCCGATGGATGGGTAAGCGCCTGAAGCAACAGGGCCTCATCTTTGAAGAAATGCCCCAAGTTGGCCTGAAGGGCCGTCAAAGCATCTTCATTCGGACGCAACTTTCAGTCACCTCCAACCGCTGGAGGCCAGCCCCCCGCGGTTGCCGCCGGGCCAGCGGGACAGCCAACGGCCAAATATCAGATCATCATCTCGGACGCGGCATCCAGGACCGCTGCCGCTTCCACCGGGCGCTCTTCCTTGCCAAACGCTGTCAGAAGAGCGTTCGTACACAAGTTGTTCACAAGTCTTGGGATTCCGCCCGTCTTGGCGTAGATTTTTTCTATGGCGTCTTCGGTGAAGACAGGCTGCGTGCCCCCGGCCACTTCGAGACGGTAGCGAATGTACGCGGCCGTTTCCTTGCGGGAAAGCGGTCCCAGATGATACCACATTCCCACACGCTGCCTGAGCGCCGCATAGGCTGGGTGTTTCAATCGCCTGAGCAGTTCCGGCTGTCCGATCAACAATATGGCGATTAGGTTCTCAGTAT
>JARRNO010000246.1:0-2880 GCA_037384885.1 Acidobacteriota bacterium
ACCAATCCGGAAATGGCTTTCCGCGGCCACATGGCGCTTCTCATCAACGCAGACACCGGTTCCAACGGCGAATTCTTCAGCGAGGCTGTCAAGTTCCACAAGATGGCCCGGGTCTTCGGCATGCGTACGTGGGGCGGCTCGGTGGGGATCGAACCCCACCAAGACCTTGTGGACGGGGGTGCGGTCACGCCGCCGCAGTTTGGGCTGTACGGCGCGAACGGCCAATGGCTTATCGAGGGGCACGGCGTCGATCCGGACGTGAGGGTGGAAAACATGCCGGCCGACGTGCTGAAGGGCAAAGACCCTCAGCTTGAGGCGGCGGTCAGCTACTTGCTGAATCGGCTCAAGGCCGATCCCATGGCGGCGCCGGCGCATCCGCCCTATCCGGACAAGGCGCGCCCGCGAGGATCGGACCAGACGAAGTGAGGCGGTGACGCCCCGTGAACCTTGAATCGCCAGCCGTGAGTCGCGCCACGGGATGACTGCAGCAGGACGGGAAGTCATTTGAGCCGCGGAGACGCTGAGGAAAGGCTGAAAATCACACTGGGGCAGTGAGACGGTGAGAGCCTGTATTTTTCAATGTCTCATTGCCTCATTGTGCAATTATTGGCTGCCGCCAACGGTCGATCGGCGCCCCTCGGGCCTCAGGCCCGAGGGGCATTCCGCGCTCAATAGTAATACCAGATGTTCCGGTATTCGCGGATGTCTTCGCCCGCGCCTTGGAGCTGCTTGAGGTAGTCCCAGATGGCCACGTCGGCGTATGTGTAGGGCGGGATGGCCTTGATGTTCTTTTCCCAGGGATGAAATTCATAGATCCTCCGCCCGTCCGGTAGAATCATGACCACCCGGTGGTCCTGCCAGGAACGCAGGTGGTTTTTACCCAGCCTCGGCACGTTGAAGACCGGCTCATCCGTCCTGTCCAGCCCCGGCAGCAGGCGCGCCTCTTCCTTTCGTTCCTGCAAAAGCCGGGCGATGGGCACGCGGTAGTCGCGGGTCTCTTCCTTGCCCTTGGCGTTGAAGGTGTAGTAGGGATCCACGCCGATGGACCTCAGCGCCCGGCGCAGGGCGACCAGCTCGAACCGGCGGCTGTTTGAAAAGGTGAAGACCGTCTGGTTGTAAACGGCGATGCCCTTGCGCACGAGGCGCTGCACGGCTTCGCAGGCTTCCGGCGTCACTTCGTACGTGTGCTGGAAATGTGTCACCACCGACACTTCCCGCCGTCCCAATTCGTGGTACCGGCCCAGAATGTCGCACCATTCCGGCGTGACCCGCTGGGGAAGGACGACCGGCGTGCGCGTGCCGATCCGGATACGGCGCACGTGGGGCATGGCCGCCACTTCGGACACGATCCATTCCAGCATGTCATCCTGCATCACGCCCGGGTCGCCGCCCGTGATGAGAACATCGGCGATCGTGGGATGGTCCTTCAACCAGGCTAGGGCCTCTACGATCCGCTCTTTGGGAGACAGGGCGTTTTCGTCAAGCACGTCCTGGATCTCCCAGTTTCGCTGGCAATACACGCAGATTTGGGCGCAGGTGTTGTAGGGCTTCAGGATGGCGATCTTGGGATAGCGCCGGGTGATCAGGTCGATGGGCGATGTGTCGTGTTCGCCCATGAAGTCCAGGGCGTGGTTCAGGTCTTTGCGGTGGCTCTTCACGCCTTCGATGTAGCTGGGCGGCGGCATCACCTGCATGCGGACGGCGTAATCGAAACGCCGGCTGGTGTCGTTGTCCATCAGGTGCGCGTAGTACGGGGTGACGCCGAAGGGGATTCTTAATTCCTTGGCTTCGTGGATCGCCTGTTTTTCTGTGGGCGTCAGCGGCGTGACCGCGGCCAGCATCTCTTCGTCCCTGATGACGTGCTTGAGGTGCCAGCGGTAGTCGTTCCAGTCGTCTTCCGCCCCCCCGAAATCATTGAGAATCTTCTTCTTGCGCTCTTCCCGGAGGCGCCGGACCGCCGGATCGAAGCCACTGGGAAAACGCTTGATCCGCTCTTCGATGTTCCGTCCTTCCTCGTCGAGCACGGCGCTGCGCACCAGGGCCGCTTCCCGTCCATCCATAGCGATGAAGGCGGGCACTTCCTTCCGGCAGACGCCGGATGGGGAATAGATACCTGAAAGCCCGGCCACGCCCCTGAAGAGGTGGATGAACTCCAGCACGAAGCCCCTGGAAAGTTCTACCTCACGACGGTCCAGTTCGTTTCGCGCCAGCTTCCAGAGCGTTTCAACGGCGCTGAACCCCGCCCTCTTTTCGTTGATGGGGCCGATGATGCTCATAAAGACGCGGACACATTCCCGGACGTTGGCCTTCTCCAGGGGATGAAGCTCGTTGTCCAGCGCGAAAACCCAGCGCTCCTGGTCGTTCAGGTAGTCGAAGAGCCTCTCGCGGGCGCTTTCCAGCGAGCGGGCGCGGCGCAGAATGCGGTATATGCGCGGGTTGGCCATCCAAAGTTCGCTCAGGTCCTCGGCTTGGATGGCTTCGATCTCCCCGGGAGGGAGTTCGAAACGGTCGTGAAAGACATCGCCGGCAAGGACTTCGGTCGAGGCAATCTCGTCGTAAAGGTCGACTATCGTCATGAGTCCCTCCTCCTCCGTTGCTGGGCGGTCGTGTGGTGTGCCGCGGATAGTTGTCGGGAGCTAAAGCGATGTGTTGCGGCTGTGTATTAACTCCATTTATATTATAGGGCGTACGAGATTCCGCGCAACACATTGGCGACCTGTTTGTGCACAAGGGGGTCATGTGGCCCATCGCGGCCCACGCACGGGGCCGTTGGAGCTTCGCGCCGTATACCGTGAATCGTCAGCCGTTAGTTTTTGGCAGGAGTGCCGCTGCACGAAGCAAGGGAGTCGGGCGCGGCAGGACCGCGCCCAGGGAGAGGGG
>JARRNO010000247.1:0-3807 GCA_037384885.1 Acidobacteriota bacterium
GCAGCTCCTGCCCGTGGCGAATCTTTTCGCGTACGGCCAGGTGAAGAGCGCATATGGTACGGGCGCCTTTTACCCCGTGCTCGAAGAAGCGTTCGAAGAGCGAGAAAACGTCGTGCTCAGCAAGGTTGAAAGCAAAGAGATGATTCTGGATTCCATCAAGGCCTTTCTTGGAAAGGGACGATGAATGTACCAGCATGACCCGACGATCCTGGGCAGGCTCGGATTCATCCCGTTTCCTGAGGAACTGGTGCGCGTCAAGCGGGAATTTATGGCCTACGCAAGAGGCCAGGGGCTGGATCCCGGCGAGGTGATTTTCGACATATTGCAGCCTGATCTTATTTCCGAAGTCGCATCATACGACGGCTTTCCGGCCCGTTATCCTCACTGGCGCTTTGGAATGGCCTACGACCAGATGGCAAAGTCTTACAGCTGGGGCCTCTCGAAGATTTACGAACTGGTGATCAACAATTCGCCAGCGTTTGCCTACCTGCTTGAGGGAAGTTCGCCGGTGGTCCAGCGGATGGTGATCGCGCATGTCATCGGCCACTGTGACTTTTTCCGGCGCAACAGCTGGTTTGCGGGAACCAACCGCAACATGCTCAATGACATCGCCAACCACGCGGCCAAAGTCAAGCGTTACGCCAACAGGGTTGGTTTCGAGCGCGTGGAATCCTTTCTCGATACCTGTCTGTCCGTTGAAAACCTGACAGACCCCAATCTCCTGTTTCACCGCCCCCACCCGGACAGCCGCGAGGCGGAGCGGGAGGAGAACGGCGAAAAGCCGCAGCCGCGTTTTACTTCACCCTACCTTCGTGAATACTACCGACAGGTCCAGCCCGGCGCCCCCGTCCGAAAAAAGGAAACCGACGAAGCGGGAATCGAACCCTTTCCCCAGAAGCCGCTGAAAGGGGTCATCGATTTCCTCGTCCGAAACGCCCCCTTGAAGGACTGGGAAAGGGACATTCTCGATATCGTTCGGGAAGAGGCCTACTACTTCCTGCCGCAGCGTCTCACCAAGATCATGAACGAAGGGTGGGCCGTTTTCTGGCACACAAGGATCATGCAGGCCCGTGGATTGGCACCGGGGGACGTGGTGGAGTACGCCGACGAGAACGCAAAAGTTGTGGCCGCGCACAAGGGCCGCCTCAATCCATACCGCCTCGGCTATTTCCTCTTCGAGGATATCCGCGAGCGATGGGAAAAGGGCCGCCACGGGCCCGATTGGGAAACGTGCACGAACCGCGCCGAGCGGGACAATTGGGACACCAAGGAAGGCCGGGGCATGGAAAAAATCCTGGAGGTGGCCTCCGCATATAACGACGCGCAATTTGTGGACGCCTTCCTGACGCCCGACTTCGCCGTCAAAAACCGGATGTACATGTTTCGCTTTCACGCGAAAGAGAACGCTTTCATCATAGAAAGTCGCGAGTTTGAACGGGTCAAGCAGGCGCTATTGGCCCACTTGACGAACGGCGGAGAGCCCATCATCGAACTGGCGGACGCCAACTACAAGAACCGGTCGGAGCTGTTTCTGAAGCACCGCCACGCCGGCGTGGATCTAAAACTGGATGAGGCGCAGAGAACGCTGCATGCACTTTACGGCCTCTGGCGCAGGCCGGTCAACCTGGAAACGCAAGTGGGGGGTCAGCTAAAGCGGCTGGGCTTCAACGGAACAGAAGATTTCGAAGAATAAAAGAGAGGGGCGGGCGCCGCTTGGCCGGCGCCCGCCCCCTTTTGATCCCTCGGTTGATCTTCCTTACTAGTTGGTCCGGGACTGAAACAACTTGTCCATGGGATCACCCTGGTACCCCAGGGCCTTCCAATCCAGGCGGCCCTTGGGTCCGTGACACTGGAGGCAGGTCAGAGCCTTCGCGGCGGGCTGGACCTCGTGAAAAATTCCCATGTAGCGCGTTGTCCGGGTCCATGTGTACTGTGCATCTTGGATTCCGTACATTTTTTGCGCCGCGCTTCTTACCGCTTCGTCGATTTTGCCGTTGGCGAAAAATTCCTCCACAACAATCGGCACGATCCATTTCTTCTTTTTCAAGACCGGCATCTCGGCGCGGTGAACTTTAAAGGCGTAAATGCGGGCGTTTGGATCGCTCCGGGAACCTTGAGGCAGCATCATGGCCACAGAGCCATCCGCAAGCCGCCGAACGGGCTTACCCGGGAGCTGCACCCAGGTCTTCCCGTTAAACCAGGCGTAAACCGGGGTGACGTCCTTTTCGAACTTGATTGTGGGACCGTACTTATCCTTTTGAGCGCTGTAATGGGGCTTGGACCAGTCCCTGAACATGTCGGTGGGGTCTTTCTTGGCAAACTCTGGAATGTGGCACACCGTGCAGTAGACCCGCTTTGCGTGGTAGTTCAGGACGGCGGCCAGGTGCGGCGCCTTTCCGTGGCAGGCGCTGTTGTCGCACGAAAGAGGCTGTTGCGGATCGTCGCTGGCGGAAAGGTCGGCGCCGCGCCCCCTCAGATGGTGGTCTTCCCCGCGGTGGCAGGCGATGCACTGCATGTTTCCGCCGTTCGTGCCCATGTGGACATCGAAATCGGCCTTGCAGTCGTGGAGAGTATATTCAATGTCGCCCCGCTTGAAGTTGGGGCCGCCGCCGGATCCGGCGTGGCACCGAAGGCACATGGTGCGCTTGGGCAGGGAGATTCGCTTGGATACGGAATCCATACCTTCCTGGTTTTTCCAGAGAATGGGTTTCCACCGCCAACTGCCGTCCGCGTTCCTGGGGGTGATCTTATATGCCGGCGCCTTGTCGATACGCTCGATCTTCTCCAGCAATGGGTTGTAATAGGCAAGCGCCGAGGAGTTGGAATTCCGAAGGATATAGTCATCAATGGCAAGAATTTACCACAAATAACGATCCCATCTGCGTTCACGACGTCCGGGGCCTTTCCGAGCCACTGGTAATGAACGGTGTGAAAAAATTCCTCCGCCTCCTTCCGGTGGCATTTCAGGCAGGTCTTCGTACCCTCGTAGTGCTCAAAGTACTTCTGGTGCGTATACGGCTTTCCACCCATGAGGGCCAGGGAAGTGATCAAGGCGGCGCCGCAAACCATCAGGGTTTTTTTCCACATGTCCTCGTCTCCTAGAACTTCGCAACCATGCTCAGCGTGAACATCGACGCCTTGTCATAGGTCGGATAGCCCAGGATAGGCGTGGCGTCGAGTTTCTTAGGCGCTCCCACATCCCATCCGGAACCCGAGTAGTCGTATTGGTAGTTGATGTAGTCCAGTTTAACCATGAACCGGCGTGCGATCTTGTGGATCACGTAAGCCTCCCAGACGTCGCCGCGGGTGGCCGTTTTGGGCGCGATAATATCGTCCTGGGCCGGAGTGAAGTTGAACCAGTACTTGGACCCGTGGTTGTATTCGATCCCCACCATGGTCTTGCCCTCGTTAAAGTTGTACCGGGCGCCTGCGTACCACATTTGGGCATTGTGCGAAACCGGCGCTTCGAAGGGATCGGAAAACAGTCCGCCGAAGGGACCGGTTACATTTGCGGGATCGGAGTGCATATAGTTGAAGTTGACGAACCAGTCCACGGGCCCGTCGTGGCGGAGCATGAGAATCCCGGCCTCGTCCATGTTCCCGATATTGGCGGTTGGTGTGAAGCGCATGACCAGAGGCGCGCCAATGGGCTGCCCCGTGACGGGATTATTCGGCATCACCACCAGGCTGTTGAATCCGTCGGTGAGATGGAACGCACGGTCCGCGACCAACTGGAGAAGCATGCTGTCGCTGTGCCAAATATCGTAGTCGACGCCTGCAAGCTGTGCGTCATGCAGGCGGTCGGCG
>JARRNO010000248.1:0-2862 GCA_037384885.1 Acidobacteriota bacterium
GCATGAAGCGACTGGAGGCAAGCTTGCTTGTCGACAGGCGATTCAGCCGGAGCGAGAGGGCGCGCAGCGCCCGCGGCCCCGCCCGCCTCAAACCTGCACGGGGCTTTCGGAACCGAGGATTTGTTCGCACCAGGCGTCGAAGGCGGCGATGCCCTGCCGCACCGACGCAATGCCATTCAACTGCCTGCGCAGCGGCGCCGCCTCCGGCATCTCCCGCGTATACTTCCCCAAAAAACTCCGCATATAATGCAGCGCCAGCACCGCATTCGGCCGCGCCTCCAGCTCCTCGAACTGCCGCCGCACCAGCGCCAGCCGCTCCGCCCTCCCGGGCCGCTCATACCGCCCCCGCGCCGCCAGCTCCACCGCCTGCGAGAAGATCCACGGATTGGCCACCGCCGCCCGCCCGACCATCACACCGTCGCAACCCGTCTGCCGGAACATCTCCAGCACATCCTCCGGCCCCTGCACATCGCCGTTTCCCACCACGGGAATGGACACGGCCGCCTTCAGCTCCGCGATGCGCCCCCAGTCGGATTCGCCGGAATATCCCTGCTTGCGCGTGCGCCCGTGCAGCGCCACCGCCGCGGCGCCCACATCTTCAAGCCGCCGGGCGATCTCCAGGAAGGTCAGGCTGTCATCCGTCCAGCCCGTGCGCATCTTGGCCGTGACGGGAATGGCCACGGCGTCCACCACGGCCTTCGTCACCGTGGCCGCCAGGTCCGGGTCGCGCAGCAGCGCCGAGCCGCACATGTTCTTGGTGATCTTGGGCGAGGGGCAGCCCATGTTGATATCCACGATGTCCGCCCCTTCCGCCTCGCAACGCCGGGCGGCCTCGGCCCTGAGCGCCGGGTCGGACCCCGAGAGCTGCAGGGCGACGGGGTGCTCGTCCGCGGCGATGGCGAGGTAGTCTTCGGGCGGAAGCCCGCCGTTGATGATGCCCGCGGCGGAAACGATTTCAGACACGGCGAGGCCGACGCCCCCGCAGGAGCGCGCCACGCGTCGGAAGGTCACGTCGGTGAGGCCGGACATGGGGGCAAGAACCAGAGGCGGCGAGACCGCCACGCCGCCCACGCGGAAGGCGTCAGGCAGGGTCACGGCCCGTCTCCGTCTCTTCTTCCACGTAATACTCGCTCTCCCGCCCCTTGGGCACGGAGCGCAGCGCCTCTTGCACCACCCGGTAACTGGAGACGGCGGAGCCCTCGTCGTTGGCGAAAGCGATCACGTCTCCGGCCTTCACATCCTTGGCGGGTTTGGCCGGGCGGCCGTTCACGTAGATGTGGCCGGACAGGGCTCCCCTTTTGGCGGCGGTGCGCCGCTTGAGGAGCCGGGTGTTTTTAAGGAACTTGTCCAGGCGCATGGCGTCCGCCTGTCAACGAAGCACGGCGCTTAGACGTACTTTGGGTTCAGCCAGACGTAGTTCTCGGCCTTCAGCTTTTCGATGTACTTGTGGTAGGCCGTCTGGAATTTCTGGTTCTTCAGGATGCCCACGATGGCGTCGCGCGCTTCGTCCATGGTGGGGACCTTGGGGTGGGTGCGTTTTTCCACCTGGAACACGTACCAGCCGGCATTGGTGGGCAGCAGCCTCGTGATCTGCCCTTCCTTGGTGTTGAAGACGGCCTTGCCGAGGTTCTTGGCGAGGTCCGATTCTTCGAACCAGCCCGCCTCGCCCTTTTTGGTGCGGGTGAAGGCCTGGGAATACTTCACGGCCAGATCGCCGAAAGGGGTGCCGGAATCGTACGCGGCCTTGATCTGCTGGTAGATCTTGTCGGCCTGTTCCTGGTTGTAGTTGTCCTTGAGCAGAAGGATCTCTCGCAGCTCCACCTTGCCCTTGCTGGCCAGCTCATCCTTGTGCTTGGCGTAATAATCCTTGATCTCGTCCGTTGAGATGGAAATCTTGCTGCGGATTTCGCGGCTCTTCATGAACTCGGGGATGTAGATCAGCTCCATCTGTTTGCGGAACTGATCCATGCTGACGCCTTCCTGCGCCAGCGCTTTGGCGAGCTCTTCCTTGGTCTTGAGGTGGTTTTCCTTCATGAACTCCTTGACCTGGTAGTCCACGATATCGCTCACCTTGTAGAGCTGCTTCGCCTTCTCTACCAGAAGTAGTTCGTCCTCCATCTGTTCGATGAGCTGCTGGGGGAGTTCCTTGAGCTTCTTGGAGAGATCGGGGCCTTTGTACTCGCGCTTGAGACCCATTTCGGTCTGCTTCAGGCGGGTCTCGTACTCCGTCTTGGTGACGATGGCGTCGTTGACCTTGATGACGATCTCTTCGAGCGTCTTCGCCGAGGACGGCACCACGGCGGGGATCATGAGGAGAACGGCGAGTGCGGCGAAAATCCGGTGTTTCATTTCGGCTCCTTACGGTAGGCGAACGGCAGCTTGGATAGAAATACTACCACACGGTATTCTTTTCGCAAGCCCGCCAGGTATTGGCTGAGCCGCCGTCCGCCCTCCCGGTCCGCCAGCTTGAGGCGGATGAGAGGCGCCACGTCCGAAAGCGGAAGCGTGTACGAGTTGCAGCGCTTGACGAGCATGACGATCTGGTACGAATCGCTGGAGACTTCGATCGGCTTGGACACCCCGCCCGCTCTGAGCCTCCGTATGGTGGAACGCAGGTAGTCCGGAAGCTCCGTATCTTCGAAATACTGGGTCTGGCCCCGGTCGGGGGAAGACGAATAGAGCCGGGCCACGTCGAGGAAGGAATGGCCGCGGGCCAGGAGGCTGCCGGCCTCGTTCACCTGCTTGACGCCGGTCAGGAGCATCTGCCGCAGCAGGACGCCCTTGCCGCGTTCGTAGCTCTTCAGGTGGCTCTGGTAGTAATCCGCCACCTCTTTCGGATAGATGCGGGTCTTGGCGTAAACG
>JARRNO010000249.1:0-2860 GCA_037384885.1 Acidobacteriota bacterium
CGAAGGAAGTCCGCGCTCCAGCGCATCGGCGGCTGCTTCCTAACTTCCTAGCCTCCTAGCTTCCTAACTTCCCGGCTTCCTGGCATCCCCTGCGGGCTGCCCGCGAAGAACGCGCGGGCGCAACCGCGAAACTCTTGGCCTCCGCCGCACGTATCTACTTTTTTGCGTCACCTAATTTGAAGCCGTGGTGCGGCCGGTGAGCCGCCCCTGCATTTCTTCAACATTTCAGGGGGATTGGGTAGTATCAACTCTTGATCACCCGGAAAAGGAGGATTGAATGCGGAAGACTCTACTGGCGGCAGCCCTGCTGCTCTTTTGTCTGGCGCCCTGGTGCGGCGCGGCGGCCAAGGATGCGCCGCCGAGGCTTTTAAGGCAGCCGACGCTTTCCAAGACGCAGATCGCGTTCCGCTTCGGCGGCGATATCTGGATCGTCAACCGCGCCGGAGGGAACGCACACCGTCTCGTGACGGGAACGGGTATGGAAGTTCGCCCGGTCTTTTCGCCCGACGGCTCCATGGTGGCCTACACAGGAAACTACGACGGCAATTACGACGTCTACGTGGTGCCTGCCGCCGGCGGCGAGCCCCACCGGCTCACCTGGCATCCGGGCGTGGACGAAGCCGTGGGCTGGACGCCGGACGGCAAGAGCGTGCTCTTCATGTCCCACCGGGACAGCCCGACAGATTCGGACCGCCTCTTCACGATTCCCGTGAACGGCGGCCACGCCACCGAGATTCCTCTCCCCGCGGCCCAGGAAGGCGCCTTCTCACCCGACGGCACGCACCTCGCCTACAATCCTGTCTTCCAATGGGAACCGGACTGGCGGCAGTACCGCGGCGGCCAGACCACCCGCATCTGGATCGCGAAGCTCTCCGATTCGAGCGTGGTGAAGGTCCCCCGCGACAACTCGAACGACCACAACCCCATGTGGGTGGGCGGCACGGTCTATTTCCTATCCGACCGCAACGGCCCGTCCACGCTTTTCGCCTATGACACGAAGACCGGCAAGGTCTCCCAGATGATCCCCAACGACGGCTATGACATCAGCTCGGCGAACGCGGGACCGGGCGCCATCGTCTACTCGCAGATGGGCGTGATCCACCTCTTCGACCTGGCGACGCACAAGACCACGCGGGTGGACATCCGGGTGGCGGGCGACATGCCGCAGGTGCGGCCGCATTTCGAGAAGGTGGCCAAGCAGATCGAGAACGCCGCGATCTCCCCCACCGGTAAGCGCGCCGTCTTTGAAGCCCACGGCGAAATTCTCACCGTACCGGCCGAAAAGGGCGACATCCGGGACATCACCTCGACGCCGGGCGTGGAGGAGCGCGACCCCGCGTGGTCTCCCGACGGCAAGTCCATCGCCTACTTCTCGGACGCCTCGGGCGAATACGCCCTTTACATCCGCAACCAGGACGGCCTGGGCCCTGTGCGCAAAATCGACCTCGGCAAGCCGCCCTCCTTCTTCTATCACCCCGTCTGGTCGCCGGACAGCAAGAAGATCGCCTACAGCGACAAGCGGCTGAACCTGTGGGTCGTGGACCTGGACCATCCCACGCCGAAGAAGGTGGACACGGACCGGTACGACACGCCCATGCACGAGTTCGACCAGTCCTGGTCGCCCGACAGCCGGTGGATCGTCTATACGAAGCAGCTTCCCAACTACCTGCACGCCGTCTTCGTCTATTCGCTGGCGACGGGGAAATCCCACCAGGTGACCGACGGCATGAGCGACTGCCTTTACCCGGTCTTCGACCGCAGCGGAAAGTACCTCTACTTCACCGCCAGCACGGACATGGGCCTTTCGGCCGGCTGGCTGGACATGACGAGCGAGGCCCGTCCCGTCACGCGCAGCGTTTACGTGGCGGTGCTCCGCGCCGACCTTCCTTCCCCGCTGGCGCCGCAGAGCGACGACGAGAAGGTGAAGGAGGACAAGGGCGCCAAGGAAAGCGCCAAGGCCAAGGGCGAGAGCGAGAAGAAAGAAGAGAACGGCAAGGACGTCAAGATCGATTTCGACGGCATTCTCCAGCGGACGCTGGCGCTGCCCATCCGCCCGGCAAACTACGCCGGACTCTTCGCCGGACAGGCCGGAAAGCTCTTTCTGGCCGAGGCGCCGGTGGTTCAGGCGCCTGGAATGCCTCACGGATACACGGTCTGGTCTTTCGATCTCGACAAGCGCAAGACCGACAGACTGCTTTCGGGCGCCGGCGACTTCGCCCTGTCTTTCAACGGCAAGAAAATGCTCTACGAGCAGGGACGCAGCTGGTTCATCACGGGCAGCGGCGCGCCGGCCAAGCCCGGCATGGGGAAGCTGAAGACCGCCGCCATGAAGGTCTGGGTCGTACCGAAAGAAGAGTGGCGCCAGATGTACAACGAAGTCTGGCGGATCGAGCGGGACTTCTTCTACGATCCCCACTTCCACGGCCTGAACCTGGCCGCGGCGAAGAAGACCTTCGCCCCATACGTGGCCGGCATCACGAGCCGCGACGACCTGACCTTCCTCTTCCGGCGGATGCTGTCGTACATGTCGGTGGGACACATGTTCGTACGCGGCGGCACCGAGCCCGACATCAAGGAGATGCACGTGGGCCTGCTGGGCACCGACTACACCGTCGCCAACGGGCGCTACCGCTTTTCCAAGGTCTACAACGGCGAAAACTGGAACCCCAATCTCAAGGCGCCGCTCACCCAGCCGGGCGTGAACGTGAAGGCGGGTGAATATCTGCTGGCCGTCAACGGCCATGACATCACGGCGAAGGACAACCTCTACCGCTTCTTCGCGGGAACCGCCGGCAAGCAGACCGTGATCCGTGTCGGCCCGAACGCGGACGGCAAGGATGCGCGCGATGTGACGGTGGTG
>JARRNO010000250.1:0-3356 GCA_037384885.1 Acidobacteriota bacterium
GGCGGGGTCAATGCGCTCGCTAGCGGAGGAGACCCGCTCCGCGCTATGCTGGTTGGGGCCGCCACCGGCGCCCTCGGCGGTGCGATGGGCCAGGCGAAGTTCGCAACAGGACTGAAAGGGCCCGGCCAAGGGGATGCTATCCGCCATGGAAGGCGGCGTTGTCGGTGGCCTGTCCAACGTGGCAATGGGTGGAGACTTCTGGCAAGGGTTTACCAACGGGTTTGAAAACGCCGGACTTTCTTTCGTGGCAGCAGACGTGGCTGGCAAGGTCAAGCAAATGCAGGAAGAAAGAAAACGAGAGGCAGCTGAAAGGGCAAAGGCGTTTATGAATGCTGCTTTCAGAAAGCCAGGGGTTCAGAATGCTTCCTACGAAAAATGGGGGCTCAGGCTCCCAAAAGAGGTCGTGAAGCTTGGCCGGGTGATAACGCATCTAGGAGACTGGTCTTACGGAGGACGCGCTCTCCACAGAGAAATTAGCATCCAAGCCGACATAGGAGGAGACGAGAGAGACGCAGTGGTCTTTGCCCAAGACGAATATAAGCTAAGGGGAATCATAGATGTTGTACAATACCGAAATGAGATTTTTCTGGTGCATCCCACTGGCCTCTACCCCTGGTTTAACCGTCTCTCACTCACCTATTACATGATAGATGGACTTAAACTGGGAGTGGTCGAGCAGGAGGCGGAAGGCGAGTGCCAGCAGGCCGTCATCTTCGAGCTGGAGATGCCACAGTTATAAATGCAGAAGCTCTCTTGTTTCTTGTCTTGTGGCATCGATTTTTTTGATGGCCATTTCCCCCCGAAATCTGGGTGCCCTCGCTGCGGCGCCCTCGGGCCACCCGTCCCACGAGAAAACAGCCGCGTTGGAGAAGAAGGATTTCTACAAGCCTGAATTTTACCTGTCGGCGCTCAGGACGCTCGAAAACACCGGCTCGCTCGGCCGGTACCTGAATCGGCCGGACGTGGCCAAACTTTGGCTGCACGCGCACTGGTATCGTGACCGCAAGGGCGCCGCTGTCATTGCCAAGGCGCTTCCGGCCAAGGGCTACGATTTTTGGAGGGACGCCTTTCAAACGTTCATTCAAGGCGCTGAAAAACGTCCTCCGGAATTGCGGCCGCTCGAAGAAGAAATGTCCAAAAAGGGGAGCCTCGATAATCCCTACTTCAGCAGCTTCATAATGTGCGTCCTGACGATCTACCCCGCGCGGCTCCTCGGACGGAGCAGCAATAAGCTGCTCCGCAAGGCCGGAAATGGATTGGCCTATTTTTTGGGCGCCGCTACCCGCATGACAGCGTTGAAGGCGCCCTCAAAAGATCCGGCCAAGTGGAAACTTCTCACCGATCCCTCTTTGCAGTCCGGCCAACGGTACCAGCATTACTTGGAAACCTGCGCGGACGAATGGTCCGCCTGTCGTTACCGCTTGGCGGCGCACGACACACGCCTCTGGAAGAAACTGCTCAAAACCACTGAAAAAGCAGCACCCCGGCCCAACAGTGAAAGCGCGGCGTTGTGGAACATCAAGGTGGACAGTATCGGAATTGCCTACTGGTCGGGAGCTTCGGTCAGGATCGACGGAAGGGGCCGGGTGGTGTTGTGGGGAGATTTGGACACCGGTCTGCGGGCCAATGGCCCCGGCTTCATCATCGCCGACGAGGGGCGGAACGTGACGCTCGAACGCGCCCTGACCGCCGTGCGCGTGCGCAAGCAAGTCCGGTCGATTCTTAAAGGGAATTTGCCATGAGGACTTCTCATCGGCATGGCCCTGATAACACGACAAGCAGAGCCCAGGGTTCGGTGCTCCCGAGACTGGGGCCAGCCGGGGCGGCCGCAGTCCTGCTGCTGGCGCTGCTTCTCCTGGCCGCCGCGACGCCGGGCAAGATGAAAAGGCCTGCAAGGCAGGCGCCGCCTCATGGTAAGGCGCTGCTGAAGTGGACCCATTTGACGGATGGGCTCCTGGCGCCCAAATTGGAAGCCCTTAATGCCATCCCCGTCTATCCGAAGGACCGGGCTTTTTTCACCCGGGCGCAGGAAGCGATTCGAACTCGGGATCTAACGTGGCTTGACCGGCACCTGGATTATCCCCTGGCTGTATGCCGGAACGGGAAGGTACTGAACATCAGGGACAAGGCGGATCTTAAACGCAAATTTGATGCGCTCTTTCCCGCCGGATTCAAGAAGACGCGTCTTGCGGCCGGGCCCAGGACGCTGAGGATGGGCAGACTGGGAGATCGCCCGATGGGCGTGGATTTCTGGTTTCTCCCCGTTCCCAGCATCGTCGCGAAGGGAAAGATCCACTACTACATTGTAGGAATCGGGAAGCAGCGTTCCTGCCGGCCGGGGAGAAAGGGGTACGGCTCTCCCGCAAGTGACTTCAGGGTTTTCTTCATTCAGCTCAAGTGGGCGGCGCGAATTGGAGACCGATGGTGGATCGCAGACCATATGCGGTTTCCGACCTATCGCACCGGGGCGAAAAAGGATCAGGTCTTTCTGAAGGACAGAGCCGGGTTCCTCGCCAAATACGATGAATTGTGGAACAAAACCGTTCCCGCCGCCGGGGGTCTTTCGCCTGAGCCATCACTGGCGGAAAGAATCGTTCACACCAGTACAGAAAGCCTGCTAGTGGGCGGACCCTACGGCTCGGCGACGGCAGCGGGAATCGCTTTCAACGGCAAGGTCTACGTGTCCGGGTTTCCGCGCATTGAATCGTGGATTTTCATTTACAGGACGCCTAACCAAGTCTCTCCGTTCCATCCGCATTTTTCCCGAAAGGACCTTTTCGAGCAATTTGAAGGCGGGAAATAGGCTACAAAAGGCACGGGGTCAGGTAACATGCAAATGAGACCGGTGGGACCGGGGGCACCCATTTAGTCGGCCCCTGTCAATAGGCAGTCTTTTCCCCCACGGCTTGCGGGCACCGTTTTTTCCTCCGGCCTGATCACAGGACGTCGGTCCGGGAGATTCGCTGGCTATGCGCCCTAGTCGTCGGGCTTGCGGCGTCGCAGTTTCTTCGGAACGGCCGGCGATCTGGGGAAGGCGCTTCACCATGCCGTGAAAGGCTTCAACTATGATCCTGCGGCCCAGGACCATGCCCTCGAACTGATTTTCCTACTGGCCTTCTTGTTCGTCGTCTTGCTTCTCTTCAACCGGAAAACGCGGCGCTTCTTCGAATCGCTTATGCGGCGTGGAGCCTGCCGGCTGCCCCTTAAGCTGCGCCGGGCGGCGCGACGCTCGCAAGACGACGAGGGCGAATGTGGCGATTTGGCGGTCGGTCCCTTCTCGCCGTCCTTCTTCCGCATCACGGCGAAGATCATGGTGCTCGTCTTTCTCTTCCAGGGCGGCTTGTTGCTGGCGCCGC
>JARRNO010000251.1:0-2825 GCA_037384885.1 Acidobacteriota bacterium
GCCGGGAAGATCAGCCACCCGGACGAGGTGATGTGATGGGAATCCTGTCGGGAAAGGCCTGGCTGTTCGGGGACCACGTAGACACGGACGCCATCATTCCTGCGCGCTACTGCAACACCATCGATCCTGTGGAGCTGGGAAGCCACGCCATGGCCGGACTGGACCCCGGCTTCGCCGGTAAGGTGACACGCGGCGACATCGTGGTCGGGGGGGAGAATTTCGGTTGCGGAAGCAGCCGGGAAACCGCGCCGATCGCTCTGCTCGGAGCCGGTATCGGGGCGGTGGTCGCCGTCTCTTTCGGCCGTATCTTCTTCCGCAACTGCATCAACGTCGGCCTGCCCATCTTCGAGTCCTCTCAGGCCGCCGGAAACTGCCGGGAAGGGGATCAACTCAGCATCTTTCCAGAGGACGGGCGGCTGGTGAACGAGACGCTCGGCGCCTCTTATCAGCTGGCGGAGTATCCGCGGCAGATCCTCGACATCATCGAAGCCGGCGGCATGGTGCCGTATGTTCGCCGCCGTCTCGGCCTCCCGCCGCAGTAAAATCCGTAATCGAAGGCTCTTTCGTCGTGGCGGCCCTGCGCATTCTGGGGACTGAACTCCCTAATTAACCCCCCTGGTTCGGTAGAGAAAAGGGATATAAGTTGCAAAAAGCCCGGCGGGCGCCGGGCTTTTTGCGTGCGACTGGTTCCTCAACCCATGTGTAAAAACTATTTCGAACCGCCCCCGGAGGGCTGGTGGGACGGCATGGTCGGAGCCCCCGCCTGCCCGTCCATTGCCGGGTGCCCTGCGGGCATCATCCCGCCGTGGGGAGAGGTACCCGCCTTTTGCTTGGATGTGGTGACGGCCCACTTTCCGTTCGTCTTGGCCAGTTCGTAAACATATTCGAGCGGCGGCATGTCGCCGGTAATGAGGCCGATGGACGCGGTACATTGAGCCGTATTGCCCTTTATCTGGACATCGCTCAAAGCGATTTTCATTTTAGACGTGGCAATCCCCTTCTTCGTCTGAAGGTAATTAAGGATAGCGTTCATGAGTTCGGGATGCGCGGGCGCAGCGGTTTCCTGCCCCACAGCCTGATGCGCTTTGGGGGTTGCCGTCGGGGCTTCGTTGGGTTTGTTGGCAGCAGCCCCCTTATTCTGACACGCCCCAAAAGTGAGTAGAGCTCCGATAAACAGCAACAAAACCATCCCTGTCCGGCAGGGATGTGCGTTATATTTCTGCAAGAATGCCAATGGACACCTCCATCAATCAAGAAAGGTATTCTAACCTTTTTTCTCTACAAGGGGAGACAGGGTGATGAGGCCAGTCCAAGGAAATGGGGGACATCGCCCAATTTGCGCGTCAGTCCCGACTATGCATCCCGCGGATAGGAATAGGAACGAGGGGAGAAGCGGTTATGAAAGCAGCCTGAAGGGGCCCTTTTGCTGAGGAGGCCGTCCGGCATGGATCCCTATCCCGTTCCCGATGTCATTCCCATTTTCCCGCTTCGGCAAACCGTTCTGTTGCCGGGAGAAGTCCTTCCGCTGCATATTTTCGAGCACCGATACAGGAAATTGGTCGCCGACGTGCTGGAGACGCACAACGTGATCGGCATGGTGCAGTGGGCCCCAGGGGCGATCGAGGGCTCGGTTTTGCCGCCCCCCGTTCGCGAGGTAGGCTGTGCCGGCCTGCTCTACCAGCATCTCAAAATGGACGATGGACGATACCTCGTGTGGCTGCTCGGGCTGCAGAAGTTTCACATCGCGGAAGAGCTGGAGAGCATAACGCCGTACCGGCAGGTCCGTGTCGATTATCCGCCGGGGCCTCTCGGCGGCAGAGCGCCCGAGCATCTGACCGATGCGAGGCTCGACCTGCTGGCTTCTTTCCCCTTTCTGCTCAGAGCCCAGCGCGGCGGCGCCCAATCCCTGATGGAGCAGCTTGCGTCAGTGGATGACGATCAATTCATCGCGGTGTCCGCCCAGATCCTGGGCCTTTCCAGCGAGCAGAAACAGGCGCTTCTGGAGGCAGGCGGGATCGGGGACCGCTACGGGTTGCTCAGAGAGGAACTGAGCCGAAGGCTCAAAGACGGGACGGGGCCTTTTGATTCAGACCGATGGAGCCTGAATTAAGGGGTACGTCTGACAAGGCTTTCGCCAAGGCGCCAAGGTGTGAATCCGCTGAGTCAGCCGTTTTCAGGAGCGGGTTCGGCGCCGTTTCCCAATTCGCGGGACGCTCCGCCCGTCCGGCGCATCAGCCAATCGTATCCGTAAAGCAGCAGCGCCGTGACAACCGCCCATGCGGCGAACTCGTACCAGACCCAGTCCGGACGGTTGATTCTGTCGTTGAAATTCACCATGTGCGCCCCGATCGACGGGCCGAGCCCCAACCCCACGGCGTAGGGGAGAAACCCATACCCCACATAGAGGGCCAGTTTGTCCTTCGGCGCAATCACCGAAACATATTCGACGGACCGGGGGCTGAACATCATTTCGCCCACCGCCCAGATGGCCAGGGAGAAACCGATGGCCCAGGCGCCCACGGCATAGCCGAACATCCCCACGGTGCCCACCCCGATGCCGGCGATCAACAGGCCGCCCACCATGGCCGGAAGGGCGCGGTACTTGGACATCCACTTGCCGATCAGGACCTGGAACGCCACGATCATTAGGGGATCGACGGCCTGAAAATACTCTATATGCTTCATCATGGCCGGATCAAGGCGGGTGATGAACAACGGGATATTGGTCCAGATCTGGCTGTAGAGCGCCCAGACGTTGGCGAAAATCAAGATGAAGAGAAGCAGCTGCCAGTCGCCGATCCTCTGGGGCTGAAGAATTTGGACAG
>JARRNO010000252.1:0-2794 GCA_037384885.1 Acidobacteriota bacterium
ATGCCGCTTCGAGACGACGCCGCCGCCGGCGTCGCGGAAGACCGCCACCGCAGGATCGCCTCCGTCGTCTTTCTTCAGCATGATCGTCCCGGTGAAGGGCTTCACGCCGCTGTCCAGAAAGTGCCCCTTCGCCCGCAGAATTTCCATGGAGGCCAGCGTACTGTTGTTGCGCACCATTTCGAAGCCTTCGGGGTGTCCGTGGTCGACCCGGAATATGCCGGCTGCGATCTTATCCGGGGGGAGGACGCCGTCCTTATGGATGTGCGTGCCGGAAACGACGGTCACCAGGGCCGACTGTTCGCTGACGGGAAGCCGCTGCATGGATTTTTGGTTCCAGACGCCTGTCGTGAGGATCACGAGCCCGGTGATGGAGCAGACGGTCAGCGTATCCACGAAGGGGCCCAGCATGGCGACCACCCCTTCCCGGACCGGCTGGTCCGTTCTTGCGGCGGCGTGGATGATGGGGGCGGACCCAAGCCCCGATTCGTTGGAGAAGAGCCCCCGCTTCACGCCCCAGGTCATCATGAAGATGAACCCTCCCCCGGCAAACCCTCCGATCTGGGCAGCCGGCTGGAATGCTGACCGGAAGATCAGCCCGAGGGTGGGGATCACCTCGTTGGCGTTCAGCAAAAGGACGACAAGGCCCGCCAGAATATAGACGGCGCACATGAAGGGAACCAGCTTGGACGTCACCTTCCCGATACGCCGGATGCCGCCGAGGATGACGGCCCCAACGATAATGACGATCACGATGCCGGTGATCAGCGTGGGAACGCCGAAATCGTGGCGGAACTGATCGGCGACCGTAAAGGACTGGACCGCGTCCCCCATCCCCAGGGGCGTGATGGCCGCGAAACAGGCAAAGGCGACGGCCATCCATTTCCACTTCGGACCCAAACCCTGCTCGATGTAGTACATGGGGCCGCCCGAGGCCTGCCCTTTGTCGTTGACCTTCCGGAACCACTGCGCGAGCGTGCATTCGGTAAACTTCAGCGCCATGCCGAAGACGGCCGTCACCCACATCCAAAAGAGCGCCCCGGGGCCTCCATAGTGGATGGCCGTCGCCACGCCCGCGATATTGCCGATGCCGATTGTGCCCGACAGGGCGGTGGACAGCGCTTGGAAATGGGAGAGATCGCCTTCATGTTCGGGGTCGTCGTAATCGCCCTTCAGCACCCGGATCCCGTGCCAGAAGCGCCGGATCTGTATCCAGGAAAGGCGGAAGGTCGTAATGATCCCGGTGCCGAGCAGCGCCACCACCATGATGGGCATGATGGAAGGCCAGTTCCACACGACGTGATCGAGTCCGAAGATGAAATGTTTGACAGCGTCCAGAATTTCTTGAGATAGCGGCATGGCAACTCGAGATTCAGGATGGCCGGGTTGGAGTCTGTTCAGAAAACCTTGAAACGGCTAGCAGATAGTTATTATGGCGGGGATGGCCGGCTCTGTCAAATGGTGCGGGCGCGAGACAAGCGGGGAAAGGTAGTCACGGCAGGCGTTTCAGGCGGCGCGGACAGGGCGGCTGCGTTTCACCCGCCTTGTCCGGGCGGCCTTAATTTGCCCGAACGGACATAGTCCTGCTTCATCTTCCGGACCTTGCCGGTGAGCAAAAGAACGGCGAGCAGGTTGGGAAAGGTCATGAGTCCAAGCGCCGTATCGCCAAAAGTCCAGACGATCTCCAGGGAGTAGATCGCACCCAGGAAATGCATGATGACGTAGACGACGCGGTAGGGTACGATCCAACGATCGCCCGCCAGGTATTGGATCGAACGGTCACCGTAGTAGGACCAGCTGATGGCCGTGGACAGTGCAAAGAACAAGACGGCCACCGTTACCAGGAGATTACCCCGGCCGCCGGCCAGATTTCCCAGTCCTTTCTGAAAAGCCCACGAGGTCAGCGGCGATCCGTTCTGGAGCGCGGCGCCCTCGACCCAGATGCGGCTGGCGGGGATACGTCTCCCCCCCGCGGTAAAGAACTGGGCGGCCGAGAATTCCCCGCCCGCCTGGGGCGGGATCAATACACGGCCGTCGAAAGGCCGGGCGCCCCGGTCCAGGAGATCCCCCTTCGCCCTCAGCAGACGGGTGCGGCTGACGGCGCCGTTGTTTCTCACCAGGGTAAATCCCTCCGGCTCACCTTGCGCCACGTGGAATTTTCCCGCCGCCAGGTCCCCAGGCTCAATGACACCGTTGGAGTGGACGGCGGCGCTGGAAACGATCGCGGTCAGGGCGGACTGGCTGTTCACCGGCAGCCGCTGGACCTGTTTGTGACTCCAGACCCCGGTGGTGATAATAACCATGCCGGTGATGGTGCAGACTACCAGCGTGTCCACAAAAGGGCCCAGCATGGCCACGTTGCCTTCCCGGATGGGTTCGTCGGTCTTCGCTGACGCGTGTGCGATGGGCGCCGAGCCCTGCCCCGATTCGTTGGAAAACAAGCCTCGCTTGACGCCCCAAGTCAGCATGAAGACAAAGCCGCCCCCGGCGAATCCCCCCACCTGCGCCGCGGGTTTGAAGGCCGATTCGAAAACGGTGACCAGCGCCGGCCAGACGTCGCCGGCATGCAGGCCCAACACCACCAGGCCCGCGAATATATACAGCACGCACATGAACGGCACGAGCTTGGAGGTGACGGCTCCGATGCGTTTGATGCCGCCGAGGATGACGGCCCCCACGAGCAGAGCCATCACCAATCCGGTCAAAACCGTTGGAATGCCGAGGTCCTGCCTGAACTGGTCAGCCACCGTAAAGGACTGGATGGCGTTGCCTGTCCCGAAGGAGCAGATGACGGCGA
>JARRNO010000253.1:0-2790 GCA_037384885.1 Acidobacteriota bacterium
CGGCCTGGATGCGAAGGCGGGCGGCCCGCATGAGGCGTTCCACCGGGAGCGGCAGGGGGCCGAAGCGGTCGGCCGTCTCTTCGGCGAGGCGGTTCACCTCGTCCTCGCGGCCCGCCAGGGACAGTGAGCGGTAGAAGGAGAGGCGCTCGTTGACCTCTTCCATGTAGTCCACGGGAACGGAAAGGTCGAGGCCGAGGTTCATCTCGCAGCGCACGGCGTGCGCGAGCGGTTCACCCTTGGCGGCGGCCACGGCTTCTTCGAGCATGTGCATGTACATTTCGAAGCCGACGGAGGCCATGTGGCCGGACTGCCGGGCGCCGAGCAGGGTGCCGGCGCCCCTGAGTTCGAGGTCGATGGCGGCGATGCGGAAGCCGGCGCCGAGTTCGGAAAATTCCTGCAAAGCCTCGAGCCGCCGCGCGGCGTCGCCGGTGGGGACGGTGCCGGAGGGCGTCATGAGATAGGCGTAGGCGGGAACGTTGCTGCGGCCGATGCGCCCGCGCAGCTGGTACAGCTGGGTCAGGCCGAACGCGTGAGCGTTTTCCACGAAGAGCGTGTTCGCCCTGGGGATATCCACACCATTTTCGATGATCGTGGTGCAGACCAGCACGTCGGTCTCTCCCTCGTAAAAGCCCAGCATGACGTCCTCGAGCGCCCTCTCTCCCATCTGCCCGTGCGCGACGGCGACGCGCGCCTCGGGAACCAGGGCCTGGATTCTCTTGGCGGCGTGGGCGATCGTTTCCACCCGATTATGCACGTAGTATACCTGACCTGACCGCATAAGTTCACGCCGGATCGCACTTTTTATCAGTTCGTCCTCGTAGGGACGGACGCTGGTCTGGATGGCCAGCCGGTCGCGCGGCGGCGTCTGGATCAGCGACATGTCCAGGATGCCCGACAGCCCCATCTGCAAAGTGCGCGGGATGGGGGTGGCGGTGAGGGTGAGCGTGTCCACCTGCACCTTCATCTGGCGGATCTTCTCCTTGTGGGACACGCCGAAGCGCTGTTCCTCATCCACGATGAGAAGGCCGAGGTTGGGAAGGCGCACATCGCGCGAGAGGAGCCGGTGGGTGCCGATGATGATGTCGATCTTGCCTCCGGCGGCTTCCTTGACGGCGAGCTTCTGTTCTGGACCGGTGCTGAACCGGGAGAGCATGGCCACCTTGAACGGAAAGGGGGCGAAGCGCTCGCGGAAGCGTTCGAAGTGCTGGAGGGCCAGGACGGTGGTGGGGCAGAGCACTGCCACCTGGCAGCCTTCCGCCGCGGCCTTGAAGGCCGCCTGCATGGCCACTTCGGTCTTGCCGAAGCCCACGTCGCCGCAGATGATGCGATCCATCGGGCGGGGGTTTTCCATGTCGCGCTTGACGTCTTCCAGGGCCTTTTGCTGGTCGGGGGTGAGTTCGAAGGGGAACTGAGACTCGAACTCCAGCTGCCACTCGGTGTCGGGCCCGAAGGGACGCCCTTCGTGAGCGCGGCGGGCGGCGTAAAGCTTGAGGAGCTCGCCGGCGATTTCCTTGACGGCCTTCGCCACCTTCTGGCGGGTCTTCTTCCAGGCGGTGCCGCCGAGCTTGTCGAGGGGGGGCCGGTAGCCTTCGGGGCCGTTGTATTTCTGGATGAGGTCCATCTTCTGCACCGGCACGAGAAGACGGTCGTTGGCGGCGTAAGAAAGGGCGAGGTAGTCCTCGCGCACGCCGTTGCGGACCAGGGTCTCGATCCCTTTGTAGACCCCGACCCCGTGCTCGGTGTGGACCACGTGGTCGCCGGGCTTGAGATCGCGCAGGTTGGAAAAGAAGGGCTTGCGGCGCACCGCGGCGGCGCGCACCCGGGCGCGGCCGAAGATTTCCTTTTCGGTGAGCACGAGCCACTTGAGCCCCGGAAAGACCACACCCTCAGGAATGGGAGATACGGCGGCGTAGACACCGGGCGCCGGATCGTCTCCGGCGGATTCGGAAGCGACGGGAATGTCTTCGAGCGCCGCCATTTCTTTGAATCGGTCCAGCGTCCCGCGCCCTTGGAGCAGAACCAGGCACCGGTAGCCTTCCCGGGCGCGTTCCTTGAGGTAGTCGAGCGCCTTCATGGGTTCGCCGGGGAAGACGGGCGAGCGTTCGCTGGCGACCCGGGCCCCGCCCGCACCCATTTCGAGCGGGAGGGCGTCTTCGGCGGCGCTCACCGATTCGATTTCGCCAGCGGAAAGAAAGAGCCGCTCGGGCGCGAGGAAATCAGGCCGGTCATGGGAGGCGAAGCTTTCCCGGAACGCCTCGAGCCGGTCATCGGCCGCGGCCTCGAGGGCGCCGGCCTGGTGGTAGATCCAACGCGTAGGGCCGAGCAGGGTCCTCAGGGAACCGTAAAACTCGGGATCCTGGCGCACTTCCACGTCCATGGTGGGATAGTGGCCCACCTGGTCGAGGGTTTCGAGGCGGATGCGGCCGAACTCTCCTGCGCCTTCCAGATGGGCGCGAAGCCTGGAGAGCAAGGCGTCGTCACGGACCGCTTCAGAGAGGGGCGGGACGAGAATTGTCCGCTGGCAGGGAGAAAGGGAGCGCTGGCTCGCCGGGTCGAAGAAACGGAGCGAGTCGATTTCGTCGCCGAAAAGCTCCACGCGCACGGGCAGGCTTTCCTGGGGCGGGTAAAAGTCCACAAGACCGCCCCGGAAGGCGAATTCGCCGGGGCCGCTTACCACGTCGGTCTTGCGGTAGCCGAGCCGCCACATCTGCTGTCGGATCTCGTTCAAATCCAGCGAGCCCCCCGCCTCCAGGATCAGCAGGTTCTTCCGCCACCACCCGGGGAGAGGGG
>JARRNO010000254.1:0-2790 GCA_037384885.1 Acidobacteriota bacterium
GGATGTCCGAGTTGGGCACGCCCGCCGTTGTTCCGTCCATGTTGATGCTGTTGGGCAGCCCGTTGAAGACCTGGACGCCCGTGGAATCTCCCCAGGGTTTGTACATGGAAAGGCGCCCCATGAACACGACGTTGTCGGCCACCTTGGCGTCGATATTCAGGCGAAGGCGGCTGGTGTAGAGACTGTTGTTGTCGGCGCCGTATGAAGGAACGTAGGTGTAGGGAAGCAGCATGCTCTGAAGCTGCTGCTGCATGGCAGGAGGAAACTGAGCCATCATCGCCTTCAGCTTGTCGAAGGTAAGGTTCTGGGTGAAGTACTGGTAGTCCCCGTAGTGCGTCGCCACGTACTGGGACACATCGCCCGGGCCCGAAGGCAGCATCTGCGTCGCCTGATAGTAGAACAGGGTGTTCACCATCATGTTCTGAAGGAGCATGCCGTCGTAGTGAGCGGGAACCGTAGCTCCCTGAATGGAGTGCGCTTCGAAACGGAAATCGCCCGTGATGTTCAGCCGGTCCAGGGCCGCCTTGCGCTCGACCCGGTTCAGCCGGTGTTCCATCTCGTTCAATTCACGCCGGATGGCCTTGACGTCTGGATTCGAGGCATTTCCCTGTGTCTCCTCAAGCTTCTGGAGGCGCTGTTCGAGCTCCTGAAGCTTGCGACGCATGGCCTGGGTGTCGGGGTTGGTCTGGTTGGATTGCGCCATAAGCACCGCCGGCGCGACAAAGAGGATCATCACGAGTACAAGTATTGTCTTTCGCATGAGAAACTTCCTCCCAAGATCGCGCGGCGATCAGCCGCAGGTCATAGGTTGTTCGGAGTCGGCCGCGTGGTCGACCAGAAAGTGCTGGATGCGCTTCAGGTCTTCCTTGGAGATGACGTCCACAACCTTCTTCCCGCCGTGGTTGGGATCCACCACGTCTTTGTGGCTCGGGACGTATTTTTCCCGGAAAAACCGCGCCCACTGGTCTTGGATGTAGCTCATGGGGGTGTACTCCCCGTTTTTGGAATGGGCCAGGTGACAAGGGCGGCAGTATTCCTTGAAGAGGTCGCGGTCCGACATTTTCTTCTTGGCGGGAGTCGCAAGAGAAATTCCTGTCGCAAGCGCGAGGAACGCCAACGTTCCAATCAAGGTTGTGGTGATTCCTAACCTGTTGCTTCGAAGTGAATGTTTCATGACAGCCTCCTAGCTATTTGAATTCACTCGTTTACCAGTGAGCTAGGATCCGCTGTCCGAAATGGAGGTGCAACGCGGGGGCGTGGACCGGAAAACTTGCTGGGTATTTGGCGTTTTTTGCCCCCGAAAGGGGTCCGCCGATGTGTGGAAAAAATCGAATTTAATAAGCCTGTTACCTTTGCGGGCGGATTGCATCTTTCTAAAGTAATTTTTTTATTTTTGCCGGTCAGCTGGGACCCACAACCACCGTTGAAGCCGCCTATTCCAGCGGGTCTGGCTCCCCTTACCGGTCCGGACGCCTCCGGAGCAGCGCCACGTAAAACCCATCCCAGTCATGGCGATGTGGGAGGCAATAGGCATCTCCCTTCCGAGGTTGATCCATCAGGCCCTTGAGAAAGGAAGGGGGCTTCAAGGGTGCGAGGGCGAAGTTGCGATGGCGTTCAAGGAAGGTCCCGATAACATTGGACGTCTCTTCCGTTTCGAGGGAGCAGACCGAATAGAGTAGATATCCTCCAGGGCGGATCACCTCTGAGGCTTTCTCGAGAAAGGACGCTTCCCGCTCGTGGAAGGTCTCCAGGTCGCTCTCGTTGATCTGCCACCGAATCTCCGGGTTCTTTCTTAATGTACCCAGGGAGGAGCACGGGGCATCCAGCAGGACGGACTCCATGCACGCGGGAAACGGGAGCCCTCCCTCCACGTTGACTTGGGCCATACGGACTCCTGAAATGGACATCCTGGAAAGATTTTCCTTGATCCTGGAGATACGTCTCCGGTTGACATCGGTGGACAAGATCCAGGACCGAGCTTTCCGGCTCGAAAGAACGACGGTCTTTCCGCCGGGAGCCGCACAAAGATCTAATATGAGCGAGGCGCCGGGCAGCGGCAGCAGCAGCGCAGGAACTTGGGAGGCGGGATCGCAAACGTAGAAAAGACCACGATTGAAGGCTTCTGAACGAGCCGGATTGCCCTCCAGGATTCTGAGGGTCAAGGGAAACACCGGGTCAGGCTGATAGGAAATCCCTTCCTTATCCAGGATGGCACGGCCCTGAACGAGTGACGTCGCGGAGGGAAAGAAAACTGTGGTGCCGGATGGGTGCTGGAAGGCGCTCAGAATCCGTTCCGCTTCCACGGCGCCGAAGCGTCTTTCGTAACGGGCCAGGAGCCAGTCGGGAACGCCGAGGCGCATGGCCGCCCCTTCACGCCCGGGAAAGCGGTAGGGTCCTTCAAGGAGTTCGGCCCGATGTTCCGCCAAGGAGCGCAGGATGCCGTTGACGAATCCGCCGGCGCCGGGACCGATTCGCGTCGCGGCGTCCACACATTCGTCCACGGCTGCATAACCCGGAATGCGGGACAGCATTAGAATTTGATAAGCCCCCACTCTCAGCACATGGATCAGCTCCTGCTGGGTCTCCACGATGCCTCTTGTCGTCAGCTCATCCACGGCCCAGTCGAGGTGAGGCAGGTGCCTGAGAACTCCCGTCGTCAGCTCTCGCAACAGCGATCGGTCGGGTTCGTGCGCCAGTTTGTCCTGCTCGCGCTGAAGCACGGACTTGAGCGGCTGCTTCCGGTCGAGGACCTCGCCAAGGATGCGGGCCGCCAGGCCTCGAAGGTTCTGG
>JARRNO010000255.1:0-7696 GCA_037384885.1 Acidobacteriota bacterium
CACCACGGTTGAAACCTGGAAGGACGACCTCTCCGGTCCCGCCGAGGTCCCGGTGGACGGTCCGGCCTTTGCCCTCCGCCGCAAAACGCACCAGACGATCCGCAAGGTGACGCAGGAACTGGAAACGCGGCTCAAAATCAATACGGCCGTGGCCGCCCTCATGGAGCTGGTCAACGCCCAGCAGGACCTTCTCTCCCGCTACGGGAAATCGCCCCAGGAAAGATATGCCCTCAAGGAATCCCTGGAAGCGCTGGTCTCTCTCCTGTCTCCTTTCGCGCCCCACGCCGCCGACGCCATGTGGGAAATGATGGGCCATGACGGTTTTCTCATAGACGGCCCGTGGCCGGCCTTCGAGGCCGACATCGCCCGAGAGGACGAAGTCACGCTGGCTGTCCAGGTCAACGGCAAGCTACGGGCGGAAATCACGCTCCCGCTGGACGCGGACAAGGAGGCGATCCTTGCTGAAGCCAAGGCCAACGACAAGGTTCGCGGATATCTCGAAAACCGGAAAATCGTCCGGGAAATCGTGGTGCCCGGACGCATTGTCAATTTCGTGGTGAAGGCGCCATGATCCGGCGCATTCTTCCCGGCCTTCTCCTGTTGCTCGCAGCGGCGTGCGGTTACCGCCTGCAGGGCACGGGATCGCTTCCACCCACCGTTAAGACGATCGCGGTGCTTCCCTTTCAGAAACGAGTGCCCGTCCCCGAACTGAGCCAGCGGGTCACCGAAGCGGTCACCCGAGAGTTGGCCCGAAGGTCGAAGATACATGTTCAGTCCGTTTCGGCGGGGGCGGACGCGATCCTGACGGGCAGCATACTCTCGTATTCAGCCGTTCCCGTCGGCTTCGGATCTTCCGGGCGGGCCAACCGCTTCGAGGTGCGAATGTCCGCTAGAGTGCAGCTCACCACCCAACAGGGCAAGGTTCTGTTCGAGGCGAAGGGGTACCGTTTCGACCAGATTTACGAAGAATCCCCCGTTCCCACGAATTTCATCAACCCCGAGGTCGTGGCTTATGACCGCGTGGCGAACGACTTTGCCAGGGCCCTTGTCAGTTCCATCCTTGAAAGCGGTAGCGCAGGCAGTGCAGCAAAGTAGCCTCACAGAGGACTCCCCGCTCACCCACGTCGAAAGGCCGCATTTCGGCACGCGCGTGGTCTACAGCCTGAAGCCCGGGGGCCTCTTGAAAGAGGAATTCACCTCCGGCGTTCTGACACAGTCTGAAACGATCCCCTACGGCGCGGTCTGGGACGCCTACAAAATCCGCCCGGTGGACCGGCGGCTTTTCGCCGCCGCCGCTGCCGCGGCCCTGCTGCTTCTTCCTTTTTCCCTCCTTGGATCTGCGTCCGCGGCGCTGGCCATGCTGTGGTTCTATTTCAGTGCCCGGGAAGTCTGGACGGTCTTCGATTACGACGGGCGGTGGCTTGTGACATGCAAGGGCCCGCCGAGCGCTTCATTCCGGGCTTTCTTGGAGGCCTTCAGCGCAAAAGCCGCCCAGAAGAGGCATCCCGTCCAACAGACCTTCGAATCGCTGGACCTCGAAGACTTTTCCTGGACGAGCGTCCTGACGCGCTGGGACTGTATCTGCCGTTATGACCGCATCATTTTGAAAAAGACGGGTGCCTTCGGCAAAAGCCGCCGATACTTTTACAGCCTCCCCGCGCTCCGGCCTCCCATACGCCTTGTCTGGCGCCACAAAATCGCCGCGGCGGCCGGCGGCCTGGCCGCCTGGGCGGCGGGAACCGGTGCCCTCTGGTTTCTCGGGCGGCCTCAGGGCCAAGCCGCCTTTCTCCGTTCCGGCTGGTGGCTCATCGCCTCACCCCTGGTTCCCGCCGTTCTCACAGGCGCTTTGATTCTACGTCTGGCAGTCCATTTCCAGGTAGACGACCAAAGCGTGCTGACGCCCTCGCTTCCCTGGTGGCAGATCAGCAAGCGCCGGCGTCTGCTGGCTTGGCTGTCGCGGATGGTGGATCTCGGCCAGCGAATCGACGACCTGGACTGGGATCACTATTGGGACTATCACCGCCGCAAGCTCTTCCTGTTGAAAGAGGAAGGCTTGCTCGACGAATGGCCCTATCATTCGGCCATGACCCGTCTCAACGCCAACGAAAGAGAAGAACTCGGCGATTGAGCCGTTCCGGTCCCGCCATGATGCCGCTCACTCTCGATGCAGCGCATGCCGGCCCCATCCGTGAAAGCGACCGCGCCGCCTGTATTCCTCCACATAAGCCGCATAGTCTTTCCAGCCATCGCGGACGTGTTCGATTTCTTCCCGGCTCAGCGACCGCACTGGGCTCGCCGGGACCCCGACGGCCAGGGTGCCCCTGGGAATGACGCGGCCTTCCGGGACAAGCGCGCCCGCCCCCACGATCACATCTTCTTCGACGACCGAGCCGTTCATAAGTATCGCGCCCATACCGATGAGAGCCGGCCCTGCAATGCGGCACCCATGCAGAACAGCGGCGTGCCCCACCACTACGTGCGGTCCCACCAGCAGATCGAACTCATCACGTTGCCCATGAAGCGCGCAGTTGTCCTGGATGTTCGTTCCTTCCCCGATCCTGATGGCGTGGACGTCCCCCCGGATAGAGACGTTGCACCAGATCGAAGCGTCCCGTTCCACAACCACGTCACCCATGATACGCGCGGTCGGATCAACGTAAACGGACTCGTGGATATCCGGCCTCTTATCAAGATGTGGAAGATTCATGAAAGACCTCCTCGCCGCGCTCATGCGGTCCAGTTTCGAGAATACCGCACGAGTTCCCCGAGTGATCTGGAACCCGGCGAGAATGGCGGACCCTCTGTACGTGCCGTCCACGGTCCTGGGATACGGACCCGGGTAGGGGCTCAGCGGGTTGTTGGCGTCGTTCAAGCCCGAGCTGTTGTAGCGGTAAATATTGTCGGGATTGATGTTCGCGTCTTTGAACTGCAGGTACATGGCGTACCAGTCGAATCCCCATTTGCCCTTGGTGTAGCCCGTTCCAAACTGAACGGACCAGCGATCCGCATCGGGAAGAACGGGGCTGACGGTCTTCGAAGGAACGGGCGCCTGGTCGTAGAGCACGCCCCAGCGAAGCTCCCAGTTCTCATTCAGCTTGTAGCCGAAGCCCAGGCGATAAGCCCAGGTGTTGCTCCACTCGAAATCCATCGGCTCGGCCGCAGGGACAACGCTTGTACCGCCGAGCATGGCGGGAAGCGACGTCGGATGGTTGAAATAGACCAACGTCTTGTCCCAGCTGCTCCACTGGGTCCAAGTCAGGTCGAATTCCACCGTCCACGGATTGGAGTGGTACGCGAAACCCGCGGCGGCCACCGCCGGAACGGAGTCGAGCTGGATCGACACGTCCTGGGGCGGGAAGAGTTCACCGGCGACGGAACTCAGGGCCGCCATTCCCTGCGTATTGTAGTAGAAATAGTTGTGCCCCGTATAGGTGAAGCTTGCCTTGCTCTTGTAGGTGAGACCGAAAGACCACGGATCGGCCTTGTGCATGTAGCCGATATCCCAGCCGAAGGCCTGGTCGCGAACGTCCGTGGAAAGATACGCTTCGCTCGCGGCGTACACCGGCGTCCCCGCGGGATAGGGCGGCGAGGGATAAAAGTTGGCGATCAGGTAGTTGTTCAGCGTCGTCAGAGCGCTCGTGTCCTGATTGCGCGTCAGTTCGATCTTGGAATCGTAATAGTGGAGGCCGATGCTCAGGGCGTTGTTGTCATCAAACTTGAAGGCGATGACCGGATGATAATCCATGGTGACGATTTTGGAATGACGGCTGACAAAGCGGCCCGGGAAGTTCGCCCCCCAGTCCGTCGACAGGTTGTACGGAGCCGTAACGCTGAAGCCCCAGGCGATCCGGTCGTTGATGGTCTGCGTAAAGTACACGCCCGGGATGAAAAAGTTCTTGGCCGAATCGGTGAAGCTCCCCAGCGTGGGGCTTTCATACTTGACGTCCGCATTGATGTAAGTCAGGTTGAAGGAAAAATGCATCCCCTTGAGAAAGGCGATGCCGGCGGGGTTGTAAAAGAGAGCCGTGGCGTCGTCCGCCCTGGCCACGAAGGCGCCCGCCTGCGCCGATGCCTTGGATCCCTGTTCGTAGATGGCGGTTCCCGAAGCCTGGACGGCCACCGGCAAAAGGGCGACCACCGCCAGGAGACAGCACAAAAGCACCGCTTTCTTCATCTCACACCCTCCCATGATTTAAGCAGATTATGATGCAAGGCCCATGCCCTGTCAACATGTTCCCGCGACCCGCCAGGAATCTGCCGCCCCACTAAGAACCCGCCCGGCCGGAGCATACGGAACCCTGCATACCGGCCGGGCGGTGACTTGAGACTGGATGATTTTTCTAGAAGTGATACCCGATCTGCATCCCGGCCAGGATGGCAGATCCCTTGTAATTGCCGTCCGGAGTAACCGGGTACATGCCCGGATACGGAGGCGACGGAAGACCGGAGCTGCCGTAACGGTAGATGTTGTCCTGGGATATGGGAGCGTTCTTGAATTTCAGGTACATGGCGAACCAGTCGAAGGTGAATTTCTTGTTCGTGTAACCCGTCCCGAACTGAACGGACCAGCGGTCCGAATCGGGCAGCACAGGGCTTCTCGTCTGGTCCGGCACGGGTGCCTGGTCATAGAGCACGCCCCAACGGAGTTCCCAGTTGGGATTCAGCTTGTACCCGAAACCGAGCCGGTAGGACCATGTGTTCTTCCAGTCAAAAATAAAAGTCTCGGTCGCCGGCACGGCCAGCGTCGGATTGCTGAAATGGGCGGTGCTCCGTCCCCATGAACTCCACTGCGTCCAGGTCACGTCAAACTCGACCGTCCAGGGAGCGCCCTTCCACGCGAACCCGGCGGCCGCGACGGCCGGCACCGAGTCCAGATCCATGGAGGCGTCCTGGCCGGGTAGGTAGGCCGCGCCCGGGCCAAAATTGGGCGAGGGGTAGAAGTAGGTGTGCCCCGCGTAACTGAAGCTCGCCTTGCTCTTGTAAGTCAGTCCAAAGGACCAGGCGGAATGCCCGGAGGATACGGCGGCGAAGGATAGAAATTCCCCAACATCCCGTTCACCGCCGTGGTGAGCGCCGACGTGTCCTGAAAACGATTCAGCTCGAGCTTCGAATCGTAATAATCCAACCCGATGCTCAACGAATTGTGGTCGTCGATTTTGAACGCGAAGGCGGGATGGTAGTCGATCGTGGTGATCTTGGCGTGCTGGCTTACCCAGTGCCCGGGAAAATTCGAGGACCAGTCCGTCGACAGATCGTACGGGGCGTTCGCGCTGAATCCGAACACCACCCTGTCATTGATGGGCTGTACGTAATAAAGACCGGGAATGAAAAAATTCTTGGCCTGGTCGTCCCAGGAACCCACTGTGGGGCTTTCATACTTGACGCTGGGATGAATGTACGTCAAGTTGAAAGCGAAGCTGCCCTCCTTCATGAAGGCCATCCCAGCCGGGTTAAAAAATAGGGCCGTGGCGTCGTCCGCGCGGGCGACAAACGCCCCAGCCTGGGCCGCAGCCTTGGAGCCCTGTTCGTAGATGGCGGTGCCCGAGGCCCGGACAATTCCGGGCACTGACAGCACCATTGCCGCCAAACCTGCCGCTAGAAGGTATTTTCTCATGGCATTCCTCCAAAAATCTTTACTTCGGATTATGGTACGGGCTCCGATCCCTGTCAACCTTGCGTTTCAGGCAAGGCTCCCTGAAAAGAAGCCGGCTGAAGATGACGCTTGATTCCCAGGAAAGGCCGTGATACTTTAAAACCTTGTATTGATGAGCATTACAAGAGGCCGTCCTCGCCGTCGCGCGTGGGATTCCAACCTGGAGCTTCCCCTATCGAGGGCAGCCTGATTCGTTTTCCGGGGCATTGAATTCCGTTTTTCTTCCCCGAAGGGGACGCAGCCCGCTGCGGGAGGAGGACCGTTTGACCAAGAAAGAGCGTGCCGCCGGCCCCAAGTGGGCCCTGGGCGCCGCCTCACTTCTGGGGCTTGGCTTCTCGCCCATCATGCCGGGGACCATGGGCGCCCTGGCAGGCTTTTTTCTTTACCTGCCCGCTTTCTTCCTGGATGGGAAATCCTTCGTCTTCCTCGCGGCCGCCGAGACGGCCCTGGCTTGGATCATCGCCGCATTCGCCATTCCACCGGTGCTGAAAGCCAATAAAGTGCTGGACCCTTCCTATATCATCATCGACGAGGTCGCCGGGATGACGCTGGCGCTGATCTTCACGCCGCCGGAATTCGTGCGGCTCCTGCTCGCTTTCGTCTTTTTCCGCCTCCTGGACATCCTGAAGCCCTTTCCCATTAACAAGCTGGAGCACCTGCCCGGCTGGTGGGGGGTCATGGCGGACGACGCACTTGCCGGACTCCTTGCCGGCCTGTTAGCATGGGCCGTGGTGATTCTCGTATGATTATCTTGAACGGCATTGAAACCAAGCCCAATCTCTCGCACCCGCGCATCCTGACCATCGGAAATTTCGACGGCCTGCACCGGGGACACAAGCTCATTTTGAGAAAGGTGATCAGCCGGGCCCGCGAAGAAGGCGGAACCAGCGCTGTCGTCACGTTCGAGCCCCACCCCATGAAGGTGCTTTATCCCGATAAGGCCCCAGAGCTCATCCAGACGCGGGACCAGAAACGCGACATTCTTTCATACATGGGCATCCAAGTCCTCGTGGAAGTTCCTTTCAATAAGGAAACGGCCTCTGTAGACGCCGAAGATTTCATCCAGCTTTTGAATGCGAGCCTCGAACCCAAAGAGATTTACATCGGCGACGACTTCCGCTTTGGAAAGGGCCGCCGCGGCGACATCGAGCTTCTCAAGAACATGGGGGCCGAACTCGGCTTTGAAGCCGACGCCGTCAAGAAGCTGAAAGTCAACGGCGGGGACGTCTCCTCCACGCGCATCCGAAAGCTCCTCGTCAAGGGCGACATGGAGGCCGCCGTCCGCCTACTGGGCCGTCCTTACATCATTGAAGGCGTCGTGGGCCACGGCGACTCCCGCGGAAAGACTCTTGGCTTTCCCACCGCCAACCTCGCCATCGAAAACGAGCTGGTCCCCGCTCACGGTGTCTACGTGGTCGCCGTGGACATCGGCGAAAACCCCCTGCTTCCCGGCGTCGCCAACCTGGGCACCCGTCCCACCTTCGGCGAAACGGACCCGGCCGTCGAAGTCCACCTCCTGAAGGGAGGCCGCGACCTCTATGGGAAGAAAATCCGTTGCTTCTTCTTCAAGTTCCTCCGTCCGGAACTGAAGTTCGATTCCGTGGACGCCCTGAAAAAGGCCATCGCCGAAGACGTGGAAGCCACCCGCACCTATTTCGAAAACAACGCCCTGCAGCGCCGCATGTTCTATTAGTCTCACAGGCAACTTGACCCGAAAACTGCCGCCCCGGTATCCTTGACGTGCGGAGAGATGGCCGAGCGGTCGAAGGCGGCGGTCTTGAAAACCGCTGTGCCAGAGATGGCACCGGGGGTTCGAATCCCTCTCTCTCCGCCAAAGGACTGCCCGCAGCGAAATCCAGCAAAGGACTTATTTGAGAGGGATTCGAAGGGCGGGAATGTGTCCGTAGTTTTCCAGATCCCGCCGCCAACTGCTTGGCGGCGCATCGTAAGAAAACAAGGAAAGGGACCCGCCCCGGGAACCGATGGAGAATCTTGAAACACAGGAGACTCTGCGCCGCGAAGCGGCAGGCGAAGGGGTCTGGG
>JARRNO010000256.1:0-2755 GCA_037384885.1 Acidobacteriota bacterium
GCGCTCATCACAGCCGCGGTGGTGGTGTTCGTGGGCGTCATGCAGGGCATAGTGCTGGCGATGTTCCTGTCGCTGGTGAGCCACACCCGGCACGGTTACCGGCCGATAAACGCGCTCATCGCGCCGGCTCCTGAAGGCGGGCAGATCCAGCCGGTCCACACACAGGCCCGACTTCTTCCGGGCCTGATGGTCTACCGGTTCACCCACGGTATGTATTACGCCAATGCCCGGCTATTGGCCGAGGAAGTAACCAGGCTTGTCCGGGACGCGCAGCCCCCCCTTGTCTGGTTTTGTATCGACGCCGCGGCCGTGGACGACATAGACTACACCGCAGCGGCAACCTTGCGCTCTCTCTACACTCTCCTTAATGACCAGGGCACGCGGATGGTATTTTCCGAAGTCTCGGATCATGTTTACGCGCAGCTCGAATGCTCGGGGATAACGGACCTGCTGGGTGAGGACGCCTTCTACGCCACGGTGGCTTCGGTGGTTCGTCACTACGAGGAGGCCCAAGGACTGACTGCCCTGTAGCGGCAAGAATGGGAGACGACACAGATGAAAATCATGCTGATCCATGCAGTGACCGTGTTTATGGGGTTCTTCGCCATAATGAACCCCATAGCCAATGTTCCTATTTTCCTCGGCCTCACAGCCGACGACAACAAGCAGACGGCAAAGACCGTTGCCTTTCGGTCGGTCGCGTTGGCCTTTCTGATCGTGGCGGTATTTTGTGTTTTCGGAAAGATGATCTTCGAGGTATTCGGCATCACGCTTGCCGCTTTCCGGATTACCGGGGGCCTGCTGGTCCTGCTGATCGGATTCCACATGCTGCAAGGCAACCTCTCAAGTGTTCATCAGCTCGACGAGGAAGGCAACCAGAAGTCCCGGGAAGCAAGGCTCGGGGTTGCGGTCTCTCCGCTGGCGATACCGATCCTCGCAGGTCCGGGCACCATCGTGACGGCAATGAGTTTCTCCGCGCAGGGAGGCCTTCCGGCCATACTGATCACTATTGCGGCATTTGCCGTTCTCTGTCTGATCACGTACGTGCTCTTTGTCTTTGGTGAGAAGTTCGTCGCCTACATCGGGGCCGGTGCGTTGGGCACCATCACTCGTTTGATGGGACTGATCCTTGCGGTGATCGGGATGCAAATGGTGATTGAAGGGGTGCGCGGCGCCTTCACGCTTCTGGGCCGCGCCGGATAATGTGGTGTGTCAAAGAGGACATCCTATTGAGTTAAAAAAACAGTGCAGTGGCCGAGAGTCTGTCGGTCGGCTGTCTCTATTCCGCCTCCAATGTTACGGCGCCCCGGGGGCACTCCTCAAAACATATGCCGCAGCCCTTGCAGTGGTTGTAATCCAATTCAGGGCGCCCTGTTTCCGGTTCCAGCTCTATCGCCAGGTCCGGGCAGTACTGGCAGCACCTTTGGCATGAGTTGCATCGCCCGCACTGGAAGCAGCGCCTGGCGGACATAACGCCCTGTCGTTTGGTAAAACCTTCACTGGAAGATGAGGGTTTGATCCGCGATGCTTTCTCGAAGTGGGCCCAATTCAGCTCCTTGGCCCGGACAACGTCGTCGAGCGGCCTATGCTCCCCGCTGCTGCGGCCCATTTGGTAGACCTCAAAGGACAAGGCGCCGAGCCGACCGACCGCCGCCCGTCTCAATTGATCAAATGGTCGTTTGCGCAAGACGAGGTCAAGGCTCAGAGCGGCCTGTTTCCCTTGGGCCATGCGGCCCACAAGCATCCTTGCGGGGTCTTTCTCTTTGATCAGGCGACCCCGCTTGAGAGACAGGCTCGAGTCCGCCACTATCAGCCCTTTCTCCCGGACCGTCGGAGGGATGATATCCGGGCCCGCGCTCCCCGGTGAGGCAATAATCACCGTCCCGGCCTCGCATTCAAAAGTGACCGCTTCATCGGATTCCGGGCTCTCACTCGGAAGGCCGGAAGGACCTTCCCCCTTGCTTTTTGCGCACATCAAGCCTTCTATTCTGCCGTCCTTTTCGATCAGGGCATATGCCTCGGCCTCCCATTCGAGTGCAATCCCGCTTTTGTCGGCATCTTCCAGTTCCCGGGATATCAAGGACGGTTCTTCTGTCGAAAAGGGGAGAAGGACCACCGGCTCACCCCCAAGCTCTTTGACCCTCCTTGCCGCCTTCAGCGCCCGGCTCCCGCCGCCGGTCACGGCCACCTTTCCTTTAAGCGATGGGGGCTTCCCATCCTTGAACATCTTCTCCAGCACCCCGGCAGTGTAGACAGAGCGATGACTCGGTCTCCGGATGGATTCCGGGTCTTCAGGATCCGCCTCGCCGGGAGATACATAGACCGCTTGAAATTCGTTTGTCAGGCGATGAAAATATCCGGCTTCCAATGGCGTGTTTGTTCGAAGCTGTATCCCGGTGCTCAGGATTCCTCTTAGCTCGCTCTCCAGGTATTGCCTGCTCAGTCCGGCCGCGATCGCAGGAAGGTCGAGAATTCCGGGATGCGGGCCGGGCGCCAGGATGGTCACCTTGTGCCCCAAAAGCCGAAGGAAGTAGGCGCATGACAGCCCGGCCGCATCTCCCCCCACAACCCCTACGTGACAGCCGGAGGAGTCTGGGGCTTCTCCCTCAACGGGATCTTCTTCCGCTGCCAGCCGAAAGACCAGATATTCCATTTCGCGAATGGACACCGCTTCATCGAACTGCGCGCGGTTGCAGACCCTCTCACACGGGTGAAAGCACATCTTTCCGCAAATCCCCGGAAATGGATTCTCCTT
>JARRNO010000257.1:0-3333 GCA_037384885.1 Acidobacteriota bacterium
CCGGACCCATAGAGGCCCATTACAAACTGCTGCAGACCCGGCGGACACCGCCGGAACCTCAAAGAAACGCAACGGTAGTGGATCCCTTTACTTATAACACACTTTGCAGTCCTCGTCAGAAGCCATTTTCCACTTTCTGTCAGCCATGACTTGGCTTTCGATGCCAAAAGAACCGCTTCAGGTTATACTGGTGCGCCGCGGCGGCGGTCCAAGAAAAGAAATGTCCGGCCGCCCGCCCGGTTTTTAAGGAAACATCGCATGAGCTTTTTCGAAAATTTGGGCGTCAACCGCGCCGTCATGGCGCTCTCTTTCGCCAGGTTGGCGGACGCCCTGGGAAACAGCATTCTCTTTATCGTCTTGCCGCTTTATGTGGCCAAGCTGTCTTCGCCTTGGTTCCCCTTTCCCGAGCCCGTCCGCGTCGGCATTCTTCTTTCCCTGTTCGGCCTGACCAGCGCCTTCTTCCAGCCCATCATGGGCGGGCTCAGCGACCGGATCGGCAAACGGAAGATCATCATCCAGGCGGGACTGCTGGTGATGGGTCTCGGCACCCTTGCCTTCATGTTCGCAGCGAGGTTCACCGATCTTCTCGTTTTGCGGACACTCCAGGGAATCGGCGTGGCGCTGACCATTCCCGCGTCCATGGCCATCATGGCGGGCGGGGCCAATCCTGGGCGGTCTGATCGTGGAATCTCTCGGCTTCAACGCCGCCTTCATCGCCGGCGGCGTTCTCATTTTCATCGGGATGGGACTGGTGCAGGCCTGGGTTCGGGACGTTCCCGTTCCCGCGCCGGGGCCGGGCGCCACTGTCCGGAAGTTCAAGTACTGGGACAAAGACGTCTTCACGGTGGGCATGGTGGGCCTAAGCCTCGCCACCTTTGTCATGGCCGGCGCGTTCTCCATGATGACCACACTGGAAAAGCAGTTCAACGAGCGCCTGCACGAGACGGCCATCGGGTTCAGCATCGCCTTCAGCGCCGTGATGATCAGCCGGCTGATCTTCCAGATTCCCCTGGGGAGGCTTTCGGACAAGCTCGGTCGCAAACCGCTTATCATCGGCGGTCTGGTCTTCATGGCGCCGGCCACGGCGCTGCTCGGAGTCGTCCTCACCACGGCCCAGCTTACCGGCTTACGGCTGCTCCAGGGCATCGCGGCGGCGGCCATCGCCGCGCCGGCCTTCGCCCTGGCGGCCGACATCTCCAAAGCCGGGGGCGAGGGGCGCCAGATGAGCATCATCACCATGGGTTTCGGCCTGGGCATCGCCGTCGGGCCGCTCATGGCCGGCGTTTTGGATGTGTGGTCCTTTCAACTGCCGTTCGTCGTCGGCGGCCTGATGTGCCTCGCCGGCGCCTGGATCGTGGCCCGCTGGGTGCCGGAGACGGTGGTCAGGGGGCGTTCGCACGCCTGAGGTCCGGCCCTCTCAAGCGATGTTCACCTACCGCTGAAACGCGTAGGAAATCTTGAAAAAGAGCTGCCGGCCGGCGGGCTGGAAGCCGCTCCCCGGAACGTAGGACCGGTCGTCGCCGTAACCCACGTACAGGACGCTCTGCCAGTTGATGCGGTAGCTGAAGAGAAGCGAACTTTGAAGGCCGCCGGAACGGCGGTCCACGGGATAGGTATAGAGGCCCGGATCGCGGGTGGTGTTCACCCACTGGACAATAGCCCGGATATAGGACTTGGCCGAGAAGTTGAACAGGGTCTTGAGGCGCGCCACGTCGGCGGTGTAAAGGCGTCCGCGGCGGCCGGCATCGTTGGTGACATCCAGCCAGTCGTGCTCGCCGTTGAAGATAAAGGCCAGCCGGTCCACGGGCCTCAGCGTCACGTCGGAACCTATGGCGCCGCCGTTCCCGAGCCTGACGTTGTCGAAATCCACCTGCTGGCCGATGTCGCCGTACAAGGAGACGTTGGTCAGGTGGACGCCGGGCGACAGATTGAAGGTGAAATTTCCGTTGTAATAGTGAAAGAGGATGTTGCCCACGCGCTGCACCCATTTCACGATCGTCATGTCGCCGTACAGATCGTAGAGGGCCTTGAAATCCGTGCCGGCCGCCCAGCGGGTTGTGAGCACGCCGCCCGATTCCTGCCAGCTCTGCTGCAGGTTGAGGTAAGGCTCCACGCGGGTAAAGAAGCCGTTAGGCCAGAAGTTGTAACCAAGCCACTGGTGGACCTGCCGGTACCCGACCTGCGGTACGAAGCCGTCCTGGGCGCGGAAGTTTTTTCCGATATCCGTGTAGTCCGTGTTAGCGTTCCACGTTCGCGTGCAGTGGTTCCACGAGAGGTACAGCGCGCCGTCCGTGAAGGAGCGGCCGTCCCATGAGGAGCTCAGGTCGGGACGGTCCGGTGTCTGCGTCATGCTGAACAGATACTGGCCGCTGAACTGGTCCTTCTCGTTGGGACTCCACTGGAAGTCGGGGCCGAAGACGCGGTTGTACCCGTTGCCCTGGTTTTCCCGGTCGGTCAGCAACAGGCCGATGTAAGACCGGCCGATGTCCCGGCGGACCCGCCCGATGGCCACCATGGATCCGAAATCCTGGGGAAGCAGCTGGGATGACTGCGGCCCCGGCAGCACCACGCTGCCTCCGCCCCGGTCTTGGGCAGTGAGTAGCGTGTAGGATGTATTGTTCACCTTCCCGGTGATCCTTGCGCCCCAGCGGGGAGAGGTGATCGTCCGGGTGTAGACCGCCTCGATGGGGGTCTGGAACAGCTCAACGCCTTCCATAAAAAAGGGCCGTTTCTCCGAATAGAAGAGGGCGAAACGCTGGTTTTCCGTCACCTGGGCCACGTCCGATTCCACTTGGGAAAAGTCCGGGTTCAGGGTGAGATCCACGGCCGTGTTGGCGTTGGGAAGCCACTTGGCGTCCACGCCGCCGTCCAACGCCACCGGTTCGTTCACAAACGAGGTTCCCGGCGCGCCGCGCGGCCTTCCCCTTTCCTTTCCCGTCACGTAAGGCGCCACGATCCAATGGCCGCCTGTGGGAAGGCCCTGGAGTCCCGTCAATTCCTCCTCGCGGCAGAGGATGCAGTTCGCGCCACGCGGCATCCGCACGCTCCAAATCTGGTAGCGGTCACTGCGCGGGTAGTTCCGGAAGAAGATGATCCCCCAGGTTTGGGGATTGGTCTTTGGATAGCGGAGGGACGAAAGCGGGATCCTGATTTCCGCATTCCAGCCGCTGGACGTGATCCGGGCGGCCGAGTCCCAGAAAAAGTCGGGGGAAAAGTCCTCGTTGCCGGTGGCGTCGTTTCTTGTCGCGTCGGATTGGATCCCCCGGGCGTTCACGATGAATTCCTGGGCCGTGAGGCGGCTGTTGTGCGTGTCGAGAAGAACCCCGGCGAAGT
>JARRNO010000258.1:0-2705 GCA_037384885.1 Acidobacteriota bacterium
GAGCGGGGCGCCAAAGTGGACCCGGTGCTTCACGAGGATTACGATCTCGTGAAGTACAATGATGTGCGCACCATGTACCAGAATATCCGGCCGGAGATCGTGATTCACCTGGCGGCCGTGGTGGGTGGTATCGGCGCCAACCGAGACAACCCGGGGAAATTCTTCTACGACAACCTCGCGATGGGCGCCCAGCTCATGCACGAGGGATACCGGACGGGCCTGGAGAAGTTCGTGGCGCTCGGCACCATCTGCGCCTATCCCAAATTCACGCCCGTTCCTTTTCGCGAAGAAGATCTATGGAACGGTTACCCGGAAGAAACCAACGCGCCTTACGGCCTGGCCAAAAAGATGTTGCTGGTGCAGTCGCAGGCCTACCGGCAGCAGTACGGGTTCAATTCCATCTACCTCTTGCCCGTCAATTTATATGGTCCCGGAGATAACTTCGATCTTAAGACCAGTCACGTGATCCCCGCCATGATTCGCAAATTCGTGGAGGCGCGCGACGCCGGGGCGGATGAGGTGCCCCTTTGGGGCGACGGCAGCCCGAGCCGCGAGTTCTTGTACGTGGAAGACGCGGCCGAAGGCATCGTGCTGGCCACGGAACGGTACGAAAAACCCGACCCGGTGAACCTGGGGGCGGGGTTCGAGATTACCATCCACGACCTGGCGGAAAAGGTGAAGAAGGCCTGCCGGTACGAAGGCCGCCTGGCCTGGGACACCAGCAAACCCAACGGCCAGCCGCGCCGTTGCCTGGACGTGAGCCGGGCGAAAGAATATTTCGGTTTCGAGGCCACCACGCCGTTCGACGAAGGATTGAAAAAGACCGTCGAATGGTACGAATCGAACCGGACGGAAATGGCCGCGGAGAGTGACGGCTAAAACCGCGGAGCGGCAATCTCATCCCATGTAGCGGCCTTTGTTCACCAAAGGCCGGCCTTCCGTCCCTTGCCACCAAGGGACGCCACAGAATAATATCGGGCCCGCCTTCGGAGATTCGTCCTTTGCGAACAAAGGGCGCAATCCGGCGGCAACAACCCTGATCCCATGAACGGCCTTTGTTTATCAAAGGCCGTTTTTTCGTTTCTTGAAAGATTGGCCGCTTTGCGGCCCACCTCGGACGTCTTCCCTCTAACCTCTCCCCTCTTCCTGGGTCAGGCGCGAAGCGCCGAGCGCCCTTTCACTCCGCCCGGCACTTTTCCAGCCACCAGTCGTAGAGATCCTCGAGGGTCTGTTCGATGGTGATGCGCGGCTCCCATCCGGTTTCCTGCTTGATCTTGGCCGGGTTGGCCACGAGGAGCGGAACATCGGCGGGGCGCAGGCGCTTGGTGTCCACCCGGTATTCCACCGTCTGTCCGGAAATTTCGACCACCTGCCGCAAAAGGTCTTTCAGCCAATAGCCTTCGCCCCGGCCCAGCACGTACGTTTCACCCGGCGTGCCGTTTTCCAGCAGCAGCCGGTAGGCGTTCACCACGTCCCGCACGTCCAGGTAGTCGCGCCGCACTTCCAGGTTGCCCACCTCGAGCACGGGATCGTGTTTGCCCAGAGACACGCATGCCAGCCGGCGCGCCCAATCGCTGAGGGCAAAGGTGGGCGGCCTTCCCGGGCCGGTATGGTTGAAGGGCCTGACGCGGATGACGGGCAGGTGGTAGCCGATGAAGTATTGGTGGGCGAGCAGCTCGGCCGACGTCTTGGACACGGCGTAGGGGCTGACGGGATTCAGCGGCGCGTGCTCGTCCAGAGGAATATTTTCCGGCTTCACCTGGCCGTGGACTTCAGCCGTGCTGACATGCAGGATGCGCGGCGGAAAGGGCATCCGCCGGCAGGCTTCCAGCAAGTGGAGCGTGCCGAGCGTGTTGATCTCGAATGAAATCTCCGGGTTGCCCCACGAAGAGGCCACGTGGCTCTGGGCGGCCAGGTGGACAACCGCCGATGGGTTGACCTCGAGCAGGGCCTTCTCCACGGCGAGCCTGTCGCGCAGATCGGCGCGGACGATCTGCGGAAGCTGGACCGCTTCCTCCGGTGTCACCATCCCCCACACCTCGTGGCCGTAGCCCTCGAGGAGAGGCCTCAAATAATGGCCGACGAAACCGGTGATGCCGGTGATGAGAATTTTCAAGGCGCCTCCAAGAGTTACATTTCCACCCACAGACATTTTATGCATGTGGAGGTCCTGGCTGCAAGGCGGTGGCCGCTTCGCGGCCCGACGCGCGGTGCGCGCAGTGACTAGGTGATAGGCCGCGTTGCGGCCAGTGAGGAAGTAAAGAGCTAGGAGGTTAGGAAGTGTTCGCGGGCAAAACGTTGTTAGCAAGGACTTGAATCGGGTGCCGCTGCGCCGCCAGCGATTAGGTGACTGTGTGACGAAGTGATTAGGACGCGGGATGGCCACGCGGGAAATCGCGGCTGGAAGCCGGGCCGCAAGCGGCCGGTAAGGAAGTAAAGAGCCAGGAGGTTAGGAAGTGTTCGCGGGCCATTCGCTGTTAGCAAGAATTTGAATGGGGTGCCGCTGCGGGACATCGCGGCTGGAAGCCGCTCCCACAAGACGGTAACCAAATTCTAGCTGTGGGAGCACCATCCTGGTGCGACCTTTGAGCTTCATGTTGCGGAAAGGGATCGCGGCTGGAAGCCGCCCCCACCGGGCGGCAACCAAATTCTAGCTGTGGGAGCACCATCCTGGTGCGACCTTTGAGCTTCATGTTGCGGAAAGG
>JARRNO010000259.1:0-2646 GCA_037384885.1 Acidobacteriota bacterium
CCTCGATTTGGGCGTCCGCTTCCTCGATACGGCGGACGTCTACGGGGAGGGAGACAACGAACGCCTCGTGGGAAAAGCTCTCGCATCACGCAGGGACGAGGTCTTCCTCGCCACCAAGTTCGGCTTCGTGGACTGGAGCGGCGACCGGCGCATCGACGGCAGCCCGAAACACGTCAAGGAAGCCTGCGAAGCCAGCATGAAGAGGCTCGGCGTCGACACCATCGACCTCTACTACCTGCACCGGGTGGATCCGGGCGTTCCGGTGGAGGAAACCGTCTCCGCCATGGCGGAACTCATCAAGGAAGGCAAGGTCCGGCACCTCGGCCTTTCCGAAGTCTCCGGCCCCACCCTGGAACGCGCCCACGCCGTCCACCCCATCACCGCCGTCCAGTCCGAATATTCGCTCTGGTTCCGGGAGCCCGAGACGCGTATTCTGCCGGCCTGCCGGGAACTCGGCGTGGCCTTCGTCCCCTTCAGCCCTCTGGGACGAGGCTTTCTTACAGGGAAAGTCGGCCCCGCCGAGGATCTTCGCGAGGACGATTTCCGGCGGCAGGTACCGCGCTTCTCTGGCGAGAACTACCGGCGCAACCGCGAACTCGTCGCAGCCCTGGAAGCGATCGCCTCGGAGAAAGGCATCACGCCTGCCCAGCTCGCCCTGGCCTGGGTCCTGGCGCAGGGCCCGGACATCGTGCCCATCCCGGGAACCAAGCGCGTCGCCTACCTGGAGGAAAACGTGAAAGCCGCGGATGTTGCCCTGACCACAGAAGACCTGGGCCGGATCGAAAAGGCGCTGAAAGACCATCCGCCCTCGGGCGAGCGGTACTCCAAGGCGCTGCAGAAGATGGTGGACAAGAATTAGCACTCCTTCAGCTCCCGCCGGGCGTCCCGCCGGTGCTATAATGGCTTCAAATGTCACATTGTGGAAGCTGCGGCAGACGCATCGAGGATTCATCCGGATCCTGTCCTTATTGCGGCGGGACAGCCATTCCCGAAAGGGTGGCCAGGGGGTTGCAGACCCTCTTTAAGCCGGGGCAGACCCTGGCCGGGCGCTACCGGGTCCGCAGCGTACTCGGCACCGGTGCTTCCGGTGTGGTCTACGGCGTTTTCGACACCCTCTCCGAGCGAAACCAGGCCCTCAAAGTGCTCTGGGACGGCGCCTCGGGAGACGATCCCGAGCTGAAGAGGCTCCGGCGGGAAATCCGGGCCTCGCAGCTTGCCCCCTGCAGCCGCCTCGTGGCCATCCACGATCTCGTCATGATCGGGGAACGCCCCGCCCTGGTCATGGAATGGGTGGAAGGCGAAACGCTGAGAGAGAAAATCAAGCGGGAAGGCCCGTTGTCCTGGCGGGAGGCCGCGGCCGCCGCGGCCGGCATTCTCGAAGGCCTGGCCCATTTGCACGGGCTCGGGATCGTCCACCGGGACGTCAAAACGGGCAACATCCTGCTGGGGCCGGACGGCGGGGTGAAGGTGGGAGATTTCGGCCTCGCCAAGGGCGGCGATCTCGGCGCCAGCCTCACCCAACCGGGCGCCGCGTTGGGGACCCCCGGTTACATGGCGCCGGAAGTCATTCGCGGAAAGCCCGCGACGTCACGTTCCGATCTTTACTCCGTCGGGGTGGTCCTCTTCGAAATGTTGACCGGCCTGCTTCCCCACCGCGGCACCTCGGCGCTGGAAATCGCCAGCCGCCAGCTCGCCGATCCGCCGCCCCTTCACTTGTTGAAAGAGAGGAACGTCCCCCGATGGCTCGCCAGAATCGTGGCGCGGCTTCTGGAACGCGACCCCGGAGACCGCTTCCCTTCGGCAAAGACGACTCTCGCCGCGCTCAACAAGCGCTCCGCCGGGTTCTCCGTGGCGCGCCGCTGGCGCCGTCGATCTGCCGCGGCGGCCGCCGTGCTCCTTGCCCTGGGCGGCCTGCTCGCCGCGTATTTCTGGTTTACGGCGCAGGCCCCGCTCGACCTGACCTTCCACGGACGAACACTCCAAGCCCATTCCCCATCGGGACGCCTTCTCTGGAGCCGCAAGCTCCCCCGCGATATCCAGTCCGCCTTATACGGGCGCTTCGGCCCGGGCGGAACGCCCGCCGTCGCCGCGGCCATCACGTGGGACCGCCATGCCGCCACCATGGAAGTCGCTCCGGACCAGGGGAATGTTCTTTACCTGCTCGACCGTCACGGCAAAACGCTTGACAGCGTTGGCATGGGGTTGGCCCATTCCCCTTTTGAACCCCACTACGATATCCATCTGACCCAACATCGCTTTTCCTCGGACGGCCACGAGAGGCTGGTGCGGTGTTGAACCACAACATCTGGTTTCCGGCGGGGATTCAGGTCCTGAATTTTAAACAGAGATCGGGCCCCGCTGTAAACTGGAGATGTCAGTTCCTTTGCAACCTGTACAACTCCGGCAACATCAGCCACGTCAGCTACGCGGACTTGGACGGAGACGGACGGGACGACATCATTTACACGGGGGTCAACAACCGTCTCTACTGGGCCGATTTCGTCGCGGCCGTTCCGCTGGAGCCCCACCCCTTCCTGGCATCCAGTCGAGTGGTGTCCCCCGACTTAACGGCCGCGAGCGGGGAGAGGCCCATCTTTTACCGCTGCTTCTCATTCCGGGACTTCAGGAATCTCCGCATTTCCGACA
>JARRNO010000260.1:0-2637 GCA_037384885.1 Acidobacteriota bacterium
GATCCAGGGTGGACACTCGTTCCATGACGCCAAGGGCGTCTTTACCCGTCACGGCCAACAGAGTGAGACCGTCGGTGGTTTCCGGATAGGCGCTTTCCGCCGGCGGCTTGGGGCGTTCACCCGCAAGGTGCCAGATGGCGCACTGGGTCCGGTTCATCCGGTTGATGAGGATCCCCTTCTTAAAGGTACACAGGCCGGGTTTTTCCGGAACCGGCAATCCGAACGGCCGAAATCCGGACAGATCCGAATCCTGGAGGTCCCACTTTGACCGGTGGCTCAGGTCAATGAGGAATGGTCCGCTCCCCTCTCCATAGGAAATGGCTACTTCCCAGCCGTCCCAGTTTTCTGTCTGTGCCGGTTTCCTGTTGAACCGTATGGGCGATTTCCGCTCAATGTCGTCCATATTTTCCTCCCTCAACTTCTGAGCCGCGTACCTTCCGGATCATAGAAAGGTGTCGGCACGACCGTGCCCGTGAATCGAAGCGGCTTATTGGAATCGTTCTGGTAGATATGCAGGGTCTGTCCCTCTTTCGCAAGATCATCCCTTACAAGGGCCATGCCGATGGACTGTCCCAGGGTTTTGGAAAAACGTGAGGTACATACGAAGCCGACGATGTCCTCGCCTTCGTATACGATGGAGCCGTCGCCGGGCGTTTCCGCGGGAGCATTCATCCTGAAACCGGCGAGCTTGAGGCGGCCGGCCTGTCCTTCGGTAAAGGCAAGGGCCGGGGCTCCGATCTTTTTGCTTGCCTTGTCAGCACGGTTCCAGAGAAAGCCCAGGCCGAGATCCAGCAGGTTGACGCGCTGCTCGCTTTCCTGGCCGATGATGATGTGTCCCTTTTCGAGCCGCAGGACGAACTGGGCCTCCAAACCGAACGGGCGGATCCCGAATTCTCTGCCTGCCTCCAGGAGCAGTTTCCAGACGGACTGTCCGTAGGAGGCCGGAAAGTGAAGTTCATACGACAATTCTCCCACGAAGCCGACCCTGAGGGCCCGGGCGGGGATTTTCCCGGCGAGGGTGATCTTCCGGTAGCCCATGTACGGGAAGGCCTCATTGGAGAGGTCCGCATCGGTCACCCGGCCGAGGACGTCCCTGGCTCTCGGACCCGCCAGGTTGACGGCCGCCAGGGTATCGGTCAGGTTGACCAGGTGAAAATTCCATCCGTCGAATCTGGTGTGGTAACGGAACCACTGTATGGTGCCGCCTGCCCGGCCGGTGGAGGCGGTGAGGTAGTAGGCATCCTCCCCGTCGCGGGCTGCCACTCCGTCGTCTACGATCATGCCGTCGTCGTTCAACATCGCCGAGTACTTGAGCTTGCCGTCCTTCATGCGGGTCATGTCTGAAATATACACCCGCTGGAGCGCCTTACGGGCATCCGGGCCGAACAGGCGGAACTTCCCCAGGGTGGAAACGTCGATGATGCCGACACCGGTGCGGACGGCTTCGATCTCACTCCCGCTCGTCAGATCTTTTGAAAAATACCTGGCCCGTTTCCACACCCCGGCCCGCCTGAAGATGGCACCTTCCTGCTCTTGAGGGTCGTGCATGGGGGTTCTCTTGAAAATATCGTGATTGGGTCCCGCCAGCGTGGCCATGAGCGTGGGCACCAGGGGAGACCGCACCGTGGTCGGAAACAGGCCTTCCATACCGTCCCCGCGAAGTTCGGCCAGGACAAGAGGCAGGTTGTGGCCGGGGATGCCGCCCTGGCTTGCCCCCAGTCCGAAGACTCCGAAACGCTTGGCCAGTTCCGGGACATCGAAACCCTGCTGGACCGACTGTTTGGCCACTTTGTAGGTCCCATCCTCGTCAAAACAGATGAATGCTTTTCTGCCCTGACCGATCCCGGGACCATGCACCAGGGGGCAGCCTTTTGCAGGGCCCGGCAAATTCGCGAGGGCGGCTTCGACTTCGCCGGTTGGATCATCAACGCCGCAGTCGCGTGCCGCCTTCAGACCCGCAAGCGCCCCGGAAGTTTCAATGGCTCCCGGATCGGTGAAACCCAGCAATCTGCCTCCCGCGTGCACGCGCGGGGGGAGGTCCGCAGGGAGAAAGAATCCCGTGTGCTGATCGAATGCGAACCGGGCCTGGGCCGTGCAGAGAGGCCCGGTCACCGGGGTCAGGCCCGCTGAAGCCACGAAAAGGTCACACGCGAAGGTCCTGGTCTCGGGTGAGTGGAGATTGCCCAACACGGCGCCGGCAACCGTCTTGCCCCCCTCGGCGCGTGAAGCCGCCCACCCCGGCAGGAAGGGGATGTCCTTTGATTTCAGTGCGGTTACGAGGGCCGGCTGATGACCGTCTTTTCGGGCATCGGCCACGGCCGCCACCTTGACTCCGACATTGGCCAGGTCCACGGCCGCCTCGAGCCCCAGGTCGTCGCCCACACTGAAAACGGCTGTCGATCCGGGAAGCAGGCCGTAGGTGCGGGCCAGACGCAGGGCACAGCCCGCCTGCATCACACCGGGGCGCTCGTTGTTTTCAAAGATGAGCGGCCGTTCGGTGCAGCCGGTGGCGACCACGACGGCGTTCGGTCTGATCTGGACGTAACGCTGGGCAAAAGAAGCGTCCTGATCCCCCACCTGGAAAGCGGTCACGAGATTGTCGCCGGCCAGGTTGTTGACGAACGTGTGCGTGAAGAC
>JARRNO010000261.1:0-2629 GCA_037384885.1 Acidobacteriota bacterium
GGTCACCCATTTAGTCGGCCCCTGTCAATAGGCAGTCTTTTCCCTCACGGCTTGCGGGCACCGTTTTTTCCTCCAGCCTGATCACAGGACGTCGGTCCGGGAGATTCGTTGGCTGCGCGCCCTAGTCGTCGGACTTGCGGCGTCGCGGTTTATGGAACGCGCACCAGTCACCCATCAGGATCAAGGCACGGCCGGGGAGGCGCTCTCGCGCGATCCCCGCCGGCCCCTGGCGGCTTGTGCCGCCCCAGACAACGATCGGTACCCTGACGCGTCCAAACGGTGGGAAGCCAGGCCTCCCGGAACAGGTTTGTGGCTCCGACCCCGAAGCATCGGTCCAACCCCTTGTGGCTCGCGGCAGAGGCGCATCCGTGAAATCTCCTCTTCCTCAATCCCTGGAGGGCGGAGCGGCGGCCAATCAGGCCTTATGGCTCGAAGCCAACCCCTATGCGGGCTCGCCGCTCCGCCCATGCATTTCTCCTACGCGAAGGCCCGTTCGACCTCGAACGGGACGTTGTTCTTCAGGACGTGATAGCAACCGCGCGCGATTTTATGAGCCACCGTTTTGATCGCGACCAATCTGCCGGTCTTCCGTCTCTTGCGTTCGTAGAATCTCTGGATCTTGGGGTGGAAGCGAATCGCGTAGTTGGCGGCCTCGACATACGCCCAGGCCAGATAACGGTTGCCGCTTTTCGTGTTGCCTTTTCCCTTTTTCTTGCCGTTGCTTCGCCTTTGGCTGCCCACGCAGCGGCAATAGGAGGCGTAGTTTCCCACGCCGGGGAAGCGGTTGATGTCGCCGGTTTCCAGAAGGATGGTCAATCCGAGGACGTGCCCGATCCCCGGCACGCCAAGCAGGGACCTGAAATCGGGATGACGTTTCGCACGGGCCAGCACCGCGCGCTCGAGTTCCCTGACCTCCTTGACCAGGCACCGGTAGACCTTCAAGTTGCTCATGACGGCCTGTACCACCAGCGGATCGGGCAAGAGCTCCTTCAGATCCCATGCCGTCAGAGTCTTGACTTGATTGCCGGAAAGCGAGACCCCCACACTGCGGCTCACAAGCCCCTGGATGCTCAACATTTGTGCCGTCTTCTGCTGGACGAGCTGGCTTCGCTTCCGCAAGAGATCCCGGAGGGCCCGTCCTTCCCTGGGGTAGATATAGCCTTCCTTGAGGACGCCCACCCGCAGCATCTCGGCCAGCCACCGCGCGTCCGTCTTGTCATCCGAGTATTTCAACTCACAGTACTTCTGAATCGCCGCCGTGTTTGCCAGATGCACGTCGTAGCCTTCTTCCATCAGTCCATCCACCAGCCAGTACCAGTTGAAGGTGGATTCCACCACCACACCGCTGCATCGCTTCCGGAAGGGGGCGAGATCCTCCACGATCAGCGGCAATTCGTTACGCAGCCTTCTTTCGTGGAGTCTCTTTCCTTTCTCATCAATCACCACCACCATCGAATTGTTGGAATGCAGATCAATTCCGATATACACTGTCATTGTCGGCCTCCTTTTTGAGTGCAAAGCGCTTCCTCAAGCTCACTTTACACCCATTGAGTGAGGCCGACTATATGATTATCAGGCTTGCGCAAGTGCGTAAACACTTGTAAGCTTGCTGCATGGGAAGGAAGGCGTGGCTGGATAGCGCCGGGTGTTTGCACCATGTGATGGCACGCGGCAACGCGCGGGAGGCGAGTTTCATCGATGATGAAGACCGCAAGGAATTCCTGCGGCTTCTGGCGGACGGGGTGGATCGATTCGGACACTCGATTCATGCCTACTGCCTGATGGGCAATCACTTCCACCTGGCGGTTCGAACAGGTGACGTGCCTTTGTCCAAAATCATGCAGAACCTTCTCTTTCGTTTTACACGATACATAAACCGCCGTTACGGACGCGTTGGGCACTTGTTCCAAGGGCGTTTCAAGTCCATTTTGGTGGACGAGCAGAGCTACCTGCTGGAGCTGGTACGCTACATCCATCTGAATCCCGTCCGGGCGGGACTGGTCGAGAGGCCCGATCAGTGGATCTGGAGCGGCCACCGCGCTTATCTTGGCCGGTCGAAGGACGGCTTTCTGGACACAGCGTGGGTGCTGGGCGTTCTGGGAGGAAGACTTCCGACAGCACGGCGGCGGTACGGAGCTTTTGTAAAGGAAGGACTAGAAGAGGGCTGGCGGAAAGAGTTTCACAGAGGCGGCGAGCAGCCGGGGGTTCTTGGGGAAGCGGAGTTCCTTCAAAGGCTGCATTTCCAAAGGACGAAGGCTGTATACACGGCCCCGAGTCTGGAGTGCGTCATAGCGCGCGTGTGCTTGGCAGAAAATACATCGGAGGAGGCGCTGCGGCGCGTCGGACAGGAGCGGGGTCGCGCACAGGCGCGTGCATTGGTTGCCTTGCTGGCGCAGGATGAGAAGGTGGCGACCATGACGGAAGTGGCCGGACGATTTGGGCGGGACGTGACGACGCTGAGGCAGTCGGTTGCGAATCTGCGAGAACGCCTCCGCAGGGACTCAGCCCTCGCGCAGAAGGTGCGCGCCCTGAAGAAGGCCCTAAGCAATGAGTAGCACAAATACGAATACGCAATTGCGCAAGCCTGACCCGAATTACTACAAGGTGAATTCCGCCAACCCCTACGGCA
>JARRNO010000262.1:0-2628 GCA_037384885.1 Acidobacteriota bacterium
GGCTGGGGCTATACTTCCGCTGTCATCTCCGGCACTACAAATGGCACCCGGCGTCCGCCAAACGGAGAAAGGATCAACCGCCTCCCCCGCTTCGAAGGCCCGGATCAGGGCAGGTAGTTGAAGATCCCGGATGAAACGGCCTTCACCTCTGCTATAACAGGGGGCATGCGTCACCGGGGGAATCTGTGACGGACCGAACCGAACGCTCCTTCAACCTGCATTACGGGTGGGTCATCATCGTCCTGGGGGGCCTGACCCTCTTTTCGTGCCTGGGGCTGGCGCGGTTCGCCTACGGGATGCTGCTCCCCTCGATGGGCAAGGCCCTGCGGCTCGGGTACGACCAGATGGGCTTCATCGGGACCGGGAATTTCGCCGGCTACCTGTGCGCGGTCGCCGCCGCCCCGTTCGTCATTCACAGGTGGGGGGGCCGCCGCACCATCGCCTCCGGCCTTGCCCTTCTCGCCGCGTGCATGATCTTCATCGGGTTCTGCCACACCTTCGCGCCGGTCCTGGTCCTGTACTTCCTGACGGGGATCGGCAGCGGGTTCGCAAACATTCCCATGATGGTGCTGGTGCCGTACTGGTTCGGACGGTCCCGGCGCGGCATCGCCGTGGGGTTCATGCAGATCGGGACGGGTATGGCGATCATCTTTTCCGGCATGATCGTGCCGTTTCTCAACCACGCGCTCGGGGAAGCGGGCTGGCGAACCGGCTGGCAGGTGCTGGGCGCGCTCTCCGCGGCCGTCGCCGTGGCCGCCGGCCTCCTGCTGCGCAACTCCCCCGCCGAAATGGGGCTGCGCCCCATGGGCGCAACGGACAACCCCTGGGACGACCCGGTCGATCCTCCGGCGAAGGTCCGCGCCCGGGGCATCGTGGCGCACCTCGGGATCCTCTACCTCCTGTTCGGACTCACCTACATGATTTACGGAACCTTCATCGTCACCACGATGGTCTCGGAGCGCGGGATGGCGGAGGTCTCCGCCGGACGGTTCTGGGCCTGGGTGGGTTTCTTCAGCATCTTCTCCGGAATGCTGTTCGGAACGCTGTCGGACCGGATCGGGCGAAAGGGAGGATTCATGGCGGTCTTCGCGGTCCAGACGCTCGCCTACGCGCTTGCCGGCGCGCCCGTCGGGATGTGGGCGCTGTACCTCTCCGTCGCCCTGTACGGAATCTCGGCCTGGAGCATACCGACCATCATGGCGGCCGCTGTCGGCGACTACCTGGGGCCCGAGCGCGCCGCCGCCGGATTTTCGGCGGTCACCTTTTTCTTCGCCGCGGGACAGACGGTGGGCCCAAGCCTCGCAGGAATCGTGGCCAAGCACACGGGGACGTTCGCCACCTCCTACCTGCTGTCGGCCGCGGCCACCGCGATCGCCGTGCTGCTCGCAGCGTTTCTCCGCCACCCAAGGCCGGCAAATCGGGTGCCCCTGCGGTCGACCCCCTGAAGAGCCAGCCAAAAAACCATCACCAGATACATTTCGTATTACGTAATAAATGACTGTTTTATAAGGTTTTACATTACGTCGTCAAGATGGCCCGGCGGCGCTTTGCGCATCGTCTCGGAACGCGGGCATTCCGGGTCGATCGCCGCAGGAAGCACGCCCAGGCCCGCGCGAGAAAGTCTCCATGCAAAAAACTTTCCCGGGAAACAATCATCCCAAACGCCAGTACATTTCCAGCAATCCTGTGAGGAGAAAAGGAGTTCGCCATGCGCAAGACGTTTCTCGTTTCCGTGTTGTGTCTGTTCGTCGCGGCGTTCGTGAGCTCGAGCATCGCCACCGCTGCGGAAGGGATGAAATCCGACTCGATGAAATCGGAAGCGACGAAGTCGGATACGATGAAGAAGTCCGCGAAATCCAAGTGGGCGAAAAAGAATTACGCCCGCGTCTGGCTCTCCGCCTACCCCGGCGTGAAGACCTCCGCCAAAGGAAAGGCGGGTTTCGCGCTCTCCAAGGACGGCAAATCCATCCATTACAAGGTGAGCGTGAAGCACATCAAGGACGTCACCATGGCCCACATCCACCTGGCCAAGGACGGAATGCCCGGGGCGATCGTCGTGTGGCTGTATCCGACGACCGGCCACGCTCCGTCCCTCAAGGCGGGGAATGTCGAGGGAGTGCTCGTGAAAGGGACGATCACGGAGGACAAGATCGGGGGGCCGATGAAGGGGCAGTCAGTGAAGACCTTGTTCGACGACATCCGGTGGGGCAAGGCCGGAGTCGTCGTCCACACCAAAGAGAACCCCAAAGGGGAGATCTGGGGAGTCTGCGGAAAGAAGACGAAAGGCAAGGCGATGGAAGGCAAGGAATGGAACGAATGGAAGGAAAAAAAGGAGCATAAGACGGCATACTAGGGCTTCGTGACCATTCCGACGGACCGGGGCCGCTCCCGGGCCCTGGTCCTGCTTCTTCTCGCCGCGTTCGGCTGGAGCCTGGGCGGGATCCTCGTCAAATCCATCCACTGGCACCCGATGGCCGTCGCCGGCACGCGAAGCGCCATCGCCGCCGTCGTCATCGCGCTGTTCATCGGCAAACCGCGTGTTACGTGGTCCTTCGACCAGGTCGGGGGAGCGGTCGCCTACGCGTGCACGGTCGTCACCTACGTGGTGGCCAACAAGATGACCACCGC
>JARRNO010000263.1:0-2589 GCA_037384885.1 Acidobacteriota bacterium
GGTTCTTCGCGCGGCCCGCCTCCGTCGCATTACTCGCCTCCGGCGCCGCCGGCCCCACGCCAAACGGATTCACCTGCCCCGCATCCACGCCGTGGCCCTTCGTCAGCGCATCCACAACCGCCACGGCCCGTTCCCCCGAAAGCTCCACATTCGCATGAAAGCCCCCGGCGTTGTCCGTTTGGCGTGGGGCCGGCGGCGCCGGTGGCGAGTAATGCGACGGAGGCGGGCCGCGCGAAGAACCGCCGCGTGGAGCTGGTGGAGCGGTAGGGCCGGGAGCATGCCGGAAGCGTCGCGCTGGCGCGCTCTTGGACGGCTCCGGTTCCGCCGCCCTGAAAAGCAGGCTTTCCCGCGCGTCGAAACGCAGAGCGCCACCGCATCCAAATGCGGGTGCTTCCGGCCTTTGCAGCGAAGGCCGCAGGGCGGCCCTTCGAGTGAAGAAGTGAAGAGCTAGGAAGTGAGGACGTGCACGCGGGAGGTTCTCCGCAGGAAAGGATTTGAAAAGCATGCCGTTGCAGGGAGTCGCGGCTGGAAGCCGCGTCCACAGGCGGTAAACTTTCTCCTCTGTGGGAGCACCATCCTGGTGCGACCCAACGGCTCGATGCTGAAATAATCGCGGCTGGAAGCCGCTCCCACAGGGGCCGCGATGGCCGCAAAGCGGCCAGTGTCTTGTGAATGGTGGGCCTTCGGCCCGACGGCGGACTGACGACGGCAGTCGGACGCTAAAAGATTTGGCGGGCGGTCCGTTGGAAGTTCCGTCCTTTGCAAGCAAAGGACGCTACACGGAGCAGGGCGCCGTATGACTAACGGTGAACCTCTTCAGCGGGGCGCCCGCTAAGAGTGTTAACATATCCTCATTCCCTGGGGAGCCCGCCAGCTATGTGGACGCTCGACGCCTCTGAAATCCTGCATCTGCGCAATCGCTTGGCCGCGTTCGTTGGCTGCGCCGATGACTGCCACGCCCTGACGCCTCCGGCCGCGCCCCACAATCCCTATTCCATGCCAAGAAAATCCAAAGAGCGCTGGTGGGCGCTGTGGCAGGGCGCGCTCGACTGCACGCTGGCGCTCGACGGCGCGGTTTCCCAGCACGCGCAGTGGATCCGGATGCGCCAGGGTGTGCGCCGGGCCGTGGCCTTCCGGCTCTTCCTGGCTGCCTTCCAGGCCCAATACCGCTTCGCTCTCGGCTTCATCGCCGCCGTCGAGCAGGAGCCCCGCCTCGATCCGGTTCTGAATGACGCCGTCCCCGAGATGGGCTTGCCTGCGGGAACGTATGACGCCTACAAATTCAGATTTCTCAACGTCGGGCGCGGCACCGAATTCGCATTGCTGCAGGCCGTCGCGCCCACCTTCGGGCTCGGGCGCAACAGGGCCCTGATGGATGTGATCCGCGAGGACGCCGAGGCGCTCTGGGGCATGGGACGGGGCCAGGGGACCAAGCTCACGGCTAGGAACGCCCTGGCCGTTTTGAGAAAGAGCGCCGTGCAGGCATGGTTTCCCATTCAGCGGGGCGTCTCGCTTCAGCTCAGCCGCATGCGCCTGCCCGTCCGCGATGGCTGGCTCATCCGCCCGGAGCAGGTTGAGGCGCTCGTCGGGCGCCTCCAGCCAGGCGATATTCTGCTCCAGCGACGCGAATGGGCTTTCACCAATCTCGGCCTGCCCGGCTTCTGGACCCATTCCGCCCTGTACATCGGTACGCCCGAGGAGCGGAAGGTACTCGGAACAGACCCGGAGACCCGGGACTGGCTCCGGCGGGAAATGAAGCAAGACGGCGATCTGGAATGCTGCCTTTCCGGAAGCTATGGCGATTCTTACGCGCAGTGCCTCGGGAAACTTGAAGACGGACATGCGGTGCGCATCATCGAGGCCCTCGGTCCCGGCGTCATTTTGAACAGCCTGCAGACGTCCTGCGAATGCGACGGCCTCGCCGTGCTGAGGCCGCGTTTGAGGCCGGTGGAGAAGGCGGCCGCCGTCGTGCGCGCCTTTCATTACCTGGGGCGTCCTTACGATTTTCAGTTCAACTTCGCAACCGATTCCGCCGTAGTCTGCAGCGAACTGGTCGCCAAGGGCTACGAACCGGCGGGCGGTCTCAAGGGCCTGGTAATGCCGGTCATGGAAATCGCGGGCCATACGGTCACGCCTCCCAACACGTTTGCCAGGCTTTACGACGAACAAGCCGGAAGTTCTGAAAGACAGTTCGACCTGGTGGTTTTCCTCGACGGCAACGAGGGCGCCGGGCGGGCGTCGGAGGCCGGCCCGGAGGAGTTTCGCGAGAGCTGGAAGCGGCCCAAGTGGCATGTGTTTGGGCAGCTGAGTCCCTGAGAAATCGTCTGCTGCCTGACGGACGACCGCGGACGGTGGACGGCGGCTAAAAGATTTGGCGGGCAATGGCCGCGGTGCGGCCAGGAAGTTGGCTGCTTCGCATCCAGGGAGAGGGAAGAGGGCAGAAGTGCAATGTAGCGGCCGGTTCCCACCGGCCGGATTCAATGGAAATAGACGGCCGCAGGGATGCGGCCGCTACATTTTGGAGGGGTTGCCGTTGCAGGGAGTCGCGGCTGGAAGCCGCTCCCACAGGCGGTAAACTTTCTCCTCTGT
>JARRNO010000264.1:0-4538 GCA_037384885.1 Acidobacteriota bacterium
TCAAATTGCTCATGGGGCAGCTCCTTTCCTCTGGAATGTTTCCTGTGGTTCAACAGCCTAAACATACCAGGGATTGAGCTGCCCCTTTTCCAAATGTGCGAAACTTATCGTACGTTATCCCGGCGGCATTTCCTCGGGGGGTGGCCCGCGAAGCAGGCGGGAGGCAAAGCGCAGCCCGCATTCCTTACCGGTGATCGGAGCGAAACGGTGGAGGGGCCTGCGGATGCACGGAAGGCGACCGAGGCCGACGCAGGCGTAGTTGAAGACTACGTTGAGGATGGCTGAGGGAACATGACACAGCAGACCCAAGCCTATCTGACGGTGCAGGCGTTTACTGGTAAGTGATGCGGGCTTTAGCCGCCGAAGGCGGCGCGTCCCCGGTAGATTCCCGCGAAGGCATTCCTGCTTGATCGGATTTTGCGGTTTTATCGCAAAATCCGGCTGCCGACCGGACGGTCGTTGGATCCAAGGAACGCGAGCCGGCCACACCGGAGGCGTACTGGTGTACTCCGAGGATGTGAAGCGGCGAGCAGTGACGCCGGAGACGACGCCGGATCTGTCGGCGCACGTCCCAAAGGGTGGGGGGCGGAGGCGATGACTGTGTACGGCCAACTACTGGCAGGATGCGAAGCGGGATGGGGCCGCTCCGGACGAAAGGCCGGCGCGACGGTCAAATGGCACTGATGGAAAGCTTGCTTTTCAGTCCCGGCTCTCTGCATCCCCGGCAAGACCGGCCTTTGCGCAGGTTGGACAGGGGCTTTCGCCCATGCTATACTCTCCGGGCCATCCTTCCTCCGTCCATGGTGGGCGGGGGCGCAGTCCACAAGGAGGTCGAAAGGATGAATAAAGAGTACGAAACCATGCTCATCCTACCGCCCAACCTGGGTGAGAAAGACCTGGATGAGACCATCGAAACCATTCAGAAAGAACTCACCGACCGCTTCGGCGCGGAAAACCTCGCCGTCGACCGGTGGGGCAAGCAGAACCTGGCCTACCCCATCCGCCGGTTCAACGAGGGCTACTACGTCCTCTTCAACTACGAATCCGGACGCACCGACACCATCTCAGGTTTGGAAAGCCGCCTGCGGCTCAACGAGTCCGTCATGCGCTTTCTCACCATCCGCCGGGACGAAGAGCACCGTTCCGAGGCGCGCATGAAAGCGCGCTACGGCAAGCGGAAGAACACGGGAGACAAGGAGCGGTCCGACAACAACGACGATTCGGATTCGGATTGAGGTGATCTGATGGCCACGAAAAGAAATACAAAAGGCAAGAAGAAGCGGTCCCATTACAAGAAAGACTACCTGTTTCGCAGGAAGAAATACTGCAAGTTCTGTGATTCCGGTATCGCGTTCATCGACTACAAGAACGTAAGGCTTCTCCAGGGCTACCTGAAGGAGCGGGCAAAGATTGTGCCGCGCCGGATCTCCGGTACCTGCGCGCGCCACCAGCGACAACTGACGACGGCCATCAAACGCGCCCGTCACCTTGCGCTTGTTCCCTTTACCCAGGACTGAGGAGATTCCCCATGAAGATCATTTTGAAAGAAGACGTGGAGAACCTCGGCAAACGGGGGGCGGTGGTGAGCGTCAAGGACGGTTATGCCCGGAACTACCTGTTGCCGCAGAATCTCGCCATGCGTTTCACCCCCGGCGCCCACAAGGTGCTGGAACAGGAACGCCGCGTGTACGAACTGCGCCAGCTCAAGGCGAAGGAAGAGGCCCAGGAACTGGCCGACAAGCTCTCGGCCGTCAGCCTGAGCACGCAGAAGCGCGCCGGAGACCAGGAGGTCCTTTACGGTTCCGTGACCGTTTCCGACGTGGCCGACATGCTCAAGCAACAGGGCTTCGTGGTGGACAAGCGGAAAATCGTGCTGAACGAGCCGATCAAGACGCTCGGCGAATTTGAGATCAAGATCAAGCTTCACAGCGAAGTGGCCGCCGCCGTGAAACTGACGGTGGAGCCGGAAGAGTAGGATGCCGGAGCAATCCTTCCAGCACAGGAAGGCCTACGCGGCGGCCCTTCTGACCTTCCTGGTCCCGGGCTTGGCGCATTACATGCTGGGGCGCCGCGGCCGGGGCCTGGCGCTGTTCGCCATCGTCATGAGCACCTTTGCCATGGGCCTTGTCTATCACGGCGCCCTGTTCACGCCCTTCGCGGACAGCTGGCTTTACCGGCTCGGCGCCATCGCGGAAATGGGGCTGGGCGCCCTCTTCTTCCTGGGCCATCTGCTGGGTTGGGGCGGGATCACGACGGCCAGGGTCATTCACGTGATGTACGGCTATGGGAACACGTTCCTCGTCACGGCCGGCCTGATGAACATGCTGCTGGCCATGGACGCCTTCGACATCGCCATCGGCAGGAAGACGTGATGCTTGCAGACCACATGCTCTCGCTTCTGATCTTCTCGTTTCTCGTGGCGCTCTTTTTCGCCACGGTGCTGCATCGCGACCGGAAGTCCTTCATCAAGTCCGTCCTGAAAACCATGGGATGGATGGTTCTGGGGGCGTTGGCCTTTGCGTGGCTGATGCTCTGGACCGCAAAATGAAATTCGCACGGGGCGGGTCGCTTTGGGGCCCGCCCGTTCTTTACCTCTCGTTGATTTTCGCTTTGTCCTCCATGAGCAATCCCCCGGTCCCCGCATGGGTCGACCAGAATCTCCTGCATTACCCCGAATATGCGCTGCTCGCCTTTCTCGTCATCCGGGCGTTTCAGGGAACCTGGACCCGCATGGGCGCGTTGCCCCTCTCCATCCTGGCTCTCGGTTTTACGACGATCTGGGGGGCGACCGACGAGCTTCACCAGGCGTTTGTGCCCCGCCGGGTTCCCGATCCCCTGGACTGGTGGCATGATATCATTGGGGCGACAGCAGGCATCCTGATCTGGTGGGGGTGGCATTTCATATGGTCACGGCGGTCATCGCGTCCATCATCCTGAGTTTTCTCGCCGGCGCTTTGTTCGGCGTGCTCTACCACAAGTACGGCGTCCGGCCCGCGCACGGAGCAGGGCCCCGGGGCGGAAAGACGCGCTACCAGCCTGCAGAGGGCCTGTCGAACGGGCACAAGCTCCCCGACTTTACAGCGCTTTCCAGCCAGATCCTCGGATTTTCCCGCCAGGTCCTGGACGCGCGGGGAACGGCCCTGCTGGTAAAAGGAAGGGACGCGTGGCGGGTGGCGGCGTGCAACCCCGGGCTCGACGTCGCGTGGGACCAGCGGCGCGGGACGTGGCGGCCGATCCCGTCCACCCCCAGGCGCTTGGTTATCTCCGCGCGGAATCCGCTCCCCTGGCGGTGGCGGTGGTTCCCGTGCTTCATCGCGGCGAGGTCAGGGGCCTTCTGGCGGCGCACCGCGAATCGGGGCGGCCCTTCGACGAGCGGGATTCGGCGCTGCTGAGCCGCTGCGCGCGGATCCTGGACGGCTGGGAAAGCTTTGCGGCGCACGGCCAGAGGCTGGAGGAGATGCAGGGGCGCCAGGACCGGGTGGTCCGGGGCCTGCAGCGCATGCTCCTGGAGCCCGACCCGCTCGAAATCGCCGGCCTCGCCCTGGACACCCTTTTCGACCTCCTGCCGGCGCTCTACGGTTTCGCCGTCATCCAGCACGAGGAGGCCAACCTCTACGCCCTCGTCACCAAGCGCTTCCAGGGCCCGGAACACTTCGAGCGGCTGGAGCGCGACACCTGGTCCTACTGGATCATGACCCGCGGGCGGAAATCGCTCTATCTGGAAGGGGCGACGGGCAAGGAGACCGCCATGCCGCTTCTCCACGCCGAGGAATCCTTTCCCGCGGACCGCGTGGCCTTTCTCCAGCCCCTGGCGACCAAGGAGGACCCTTACGGCGTCGTGGGCCTGGTGGGCCGGGAAGATAACCCCTTTCCCGAGGAAGACAGGAAGGAAGCGGCGTTCTTTCTGGGGCAGGCCGCCGCGCTTATGGAATTGGGATTCGTCAACACCATGCTGCAGGAACAGGCCATGCGCGATCCGCTCACGGGACTGTTCAACCGGAGGCATTTCGGCGAGCAACTGGAGTTCGAGCTGCGCCGATCCCGGCGGGAAAAGACGCCTGTATCCCTGCTGATCGCCGACATCGACCATTTCAAGAAAATCAACGACACCTACGGCCATCCCATGGGGGACCGCGTGCTGCGGGACATGGCGGCGTGCATCAGCGGTGCGGTCCGGGAGGTGGATATCACGTGCCGCTACGGCGGCGAGGAGTTCGCCGTCATCCTCCCCTCCTGCCCCAACGGGGAGGCTGCGCGGGTGGGCGAGAGGATCCGTGAAGTGGTGGAAGCCTCCCATTTTCCGCGGGAGGGGGCGGACCGGATCAAACTGACCGTCAGCTTGGGGCTCTCGTCCTCTTCGTCCCCGTCGGCCAACGCCGAGGAGCTGGTCCATCTCGCCGACAAGGCGCTCTACCGCGCCAAAAGGGAAGGCCGCAACCGCCTTTCCAGCCATCCCTGAACGCGCACCGGGGTCTTGTGCGGGTTCTGGCCCCCCCGCGCCGCGCGGCGCGCACCGCGGGTTGACCCTAAACGCTCTA
>JARRNO010000265.1:0-2576 GCA_037384885.1 Acidobacteriota bacterium
GGTGGACGGTTTCCCCAAGCCTGTAAACGCCCCGGTCCGCAAAGACGGTGCCTCGTAAAATGGGTTTGGCCTCGCTCAGGTCGTAATCGAGATTGAAGTTCCAGGACTGGATGCCCTCGTTCCAGTTGCTCTCCACATAGGCTGTATCGCCGTCCTTCCGGACGAGGACGATGAAACGGGGGCCGTTGGTGCTTCTGCCCAGCCAGAAGTTGGTGTTGGGCGCGAGGGCCAGACCGTTTTTATCCGTTTCGCCCTGCCAGAAGATCTTGTTGTTCAGCCTTCGGATTTCCACGTGGGCGCCGGCCACGGGCGCGCCCTTGTCCAGGGTTGTTACGAAAATGAGCGTGTTGAGAGGGCTGTCCTTCACCGTGACGCCCATGTTCGTGACTTGGATCAAAGAGGCGGTGGCGCTCCTCTGGCCCACCGAGAATGCGGCTTTGGGAATGGGCTCCTGCCCCTCGACGCCCAGCCACACGAGGCCCGTCCCCTGTTTCGAAAGGCGCCCCTTCAAGTTGATCCCATAGTTCTGCGTTTCGTCGGGCGTGGGCGAAAGCGTTCGCGTCTTGGCGGGGACATCGGGGATCTTCGCCGCATCGCTTTCGGTTGTATCCAGGCTGTCGCCCCACGGGTGGAGGGTCCAGCTTGGAGGATATTTGTATCCTTCCACCTTCAACGCCGCCGGCACCAGCCGGTCTGGGGTCAAAGGCTCGACCCACTCCCAGATGGTTTGGAAGTTCCTGGCGTAGAAGGGAAGCTGCGTGCCGCTGGTGGTCTCCCAGACGCCGTGTCCGCCGCCGAAGCTCAGGAACGCGGGATCGTGCCAGTAATCCACGATTTTCGCCCAGGTGTAGCCCAGTGTCTGACCGTCCCTCGCCGCCAGATCCGGCCCGGCGACGAGCAGGTACGTGTGGTCCGCTTCCGGAGAAAAGCCCAGGCTGTCGAAGCTGATGGAGGAGCTCCAAGACGGGCCTGTGTCCCCTTCGCTGTCTTTCGCGGTTACGGGGGAGAGGCCGACCGGAACCCTCTTGTCCGGCTCGCTGATGTCGTAGATGCGAAGGTGGTCTTGAAGTCTCTTGGCGGTCACGTCCACCGTCAAGTTCACGGTATTGTAATAGTCCTTCGGGCATTGGGAGCTGCAATAAAGTCCCTTGACGAAAAACGCCGGCGCGGTTCTGTAGATAATAGTCTGGGACTGCCCCGACGTGGCGCGGCCTTCTTTTCCGGGGAGCTTCCCATCCGTCGCCAGCTCCAGCCAGGCGCCGGGCGGCGGGGGGGTCTGCGTTTCCAGGACGACCAGGTTGGCCGAAGGTTTCCAGAGCTTGTGGTCCCAGTCCTTTGCCAAACGGAACTTGACGGGCGCATTGGATGTCACGGTCTTCAGGACACGGCTGCGTTTGGCTTCGAAGGCCTTCACCGCGCCGGGGGCGAGACTCTTGGCGGCCTCGATCGCCTTGTCGTCCAGGACCGGCTGGCTCCACTGCTGGTTGTGCGGCATGAAATGAACCTGGAGATGGGCCAGGACGGCCTGTGGATCGACGGCCTGGTTGAATCTGACCAGCATCAGGAGATTGCCGGTCGCCCGGCCGCCGTTCCTGTAGCAGCGGCGCCACGGGATGTACCCCAGTTTGACGGTGGGCGTGGTGAACGAAAAGGTATAAGGCTCGCCAAGCGTGCTGCCGTCCAGCGCCTTTGCGGTCTTGTCGATGGTGACCGTGTAGGTCGTTTCAAGCGGAAGCGGCTTTTTGGCGTCGAGGGTGAAGATCAGAAGCCGGGTGCCGGCCCAGCGGAATTCGCCCGGGATGGCGGGCTTCAGGTGGAAATAGGGCGCGTTCACGACTTTGGGGACCTTACCCAAGACGACCATGGGCTTTGAAAACTGGACCCGGATTTCATTCGCCTGGGACAGGTTGTAGATTTCCCGGGTAGGCCCGGCGGAAACCACTTTGAGGGGCTGCGCGCCCCACAATGCCGTCGCCGTCGCCGTCGCCAGGAACAGTCCCGCTGCCAACGCGTTCTTCACCCGCATACCCGCCTCCTGATCTTTTTGCCCGGTTGGAAAAGGGTTGAGTTCAGTATACGCTGCCGCAGCGAGCACCGCCAGCGACCGGATGCGCTGGCGCGCAGTGTCTTGTGTCTGGTGATTCGTGTTGAGTGGGCCTTCGGCCGATGCGCTTCGCGCAGTTAGCCGTGAGTTGCGCGGCACGCCGCGCTGTTAACCGTCAGCCGGGACCGCCAAGCGGCCTATCCACAGGGAGGACGTGAGGAAGTGAGAAAGTGAAGAAGCGAGGGGGTGAGGAAGCAGCACGGCGCTTCGCAGCGCGTAGCGGCCGGTTCCCACCGGCCGTTCCCGCAACGGGCCGCTGTTCAAATCTTTGCTTGCAACGAAGTGCCCGTGAACACTTCTTCACTTCCTAGCTCTTTACTTCCTCACTGGCCGCGAAGCGACCCCCGTGGGAGCGGCTTCCAGCCGCGATTCCCTGCGCAGGCACCCTATTCAAATCTTTGCTAGCAACGAATTGCCCGCGAACACTCCCTAACCTCCTAGCTCTTTACTTCCTCACTGGCCGCAACGCGGC
>JARRNO010000266.1:0-3431 GCA_037384885.1 Acidobacteriota bacterium
GGCGGTCCGGCGGGGGCGCCGCTGGACGTGTCCGCCACACCCGTATAAATATGCGTCGTAGTGTCGCCTTTCACGGTTCTGGCGACCATCGTGTACTTCTGGAAAAACCTGTCGTAGCGATGCAGCACGGAAAGCGCCTTCGCCCATGTCACCAGGGCGTCTGGGTCGGTGCTGTAGATGGCGAGTCCCATGTTGCGCAAAACATGCGCCAGGTTTGCCTGGTTCAGGTTGTTGTTCAGTTCCCAGGCGCCGCCCAGCGGCGAGATGCCGTTGGTTTCAAGAAAGGAGGCGGCGGAATTGGCGTTCCATCCGGCCTGCGGCGCGGGCGCATTTACGGCTTTCACCAGAAGGACGGCGAAATCGCCCTGCGAAATGGGGGCCTGCCCGTTGTAGGCGAAGACCGGAACAGCCGATAGAATCAGGGCGGTCATGGACAACCCGAGCAGCCACTTCTTCATGAAAATCCTCCTGTCAGTTAACATACGTCCTACACGCCTCCCGAGTCAAGGGATTTTCAGGGGGACTTGCCCCTGCGGCGCCCGGGATCCCGCCCGAGCAGCCAGTGCAGCTTCTTCGGAGGCTCTCCATTGCGGTAGTAATAGTGGTTGGCGTAATAGTAATCGTAATAATAGGAAGACTTGGAATCGACGGCGTTCAGGACCACGCCGGCGATTTGAGCCTGAAGGCGTTCGAGCGTGACGATGGCCCGTTCCAGCATGGGTCGCTTCGTGTCCTTGTAGCGCGCCACGAGCAAAACGAGGTCAGCAAGGCGCGACAGGATCTGGGCATCGGTGATGGACAGGCAAGGCGGGGAGTCGAGCAGCACCCAGTCGAAATCCTTGCTCACCTTGTTCACGAGCTGCCGGAAGCGCTTCATGGAGAAGATTTCGGGCGGGTTGGGCGGTATCGGTCCCGAAAAGAGCACCCAGAGATTCGGCCTTCGCCCGGGAACGAGGAAATCCTCGATCTTACTTTCCTTGTCGGCCATGAAGTTGGAAAGTCCGCGGTGTCCGGGCGGTGCGTTCAGACGATGGTGAAGGCTGGGCCGGCGCAGGTCGCAATCCATCAGAAGCACGCGATCGCCGGCCTGGGCCAAAACGTTGGCGAGGTTCGCGACGATGGTGCTCTTGCCCTCGCGGGGATTGGCCGCCGTCACCAGGATGACGTTCTTCTGCTGGTTCTGGCTGGCGTACATGAGCGCCGTGCGCAGCGTCTGGTAGGACTCGATGGAGGCGTGCTCCGTCTCCGGGCGCTGCACGGGCACCATGGCCAGAAGGTTCAATCCGAGCGACTGTTCGATGTCCTCCACCGAGCGGATCCGCGTGTCGAAGTACTGGAAGGCGACCACGCTCCCCACCGACCCCATGAGTCCGAGCATGAAGGAGAGGATGAGGATCATTTTCTTGTTCGGCTTGACCGGCCCGCCCGGCGGATCGGCCGGGTTGACGATCTGAACGTTGTTGGAAAGCAGCGTGGCCGAAAGATTCAGCTCACGCATCTTGTCGTACATGAGGTCCATGTATTTCTTGATGGCCGGGCCGCTTGTGGCCAGGAGCTGCGTCTGGCTGGCGCCCTCGGTCAGATCCAGCCCCTGCTTTTTCAGCTTGGCGAGATCCGCGTTCCGGTTAGACGCTTCCGCTTCAAGGGCCTGATACTGGTTGACGTACGACGAGAGGACCACCTGGGCTTGCTGGCCGATCCTTTTCTGGAGGGCTTTCAACTCATGCTCTTTCTTGATGACCTCCGGGTGCTTCGGCGTGAATTTGTTGAGCAGCTTGCTCAGCTCCTGCTGACCTTTGTTGTACTGCTGGGCCATCTGCTGCACTGTCGGATCCTGCGCCACGGCCGCCAGCGACAGGGGATCGCCGCCCTTGTTTCGCCACGCCCGCATCTGGCCGATGACGGCCGACAGCTCGTTTTCCTTGACGTTGACATCGTTGAGCTTGAGCTCGAGCGCTTCGATGCGCTTGTCGATAATGTCCTTCTGGTTTTGGGGGAAGTAGGAATCGCTCTTGGCGAGGGCGGAGCTGTAGGCCTTCTGCTCCTTTTCGTATTCCCGCTGGAGCTTCTGCGCCTGCTCGGCCATGATGGTGTTCGCCTTCTTCACGAAGGAGAGCGCCGTGTCCAGGCTGTGGTCGGCGTAGGCCTGGGCGATCGTGTTGGCGAAAAGCGCCGCGTCCTCGCGGTGGGGAGTAAAGACGGTGATGCGGAAAATGGAGCTTTCGCGCTTCAGGTCCACTTTGACCATGCCCGCAAGCGCCTTCGCCGGGTCGCTGCTCCCGCCAAAGGCGGTGTTGTCCTTGAGTTTCAGCCGCTTGGCCGCTTCCTGCATCACGGCCTGGCTGGTGATGATCTGGGACTGGTTGTTGTAGAATTTCTGCTGCTCCGCCCAGTTGTTGGTGCCCACCAGGTTCGGGCCGCCGAGAATCTGTGGAGACTGGCTCTGCACCTTGACTTCGGCCGTTGCCGAGTAGATGGGTGTGGCGAGAAAGGCGTAAAGCGCACCGGCCACCACGAAGACAAGCGTGACGCCGGCAATCCACCACCGGTGGTCGAGCAGGACGCGGTCGACGTGAATCGTCTCAGTGCCGCCCTTCCCGTTGTCCCTCAGAATATCCACCTTATCCTTCTTGGCCCACTGCGTGAATCCGCCAGCCATGGCGACGGCGCGCAACAGCGTCATCTGATCATTATAGAGGAACGCTCCCGGGTTTTTCACCTCGCCCGACACGTAGATCGATTTCATGGGCAGAACGTTGATCACGTCCTCGTCCATCACGTAAATGTTGGCCTTGCTGTTGCCGCCCGCCAGCACCTCGTTCTTGGGGAAGATCTTCGTCACCAGTTTGCCCTCGGCGTTCCGGCGCTGCAGCTCGATGTCGCCGGACTTGTCCGTGAACCCGCCCGCCTGGCTGATGGCGTCCAGCAGGCGGAAGGCGCCCTTGATGGGGTATCGCCCCGGATTGGTGACCTCTCCCAGCACGTTGAAAAAGCGGCTGCCGTATTCCACGAGCTGGACATCAACCTGGGGACACTTGATGTACTGGCCCAGCAATCCTTCGAGCTTGTGCTGGGTCTCATTGACGGTGAGGCCGGCCACGTGGACCTTGTCCAGAAGCGGGAAGGTGACGTAGCCCTTCGGGTCCACCACCACGTCCTGGTTCATGTCCTTGACGCCGTAGACGTTGATCTTCAATTCGTCGCCCGGCCCGAGCGGATAAGAAGGCGGGCTGTAAGTGGCGAAGACATCGCTGCTTCCCTGGCCCGTCTGCCAGCGGAAAATGAGCCCGTCCTTCTGCCAGATCATGCGGGGAGCCTGGTGCTCGGGCAGGGAGACGGTGTAGCCGTTCCCTTCGGGGCGGATAAACGGCTTGAGCCTCGCCGGGATGTCCAGCGTGAGGTTGTTGCCGCTGATGTGCCAGAGAAACCGG
>JARRNO010000267.1:0-4926 GCA_037384885.1 Acidobacteriota bacterium
CTAAGGTCAAGCGGAAAATGAGTAAAGATGATGCTTCCCAACACATCAGGCCCCTTGGGACCACCTGACGCCAGGACTCCTTGCACGCGTGAAACTGCGGCGCCGCGCCTGATCGACATTTTCGTCCGCAACCGGCGTCCCCACATCTCTGCACGGCCGGAAAGGACAAGGGTTTCCGGCAGAAGCTGGGGCGCCTTTAAGTGTAGGGAAGTCGTATCCAGATGAACACGGCCGAGGTAGATCCCCAGCCCGAGGACCCCGTCAACCTGGGAGAACGTCGTTTTGCCGCCCCCCCGCCGGATAGATATCTTTCCATCCGCCACCCGGACGGAGGGTGCGCTCACTGTCAGCCACAGCGGTAATTCGAGTCCCTTTCCGGGAGCGCCTCCCTTGCCCGCCTCTCCGCTGAAAACCTGCAGGTCCGGTCCGTCGACCGACATTCGTCTGACACGCACCACTCCTACGATCAGCGCTTTGATATCCATCCGGAAATCAACTCGCCTGGCGCTTAAATCCAGTTTCCCGGGAATCTTGAGGGCGACGCCCTGCAGCACCATCCCCTCGGAAAGGCTTCCCGAACTATTGGATACGGTCAGAGAGCCCCCCAGCTGCTTGATTTCATGGCTGAGAACCGACCGGAGTACAACCGTCGGCAAAGGCGACCACAACAGAAGAGCGGCCGTAATTCCGGCGGCGGCGAGAATGCCCCCCACCGACCAAAGAGCGAACTTTTTCCAGCGAATCCGCATGCGAGAGCTCTCCCGCCGGCAAATCCGATATTAAAAACAGAGCGCCGGGCACTTCAGGATAACAGAAGCGGCTCAAAAGGCGGCCACCGTTTTCCCTGTTTCAAGTCTCCAGAGAGTCGAGGAATTTTTCCGCCCAGTGAAAGACGTCCAGGGCTTCCACCCGTTTCTTTAATGAAGAGAGCCTCGAGTATCGCTCCCGCTCGGGCATGTCCAACGCTCTTTTCAGGCCCTTGACGACCTTGTCCGGCACCCAATTCTGACGCATGAAGGACCCGTTGATCCGGCCGACGATTTCGTCCACCTGCCGCTTGAGCTGCCGGTAGGATTCCACGCGGGTCCGGCTCGGTGTTGCAATCTGGTAAAAGGTCACCTTACCCCTGTAGCGGGGATTGGACCTCAGGAACTGCTCATAAGCCAGAAGCCTTTCAAGAATCCCCTTCGTGTAATCGAGCCTGTCCACCCCGAGAATGATGGTGTTTTCAGAGGATTCCCGGCGCAGGCGCATGGACTCGAAACGGACCTCGGGCCGGTAGGACATGTGTCGAAACCAATGGGCGTCGATTCCAATGGGATGCGCTTCCACCCGGACCTTGCGGCCCTTCCACTTCACGGTGTTGCCCCGGACTTCCGCCCCCAGCAGAGTCGACGCCGCGCCCAGGAAATTGTCGACGTACTCCTGGATGTGGAACCCGACGAGATCAGCGCCGAGAAGTCCCTCCAGAAGGTGCTCCGCCTGGGGAAGAACGCGCCAAACTTCCGGCGCCGGCCATGGGATGTGGTAGAAAAAGCCGATCCTTGCTCCCGGACGTTCTCTCCGGATGTACTCCGGCACCAGCATGAGATGGTAATCCTGAACCCACACCGTTTCATTCGGGCCCATAGCTTGAATCGTCTCATGGGCGAAGGTGCGGTTGACGCGGCGGTAGTCTTCGTAGAAACCGCGGCGCAGGTTCATTCTTTCGATGAAATAGTGCGACAGGGGCCACAGGACCCTGTTGGCCATCCCATAATAGTAGTTCGCCAGTTGCCGCTCGGAAAGCACCAGACGCCGGATTTCAATCCTCGCCTCTTCTTCAGGATAAAAAAGAACCGGCTCCTCGCGGGCCCTTTTTTCTCCCCAGCCGATCCATTTTCCTCCGCGCTTTTCCAGAACGGGCAGAAGCGCAGTCGTCAGGCCGCCTACCGAGGGGGACCACTTTCCGCCGTCTTCCCTGAGTGGTTCACGGTTTGCCACGATGATCAAGCTCATGATGCCGTTCCTCCTAACCGTCTGCTTTTTATAAAATAAGTTAAGAGCCTGGCCGGCGCAACGCCGAACTCGGTCCGGCTGTCCACCGGTATCACTCCCCCAAACGACGCCGGAGAGCACCAGCGGGGGCTCGCTACTGTTTCTGACCGCAGGAAGGGCAGACCATGGCCCTTTTGGGGAGGGGGCGCCGGCAGTGAAAGCAGAAGGATTCCTTGGGAGCCTCTCTTGCCTCTATCCTCGAACGGATATCCGAGAGCTCCCGCTGGCGAGCAGGCCGGAGTCGCAGTTGCTTCAGATCTTCGAGAAGCTCACCGGCGTTCCGGTAGCGCTGGGTTAGGTCCCGGGCCATCGCCCTGACGATGATGTCGCTCAAGCGCTTGCTGACATTCTTGGGCGGCGTGAACCGGCCCGACGCGACCAGCTCTTCAATGCGGCTCGGGTTTAGATCGTAGAAGGGAAGGACCCCGGTGACCATTTCGTACATCATCACGCCCAGGGAATAAATGTCTGACGCGAGGATGGCGCGACCCTGGAAATGCTCCGGTGCCATGTAGGGAGGGGAACCCACGCGCGTGCTCGCATAGGGAATCTTCTCCAGAAGCCTCGAAATCGAAAAATCCACAACCTTTGCGTGGTCGTCTTTCGTCAGCAGGACGTTGGAGGGCCTCAAATCCCTATGCAGGACATTTCTGGCGTGTGCGTATTCCACAGCCTGAGCGATTTCGATCCCCCACTGAAGGGCTTTGTCCTCCGAGACAGCGCCTTCCCGCGTCAGCCTGTCCGCCAGAGATTCACCCTCGACAAACTCCATGACGATAAAGAAGTAACCGCTCTTGGTGTCCTGATCCGCCGTGAGAACCGACACGATGTTCGGGTGGTTGAGAAGGGCCATCACCTTGGCCTCGGCGACCAGTTCCTCTGGTTTCACATTTTGCCGGTGCGGGATTTTGAGAGCGACCTGTTTCCCGATCAGCGTGTCTTCCGCAAGATACACCGCACCGAAGCCCCCGTTCCCGAGAACTTTGTCTATTCGGTATTTTCCGACCTGCTGATCTTTGAAGAACATGGCTCCCTTGCGACCACTATATCCTATCACGCCTTCCATCGAAAGCGCGCGCCGGCATCCCAAACCCCTCAATTGAAAACGTGCCCCTCAACCGGTTCCCCATTTGCCCCAAATCACCACCGGCCCGCGAAAAGACGGTTCAGCATCTTGAACTTGAACCCCGCGTGCGCGAAAATACCTGACGGAGGAGGAACCATGTCAAAGATCAGAACTTCCACCTGCGTCGTTCTATCAACGGTTATCATGTTTCTTTCCTTGGGAACGGGGGCACAGGTTCCCGCTGTATTCAACCGGATTCTTCCCATTCTGAAAGCCGCAGAGCAGAATGCTCCGAAGGCCGATTCGAAGATCTGGCCGGGGTTTGAATTTGAAAAAACACCGATCTTCATCTGGGACGCGGACAGCGGGCAGGGCCTTCTTCTCAATACCAGTTCCATTCCGAAAGGTTTCACGCAGCCGTTCGCTTCCATGCCGCGTGTGGCGCTCGGGCCCATTCCACCCGGTACGACGCCCGCCGACGCCGTCATGCCCGTAGTGGACAGGCTGGCTGCATGGCTCAACGTCCAGGCCCTCACATCGGCGAAGGATCAGGCCACTGCAGTGGGGGTATTGTACCGATCGGCCTTCGATGTTTTTGAGCCCTATCAGAACTTTGTACAAGCCTCCCCACTCTCCTCCGGAACCTACCCCTATCTGAATGCCAACGCCAATGCTCTGGCCATGGCGGAAAACCGCCTCCTTGCGAAAATGGTCGGGGCCGGCCAGAGTCAGGCTGCGCCCCTGCTGGCCGCTTTTCTTCAAATCAGGCAAAAGCGCCAGGCCCTCTTGCCGCCCGCCATCGCAAAATATGAATGGACGCACGAGGTGGACGACGGCATCTCGCAGTACGCAGCCTACCAGGCGATGGCCGTCAGCGCTCGTGCTGAAGCTGAACAAGATCTGATTAAGCAAATCGAGAGCTTTAAACCAACCCAACCCGAGACGGAAGCCACGCATTGGGCGTTTTCGGGATGCGCCCTCGCCCTGGCGCTCGATGAGACGGGGAAAGACTGGAAAGTCATGTTTCAGAAGGGGTCCAGGGACAGCCTGGAACCCGTGATTGAAGAAGTCACGAAAGGAGTGACGCCGGCCGATACGGCCTTCCTGGATATGAGCCAGCTGCAGAAACAGGCCGAAGAAGCGGTGCAGGAGATCAAGTCTCAGCAGCAAAACTTCCTCGATCAGATTCTCAAGGCGGACGGACTCATCGTAAAACTCAACCTTACCGGTGTCATCGGAAACCACGGGATCAAGTGGAGCAACCGGTACTCGACGAAAGACGTCTACCATCTGGGAGACGGCCGGGAAATTCGAAACAGTTACTACCAGTTGAAGGGCCAGGGATTCCTGACCTGTACGAGCGGCCGTCCCCTGCTGATCATTGTTCGCAGGAGCATGACCGTAGGCTTTTCTAAAGATCACATGCCGTGGGTCAAAGTTGACGGTAAGCAAGCCGGGTTCAAGAAGGGTGTCACCACTCTGACCGGCAAGGTTGAGATCAGGGGAGATCGATACGAGCTCGCTATCTCCGATGCGAGGCTTGATTTCGACGCCGCCTCCCATACATTGACGGTAACTCCGCTGCCCGAAGAAGCAAGCGGCGCGGGCGCCACGGCCGCCCAGCAACAGTAGGCGGGCGGTTAATCCTTCTCAGGAGCTTGGCAGGCGCCGTTCTATGCGGGCGGCGCCTTTCTTTTTTCGAGGATTTCGATGAAAGCCGAGGTCACGTGGATCGAAGAGAATGCATTCGCCGGGAAGTCCGGCTCGAACCATTACATGACAATGGATGCGTCGGGCGGGGGGGCCACTCGGCGTCACCCTCG
>JARRNO010000268.1:0-2521 GCA_037384885.1 Acidobacteriota bacterium
GCGGGACTTTCCTTTCCATCCGGCCTGAAGTGATAGTTCCCTGCAATGAACTGCCGGATGTACCACCGCATGGCGTCCTCGCCGCTCATGTACATGTCAAGCTGGCTTGAACAGGCCATCAGCCGGCCCAGGACGTCCAGCTTCTCGCCCACATCCTCCGCGTGGCCCTTCCGGTACCAAGCGTTGACGATATCCCCGCGGCGGTCCACCTGGAATCCGAAATGCTCCAGGCAGGCTTCAATAAAACCGGCGCGGAGGTCCCGGCGCCGGCGTGTGGCGCCCCCTCCCGCAAACCGGAACGTCACGTAGTTGTTGTTACTTGATTCAGAAACACACGCATCCACCAGGCTGAAGTGATAGGCCATCCGTGAATTCAGGTTCATGTATTCCCCGGCCACGAGCAGATAGCTGCACTCCCCCAGGCGCCTGCCGGGTGCGGCCTGCGAAGAAAAGGCTCCGGCCATGACCGATGCCAGGCCTTTGAGGCTGGGCGCTCTCCCGCGGCGCCACGCCACTTGCGGATGCGACACGCCGCGCCAGAAGCAGGTAAAAGGCCGCGACACGATGTCCTGCGGGAGGATCTCCCCCGAATCCGGGTCTCCGGCGCGAACCCCGCCGCCGAGATCGAGGACGTACAAATTGACCGGTATGGGGGAGGCCAGTTTCCGGGAGGCCTCCTTGTGCACATGCACAGCCGCATCGTTGATTCCGAACATGGAATCGATAGCTTTCTCATGGATGTAGCGAAGGATGTCATGGACCGAACGGCAGCCCCCCGGCCTGAAATTGAAGGCGCCGGGATCGAGAAGGTGAAGTGTCAGCATCCGCCGGCTGATAGGGTCTCCGGGCTCCGGAAGCGCGGCGGCGGCCGGCCTCTGCCCAGTGGGCGAAACCGGCCACAGGGCACCCTCGTAAATGCGCCCCTGTACGGCATCCAGGCTCACCATCCGTCCGCTCGAGACCTGTGCCGCGGCCCCTTCCATTTGAAAGACCGAAGGAATTTTGAATTCGCGCAGCAACGCGGCGCCGTGCCCCGTGATGTTTCCCCCTTCTGCAACGAGGGCCGAAATCTTGGGAAAAACTTTGACCATTTCCGGAGTCGGCTGACGGAGAAAGAGGACGGCCCCCTCGGGCACGTTTGCAAAGGCCTCGGAGGATTGAGCCGCGAAGGCCGGGCCAGCGGCCCGCCCCGGAAAGACTGTTCTCCCGCCCTCCGCAAGCGGCGCCTCGCCGCGCGGCGCTTTTTTTCCGCTTCGGACGGCTTGCGCCAGCGCGAGCGGCCTGGCCTGGAGAATCCAGAGCTGCCCGGAGAAATCCAGCGCCCATTCCACATCTTGCGGGGCGCCGAAGTGTTCCTCGATGCTCAGTCCCCAGCCGGCCAGCCGCAGGAGGTCAGCCTCTTCCAGGCCCGGGTCCAGCGCCTCGCCTGAAGGAACGGGGGAGTCGGCGAGCCCGCCGCCGTCCTGGAGCATCAGCCTTGATTCCTTGGCAGCGATGTGGCGCTCCTCTATTCTCAGTGTGTTTTGCCCGCCCGAAAGAATGAAGAGATCGGCGGGAGCGCGCCCCGAGGCCGAATCGCGACCGAATCCCAGCGTCGCGCTGATGAGCACCTTTTGTTTCCGAGGGTCGCTGGGATCCCGCGTGTAAAGAATGCCGGAAGCCTTGGCCTGGATGGTCTCCATGAAAAGAACAGCCATCGGGCTGTCCACTTCGAGAAGGCCGTTGGAGAGGCGGTAGTGGAGCGCCCGCTCGCTGAAGCGGCTGGCGATGACCTCTTTGTAGGCCCGCGCGGCATCCCTCGGGGGAACGTTCAACAGGCTGAGAAACTGCCCGGCGAAGGAGTGCTTGCCGCCCTCCCCCACGGCGCTGGACCGGACCGCCAGCCCGCTCCTTCCAAGTGGAAGACTTCGAGCGCGTTCCCTGACCGCCACCTCAACGGCGGCAGGAAGGGGGTCAGCAAGAACCATCTCCTCCAGTTCACGCGAGACGCGGCACAAGGAATCCCCATCCGCCGGATCGAGGGAGCGGACGCGGTCCCGGATGCTTTTCCAGAAAGGCAGGCCGAAAAACCTCCGGTACGCTTCCGTCGTCACCACGAAGCCTTCGGGAACGGGCAGCCCGAGATTGTTTTTCACCTCGGCGAGCAGCGCCGCCTTGTCGCCTGTTTCGCCGATATCTTCCCGGCCGATTTCCGAGAGGCGCGCCGCAAACCGCCGCTGCACCAACTCCTGTGAGGCCGCAATACTTGTCTCCACTTCCGCGCGCTGCTGCCTTAACGTGGAGAGCAGCTTTCGCGTTCTCCTGCCCGTCAAGCGGTGCAGCCCTTCAACGGCATGCTCCGTCTTGCGGAAGACGGCGCTCACCCTGCCGCCCACCACGTCCGCCCGTGGAGGCACGTACTGAAGATCCTCCTGGAGCTTGGCGATCAGGTCGAGGCACTCATTATTGAGGCCCAACAATTCTCGAAAGGCTTCATACTTGCCCCGGATCGCCGATTCGACACCGTCCGGCGGTCCTCCCG
>JARRNO010000269.1:0-3964 GCA_037384885.1 Acidobacteriota bacterium
GCAAAATCCGGCTGCCGACCGGACGGCCGTCAGATTCAAGGAAGGCGAGCGGCGAGACACCGAGTCGTACTGGTGTACTTCGAGCGTGTCGCGCCGCGATGCCTGACGCAGAAGATGACGCCGGACTGTCGGCGCACGTTTCAAAGGGTGGGGGGGTGATGGTGGCTTCGCGCCCAGGTAGATGGGAGAGGGAAAAGGTTAGAGGTACCAGGTGGACACGCCGTAAGGCGGGACGGGGCCGCTCCGCACGCCAGTGCGGCGCGACGGCATGGAGGGGCTGGAGACAAGCTTGCTTGTCGACAGGCGATTCGGCCGGAGCGAAAGGGCGCGAAGCGCCAGCGGCTCCGCAGCCACCGGCAAGCGCGAAGCGCGACGCGCCCGGCCTCCATACCCGCGCCAACAGGCTAAGATTTCTTCAGCAGGCGCAGGGCTTCCTTCAGCGTCTCCGAATCCGCCGAGCGCAGCAGCGCTTCGGCTTGCCGCCGCAGATCGCCCGCATCCGCCTCCTCGCCACCGCCCTCGATCTCCACGCCCAGCAAGTCCGCCACGGCCCGCACATACCGCGCCCCCGTCACCGGCTTCTCCAGATACGTCGCCGGCCCGACCATGCTGCTCTCCTCCAGCGCTTCGTTGAGATCCCGGCTGACGTGCTCCTCCTTGGCGTGCCCCGTGACGAAAAGCACCGGTATCTTCGACCAGGCCGGATTTCTCCTCAGCTCGTGGAAGAGCACGATACCGGACTTGCCCGGCAGCACCATGTCCAGCGACACAAAATCCGGCGGCGCCGCCTTGATGCTCCTCAGCGCTTCATCCACGCTGGACGCCGTCTCGACCCGGAAGCCCGCATCTTCGAGCGCCGTGCTCAGGAAGAAAACCACGTCCTCCTCGTCGTCCACGACCAGAACCTTCTTGTCACCGGGTTTCGCCATGAGCCCCTCCTGCATTGCCGCCTTTGGACGAATCGCCCTCGGCGCCGTCTCCGCTTTCCGCACTCTCCGCCGCCAACTGCGCCAGGCGCTCGCGGGAGAGAAGAATCCGGAAGGTCGTTCCTTTTCCCGGATCCGATTCCAGTTCGATGTCTCCGCCGTGTTCCTGCGCGATCTTCTGCACCGTCAGAAGCCCGATTCCGGTCCCCCCCGCTCCCTTCGTGGTGAAGAAGGTCGTAAAGATCCGCCGCTTGACTTCATAATCCATCCCACAGCCGTCGTCCGCCACCTCGAACCCAAGGATTCCGTTCTTTTCGAAGGTGCGGATATCGATCCGGTTCTTGTCCTTTTCGCTCATCTGGCAGGCATCCAGCGCATTGGACACCAGGTTGGCCAGGCAGGTGTGGATGCCGTCCGCGTCGAGCGGCGCCGGCGCCAGGCCTTTTTTCAACCTGGACCGGATCGTGACGCCCGCCTGGGAAGCCGCTTCCCGGTAGAGCTCCACGATTTCCCGGACGACGGCATTCGGATCGGCCGGCGCCAGAACGGGAAGCCGGCCCTTGGAGAAGGACAACAGATCCTTGACCAGGTTCGAGATCCCCCGCTTCAGGCCGGACTCCATGACGTACACGCCGCCTTCCAGCCCCATGAGAATATTCTTGATCCCGTGGGCCAGTCCTGCAACCGTTCGCCCCACCGCCGCGAGCCGCTCCGCCTCCCATTTTTCCCTCTCCAGCCGGTGCAGGTGCGTGACGTCCGTGGACATTTCGATCACGTACTTCACGCGGTCGCCGGACGGGCGCTGCTCCTTGACCAGCGGGGTGGCCGTCACCACGTACCGGGCCTCTTCGCCGCTGGACGTCACCCCCACTTGGTCTGCCTTGTGATCCAGGCCGTCTTCGAACACCTGGAGGACCGGACAGTTTTCGCACGGCTCCGTCCTGCGCTTGAAGACCTGGTAGCAGTAATCTCCCTGGCGCCCTCCGAAGGTGTCCCGCATCCGCCGGTTGGCGCGGACGATCTTGAGATCCCGGTCCACCACGTTCACATAGCAGGGCACCCGTTCGAAGAGCAGTTCGTTTTCTTCCTGGAGGCTGGCGGCTTCGTTCACGGCCGAACCCATCCAGATCAAGTAAGACTCGGAGTCCCGGCCCGGCCGGACAAGCGGTGCGACGCGGGTGACGAAGTGCTTTCTTTCCCCGGTCCGTGTTTCCAGGCCCTCTTCGTGGATCCGGAGCCGGCCGTCTTTGAAGGTCTTGCCCGCCATGCAGGGATCGCACGGCTTCTTTCTTCCTTTTAGCACCTCGTAGCAGTGCTTCCCTTTCCAGGGGCCGAAGGCCTCCTCGAAAGCGGCGTTGGCCTCCACGATCGCGAACCGGGGGTCCAGCACGGCGATCATGATGGGGGCCTGGTCGAAAAGGTGCGCGTGAATCAGGTCCTGGACGTCCGGCACGTCACGCCTCCCCGCCCGGCCGCTGAAGGAGCGCCTTGACGTTCTTGAGCAGAACGGGAACGCGGATGGGCTTTTCCAGAAAGACCGGCGCCGATTCGCCGTCCAGCTTTTCAAGGCCCTCGAGTTCCAGCTGGTGGAATTCTTCTTCGCGCGAATAGCCGCTGATAAACAGCACCGGGATGGAGGCAAGGCGCGGCGTCTGCTTCAGAGTCTGGAAGAGCGAAAGCCCAGTCCGTCCCGGCATCATCACATCCAGCAGTACGAGATCGGGCGGCCGCCGGCGCAGTTCTTCCAGCGCGGCCGCGGAATCGTAGACGCCTTCGGCGTCATATCCGTTGTCTTGCAGAACGGCGATGAGGTAATCCACGATGTCTCTTTCATCGTCCACCACCAGGATTCTGGCGGCGGCGCCTTCCGTTTCCATGGCCATCATCATGCCTCTCCCTGGGCTTTTTTCTCCGGGAAGGCTTCCTTGTAGGCCTTTTCCGACTTGGTGCCCTCATTGTGGCAGGCGCCGCAGCGCCCCAGATCGGGTCTGTTGACCTTCGGGTCCTTCGCCTTCTTGGCGTGGCAGGGAATGCACATCTTGTGCATGGCCGTTTCGTACGAAGCCGCCATGGGACTGTCGAAGTTCTTGACCACGGGATTGTCGGCCATCATGTCTTTTTCGTGACAGTCCTTGCAGGTTTTAACCGTGGCCGGCGCGGCCTCTTCGCTTCCGTGGCATTGAACGCAGGATTTCTTTCCCTTGAGCGCCCGGATGTGCGCCTCGTGGTCGAAGACATCCGTCTTCGTGTACATGCTTTTGTGACAGAGAATGCAGGGCGTCCCGGCGTCCCCAGGCTGGTTCAGGTGGTGGCAGTTGCGGCAGGACTTCTTTCCGCCTTCGTCGTCCTGGTGCTTCTTGTGGTCGAAATAGACATAACGGGGGCCCGTCCCGAGCTTCAGGATTTCACGGCCCACCGCGCGCCGCGCCCGGCGCTCCAGGTAGGGTTCGCTCTTGGGCGCCAGGGTCAGGCCCAACGCCAGGGCCAGAACGAACAGCAGCGAATAGATCTTGGCATCCCGCCGCCAGCCCTCACCGAGCCAGATCTGAGAAAACGGGGCGAATTTCGGCGTTTCATGCGTAATTTTTTCGCGCTCTTCCTCGACCGCCTTCAGCCCTTCTGGATCCACCGGAAAATGCTCTTGAATGAAGAAGAAGACGAGGCCGCACGCCGAGACGATACCCAGGCTGATGGAGAATTCGGTCCAGGCCGGAAAGTAGAAGGATTTCGTGGCCCAGACCTGGCTGAGTCCGGCCGCGTTGATCCGGTTGAGCACGAACCCCAGAACGCTGCACAGGGACAGCAGGAAGACGGCCGTGTGGGACCGGCGCACCCGCGGCACGGCGAAGAGGACCATGGGAAGCACGGTGGACATGAGCATTTCCACGATGAAGAGGTTGCTTTCCCACGTCCCCGCAAAAATCAGGCCCAGCTTGTGATTGAGGGCGAGATCGCTCATCCGGAACACGAAATAGAACGCCAGCGCCCAGGACGCAATGCGAGCCAGGCCGGAGAGCATGTCCGTTTCCGCCCGGCGC
>JARRNO010000269.1:3975-5383 GCA_037384885.1 Acidobacteriota bacterium
CCAGGCAGACGGCTGACACGAAGAAGAGTTCGGGCAGCAGCTTGCTGTACCAGAGCGGATGGACCCGGAAGGGCATGATGAGCAGCATGGAGCCCAGCGACGACTGGTGAAGCGTGGATAGCATGATGCCGAGGATCATGATGGGCAGCGCCAGCCGGGTCAGAAAACGGTAGAGGCGCTGAAAATGCGTCTTCACGAGGATGACCGGCGCGACCTCCAGGGCGAGCACCGTCAGGTAGAGCATGACGCACCACGCCACCTCGAACAGAGGCGAGTGGATGTTCCAGAAGACCACCGGGTGCCAGATGTGCCAGGGAAGCCCGAGGTCGAACAGGAGGCCCACCACCACGGCGCCGTATCCCAGGAAGGCCGTGAGAATGGCCGGCCGGGCGGCGGCATGGTAACGGTCGCGGTGGAAGATGTGAACCAGCGCCGCGAGGACGAATCCTCCGGCGGCCAGCGCCACGCCGCCCATGACGTCGAAGCCGATCCAGAGTCCCCACGGCGTCGTGTCCGTCAAGGCGGTGGAAACGCCGAGCCCGAAAACGAACCGGATGACGGCCACGGCGGCGGCGAGGCCGGTCAACAGCCAGAGAATTCCCTTAAAGACGACGATCCGATTATTCTTCATGGCTGTCCTCCGCGCTGTTTTCGCCCGGGGCGTTCTCTTCCGCCGCGGCCAGCCGCGCCATTTTCCGGCGCCGTTCGATGATCCAGTAGATACCCGCCATGAGCGCCCCCATGCCCAGGAACTCCCACGGCACGGGCTTCAGGGCGGCCCAGGTCCGTTCCGGCAGCGGCTTGTCCGTCAGGTACCGGCTGTCCTGCCAACCGAGAAAATCAAGGGAGATGTCCGACAGGTAGAGCACCGATGTCCCGCCGACCTGCTTCTCGCCCCAGATCCGGTTGATGTACTTGTCCGGATGTGCGGCCAGCCGCTTTTTCGCTTCGGCCATCATGTCGCTCTTCGTTCCGAAAATCGTGGCTTTCTCCGGGCACGCCTTGACGCAGGCCGGCTCCGTGATCTTCCCCGATTTCATCGCCTCGTAGCACATGATGCACTTGCGCACGGAGGGCGCCGGCGAGGACCAGTCGTAATGGGGAACGCCGTAGGGACAACCGAGCATGCAGTACCGGCAGCCCATGCACAGGCTCTTGTCGTAGATCACCGGGCCTTCGGGCGTCTTCTGCATGGCGCCCACGGGGCACACCGAAACGCACGCCGGATCATTGCAGTGGCGGCATTGCTTTCGGACGAAGTGGTTGCCGGGACGCCGGATCACCGCGGTCCAGCGGTCGGCGGAAAGTCCGCCGGGCTTTTCGCCCTTCCGGGGCGGCGGGTCCTGCGCCGGCAGGCCGTTGATCTTCTTGCAGGCGGCCACGCACACTTCGCAGCCGATGCACTTGG
>JARRNO010000270.1:0-2806 GCA_037384885.1 Acidobacteriota bacterium
CATCCGCCCGTCCGAAACAGTCATTTCAAAACCCACACTCTCCAGCGCGACGACACCCGCCCAAGCCCAATCATTTTACGCTCCGGCAGCCAGCTTGACCGAATGCACAACGGGGTAGAAGCTCCACTTGGAGGTTTTCACGTCCCCCGTGGACCGCAGGCCGTTCAACGGTACACGGCTTCCCCGAACTACTGTGTACGGTCCACCGGCGTTGGCCTTTAGAGCGCCGGGGAGCATGATTTCGACCGACTGGTAGGACTGAGCGCCGGTGAGCACTGTGATTGTCTCGTCCACGGCCACCTTGGTTCCCCAGGCGGTCCCGCTGAAATCCTGCTCCCAGCTCATGGTCTCGTTGCGGCTGCCCATATCCATTTTCCCGATGTTCTTCATGGCCTGCTGGGTCTGGACCATGAGCTGGGCGATGGGGCTGTTCTGTCCCTTGGATGCGGCGGCCATCTCGTTGGCGAAGGCCGGGCCTTTCGGGACAATATGTTCTCTTCCGTGGTCACACGTCATCAGGACTTCGCCCATGGGGCTCCTGATCACCGACCGACCCGTGGCCTGCAGGGGGTGAAGCACGCGGATGCTGAACTTGAAGGACCTTTTGCCGTTGGACGCACGGCCGAAATCCAGCGAAATCTTAGGATCCCCCGGCGGTTTCCAGCCCGCGGGTCCGCCTTGCCAGTGCCCGTTCCGCCACGTCACCACGCCTCCGTCCTGAAGGTCGTCCGCCATGAGAAACTGTTTTCCGTGAACCTGGGTCTTATCCCTGAATTCGTAGCGGATCTTCATCTCGGAAAGCTCCCAGCCGCCCCAGAAGCTGTGGACGAGCGTGAAATCCACGATCACCTTGTAAACCTCGTCGCCCCGGACGGCCGATCCAAGATCGAGGCTGGAGGGCATCTGATGCTGGTAGAGACGGGCCAGGTTCCAGGCCAGGCCTCCGCTCGTCAGGAACCCTGAGGCGATCCCCAGGGGCGCGGCTCCAAGGCCGCGCAATTCGGACGTGAAGCGGCCCTTCAGGACACGCGGAGAACCCGCACGAGCTGCAATCGGTAAGACGGCCAGGGACAGGACGACAAGCAGGCCCAGACATACGCTCCTTCTGCGCCGGCGCGGCAGGCGGGCTGCGGTCTCCGGGATGGGAAGGGCGGGGTGCAATTCACGGTTCACGTGACACCTCCCGGCGGTCCGGCGAAGCTCCCTGCACAAGGATGCAGAGATGCCCAGAGCAGTCAACCGCCGACTCAGCCCCTCCCCTGAAATGACGGTATTGAATTTACCCTACCTTGCCACGGGTTCCATGTCAATATGGATGATGTGAGAACGATCACATCTGACGAAGATTCCCGCATGCGGCCGGTCCAGACAAAAGCCCGCCCGAATCATATCCCGGACGGGCGAAACCGGGCAGCTATAGAGAGCCGGGTCAAGCCAGGTCCTTCATGGCCGGATCGCTCGTCAGCAGTTTCGCGAGTCTGCTGTCGGTCCGCATGGCTTTCCTGAACCCGTGGACGCCGTAAAGGATCGCTCCAAAGCTTATCAGCCCGATCAGCGCGTCAAACGGCGTCCAGGGAGAGGGTCCGAAATAGCGGAAGAGCGAGACTGACAAGACGAGGAAGGCCAGTCCCGTCCGAATAAAAGCCAGGTAGGTCCGCCCGCGGGCAAGCCATGTACGCTGGGCGGCAAGGCGGTTTCTCGTGACGGAGTACGTCGTGCGCTCCCGGGCCAGCGTGGTCCGGTCGTTCGACATTTGCGTCCGCTGCATGGCCAGGTCCGTCCGGTTCTGCGCCAGTTCCGTTCGCTCGCGAGAGTAGTCGGTGCGCCTCTCGGCGAGCTTGCTGCGCCCCTCGGCGAGCGAGGTCCGGCGGCGGGACATTTCCGTCCGTTGAACGGCCAGGTCGCTCCGCTGGCTGGAGAGGAAGGACCGCTCCCGCGCCAGGTCGGTGCGGATATTGGAAAGCTCCGTACTCCGGGTGGACAACCGGGTCTGCTCCCTTGTCAGGGCGGTCCGTTCGCGCGCCATATCTGTCTGTTCCCTCGTGTGGTGGGCCGTTGTCGAAGAGAACTGGAGCAGGTTGGACGATGTCTCCGTCTGCTGCCGGGCCAGGTCGTTCTGGTGCTGCATCAGCTTGACCTGGGCCTCCTCCGCCGTGGAGCACTTTTGCAGAATCGCCTTGATATTTTTCAGCGTGTGCCCGGGGTCGCCCCCCATTCCCATTTGCCACATTTCCCACCTCCAATTTTCACTACGACGGGAGGAACTCCATTGTCGGCGCGTAGCCCGGCCGGTACTCGACCTTCTTCACGCCGGGCACGCCGTCCGCAACAGCCATCACCCGCTCTTTTTCCTCCGGTTCGAGGTACGGCCCTTCAAGAAGGACCGTTCCGGCGTGGGCCGAAGCGCCCACTTCGTAAGTGTAGGTCTCCCGCCCGGTCACCAGCTCAGCTTCCTCCATGTTGATGCAAATGTCGTACAGCCCGGGATCGCGAATATCGCGGCCGTACATGAACCGGGCCCAGCGGGTGCGTTCCTCGTCCACGCCGCGGATGTAACCCTCCGCCTCCTCCTTGCCGATATCCAGGCGGCTCATAGTGGTCCGGATCCGCAAGTCTACGGGAGCCAGCAGGCGGACCCTCACAAAATGCTGGATTTTCTTCAGGAGCAAATGGCCCGAATATCCGAAATAGGCGAGGTTTCCGGTGCGGGCGTACTCCAGAAGCGCCACCCGCATGAGGATCTGGTAGGGACGCCGGAGCCGGCTGAAGGCCTGGTAGTCGCGGGCGGCCTGGGGAACGGCCGCCG
>JARRNO010000271.1:0-2815 GCA_037384885.1 Acidobacteriota bacterium
CTGAGTCCGGCCTGCGCGAGGGCCGCCAGGAAAACAATCAGCAAGAGGTTGACGAGTAAGAGGCCGCCGCGGCGGGTCAGTCCGCTCAGAAGACCAAGCGCAGTCAAGAGTTCTATCCAGGGAAGGGTAACGGCAAGCATGTTGACCCCGGCCTTCGGAAGGACACCGTAGTGGCTGATGTCCAAGGCGAAGCCTGCGGGGTGGAGGATCTTGGGCAATGCCGCCAGAAGGAATATGCTTCCGAGAGCCCAGCGCGTGATCCTGAATGTCCATCTTCGGTCCACAAATCCGTAGAGGACCGCAAGGCCGAAAAGCCCGCTCAGCATGACCAGGGCCCCGGCGGCCATCCGGGCCCATGCTTGGTTTAAAAGCGGTGCATACGTCTGAATGCCGGTTGCCAGCTGACCGTATGCCAGCGTGAAGAAAACAGCCTGGCACAGGTAGACGAAAGCCAAGACCCGCGGCCAGAAATTCTGCGGAGCGAACCTGGGAGGGTGTTCGTTCAATTGGAACCACCCAAGTCCCGGATGATGGGATTTTTCCCCTTAAGCCAGCCAGGGAAGCCGTCGCCGTAAATGGCGATTTCGCCCATGGGAAAGCCCTTGGCCACGAGCTTGCGCGCCAGCGCCTCCGACGTCCCGCATGAGCCGCCGTCGCAATAGACAATGATGAGCTTGGCCTTCTCGAGAGTCGTTTTCATTTTGGGATAAAAGGAGTTGAATTGATCATCCGGAAGGTTGAGCGCCCCCGGGATGTGGCCCAGCTTGTAAATTTCGGGGTCGCGGGCATCGATGAGGAGGGTTCCGGGCTTCTCCTTCATGTAAAGCTTGACCTCGTCGGTCGCCACCATCCTGAATCCTGTGTAGCTCCTGTCCTGCTTGGGGGCCACGGTGAGTGTGCGGGGAGAAAGGGCGTTGTAGGCGAGGCCGACCCCGGCTCCAAGGACTACGAGAAGGATCAATTCAATAACACCACGACGCATGTGAAACCTCCTGGCCCCAATATTAGGATGAAGCCCCCGCCGGATGCAAGACGCAACCGTCTTGAACCACCGGCCCCGCCCCTCGACCTGCTTGAGAATCGGCGGCCTTTGGCCTATTCTAAGGTAGCTGCGCGATCGTGCGCCGGAATAGGGTTCACGCCGCAGACGCGCTGCCGGGATGCGGCCCCGAAACACCCTTGAAGAGAAATCAGGAGTCGAAAGGAGAGACGAGATGGACGTAAAAACATTTGGAGTTGTGGGCGGGGGAACGATGGGAAACGGGATTGCTCACGCTGCGGCGATGTCCGGACATGCCACCATCCTCGTGGAAGTCTCACAGGAATTGTGCGAAAAGGCGTTGAAAACCATCGATAAAAATCTTCAGCGAGGCGTTGACAAAGGAAGGATGGCCCCTGAAGAGAAGCAGGCCGTTCTGGGAAGAATCTCGACATCCACCGATATCCATGCCCTGGCAGGATGCCAGATCGTTGTCGAAGCGGTGGTTGAGAACTTCAACATCAAGCGCAAGATTTTCGATCAGCTTTCGGAAGTCGTCGCAGAGGACGCCGTCCTTGCCAGCAACACCTCCTCCATTTCCATCACCAAGCTTGCCGCGGGAACGAAAAATCCCGGGCGTGTCATCGGCATGCACTTCATGAACCCGGTTCCTGTCATGAAACTCGTCGAGGTCATCCGCGGAATGGCCACGGGCGACGACGTTTGTTCCGGGGTCATGGACCTGGCATCCAAAATGGGGAAAACTCCTGTCGAGGTCAACGATTATCCGGGTTTTGTATCGAACCGCGTTCTCATGCCCATGATCAACGAAGCCGTCTACTGCCTTATGGAAGGTGTGGCCGGCGCGGAAGCGATCGATACGGTGATGAAGCTGGGCATGAATCACCCCATGGGCCCCCTGACTCTGGCGGATCTGATCGGGCTCGATACCTGCCTGTTCATCCTGAACGTGCTTCACGAGGGATTGGGCGATCCGAAGTACCGGCCGTGCCCACTGTTAATTAAGATGGTGGACGCAGGATTCCTCGGTCGAAAGACCGGGAGAGGCTTTTACCGTTACGAATAAAAGTTTTGGGCAGGAGAGCCCCCGTTCCGGGACGCCCCCGCCTCCTGAGAGGTGCCTTTCGTGCTTTGCCAAAGATGCGGCAAATTGAACTCCCTGGACAGGGAGATTTGTAAATACTGCCATTCGAAGCTGTTTGTCCTGGCCCAGGTTAAACCGGCGGAATCCTTGGACCTGCAGCCGTTCATCGGGATGGAAGACTACCTGGTCGACAAGCTGACCATGGTGGAACGCCAAGCTCACCGCTCTTCGGAGGATGTGGAACTTCTTGCCGAAGCTGTAGATTTCCTCGAAAGAAACCTGATGGTCTACCGTGCCGGCATCACCGCAAGGAAAGATTCCTGGAAGTTCGTCCGGACATCATGGAAGCGTTTTCGGGCCGGAGCCGTCAACGTTTCGAGGACAGGATATCGCGCGCCGAAGACTGTCTTTTCAGCCTGGATTCCAGGGCTGCGGTTCCAATCCTGGAGGATGCCCTGTCTTTGGACCCCGCCAACGCGCCACTCAACGCCTTCGTCGGACAAATCTACCTGTCGCGCGGAGAGCTTGTCCTGGCCAGGCGCCACATGGAGAGAGCCCTTTCCTCTCCCGCTCCGCCGCTCAGCGCTTTCCTGGCCATGGCGTTGCTGGAATTGAGAAGCGGCAATCCAGACAAGGCGCTCCACTTGCTCCAGAAAGCGGGCGGTAAGGACCCATCCGATCCGGATACGACAACTTTGATGGCCTTTATCCAGGGTGTGAGGCATCGCTGG
>JARRNO010000272.1:0-2919 GCA_037384885.1 Acidobacteriota bacterium
GCCGGCGAGCTCGACTTTTCCGTCGGCGATCCCCTCGTTGCGCAGGTTTTCGACCCCGCTCCTTTCCGTGACGAAAAGCCGGTCGGAAACGGCGTCCGTCAGGATGCGGTTGATTTCCTCCGGCATGGTCCGGTCGAAGCTGCGTAGCCCGGCTTCCACGTGGGCAACGGGGATCCCGAGCTTGACGGCCGCCAGGGTGCAGGCGACCGTCGAATTGACGTCGCCGAAAACAACCACGCCGCGTGGAGGGGATTCCATCAGATGAGCTTCGTAGCGCTCGAGAATTCGCGCCGTCTGCTGCCCGTGCGATCCCGAGCCAACTTCCAGGTGGACATCGGGGCGTGGAATTTCCAACGCCTCGAAAAACACGTCGTTCATCAGCGGATCGTAGTGCTGGCCGGTATGGACAATCCTGGGAGAGAGCGCACCGGAAGCTTTCATGGCTCGCACCACGGGGGCCAGCTTCATGAAATTCGGCCGGGCGCCGGCAATCAGATCGATGATGGGTTTGGTCAAGGTTGTCTCACCTGAGTGTGATGTGGGGGCGGATGGTAGACGGTGGGCCTTAGACCGCCGACCGCGGAGGAGCGTCGGCAGTCGGCGGTCGGGGGGCAGACCGCTGTGGGCAGTCGGTGGACGGCGGCAGGTGGAAAAACACCGTGGAGAATGCAGGATGAGTCAAACATTGGTTTTATCCAGCGAATTTTCATCAATGACTGTTTCTGACTCGCGGACCCAACGCTTTTGGGGATCAAGTGCCTTTCGGAGAGCCTGGAGCTTAGAGAAGAGGAGTTCGGCCTGTCGCTCCATCTGATCCATTAGCCTGGAGTCAACACGAAAGCGACGACGGGAAATGAGCCGAAGGCAGGCAACCGTCTCAACCAGCGATCTTAGAGCAAGTCCGACGAACCGGGAGAACTCGATATCGGTCTGGCCAGTCGAGCCTCCGGCAATATTAAGCGATACGGAGGTAGCGGCCCGCACCAATTGGGATTTCAAATTGAAATCTTCGGATTTCGGAAGTCGTTCCCCTACGGCATAAGCCGAGTCGACGTAATTCAGTGATAGCTGCCAAGTCTCAAGCTTCTCAAACTTGTAAGTCACTCATTCTCCCATGACTTCTGACCAGCGACGTTTTTGCTGCCGCCGCTTTGCTTCCGACGTCCGACGCTCTTGCCCCCGACTACCGACCGCCGACCTTCCGAGCCCCCGACAGAACTAGACTTCGAAGGGAACCCCCTCCCGAATGCTCCGCACGGCCAGGATGCTGGCCAGAGAGACCGCCCGAAGCTCTTTCCAGGAAATGGGCCAGGCGTCTCGTTCAGTCAACGCGGCGGCGAAGGCCTTCAGTTCGGCCCGATGCCCCTTGTCCTGTCTGCCGCCCTTATAGGTTTTGGTCTTCCCGCCCGCAACCGTCGTCACGTTTTTAAAATCATCGATGACGGCGATTCTTCCGCCGCCGATGACCTCCACCCGCTCCTTCGGAAAGGCCTTGTCGCCTCCCGCTAAGTAGCCGATGCTCGTAATGGACCCGTTTGCGTGCCTCAAGGTGATGAAGCACTGGTCGTCTGTGACGGCCGGGGCGTTTTCGCCGCCGACCGATTCCGCGTAAACCCGCACCGGCAAACTGCCCGTCAGGAAGGTCGCCAGATCGATCGCGTGGCAGGCCTCGCCGACGATCCTGCCGCCTCCCGTCTTCGAATCCTGGGTCCAGTGGTCCGGGGGAATCGCGCCGGCGTTGAACCGGACCGCCACCGTGACGGGCTCCGAGACGTTTTCGAAAAATGCTTTGACCCGGACGGCCGCGGGAGAAAAGCGCCGGTTGTATCCCACCATCAACATCGGAGACCCGTCCCCGGCCTCCGCCAGGGCGCTTTCGATCTCCTGAAGCTCTTCCACCGTCAGACACAATGGCTTTTCCGTGAATACATGCTTGCCCGCGCTCAGCGCCCGGACCACCTGCCCCGCGTGTGCGTCGTGTTGGGTCAGCACAAACACGGCATCCACCTGCGGATCGGAAAGCACCTCCTCCTCGCCGGAAGCGGCTCGCTGAAACCCGAGCTTCTGTGCGGTCGAAGCCGCGGAAAGCCCGCCGGCGGACACCAGCGCCCCCGGGTCAAATGCAGGAATCTTCTTCAAGGCGGGGAGGAGCACCATCCTGGCGTAGTTTCCCGCTCCAAGGCACCCCACACCGATTTTTCCTTCGACTTTTGACGGGTTGGAGAGGCGCACACCTTCTTCGCCGGTTCCGGGATCGCCGGGATATTCGAGGATGATTCCCAGATAAGGCTCTGAGGCATTTTCGATCATGCGGTAGGCGTCTTCGGCCCGGTCGATGGGAAAGCGGTGCGAGATTAGGGGTGAGACGTCGAAAGACCCGGAGCCCATCAGGTCGAGCACCGCCTGCATGTTTCGCTGCTCCGTCCAACGGACGTAAGGCGCCGGATAGTCACGCCCGCGTTCTTCGTAATCCGCATCGTAGCGTCCCGGCCCGTAGGAGCTGGAGACGACGAACTCGCACTCCTTGAAATAGAAGGGCCGGCGGTTCAGCTGAAGCCCGACCACCCCCACCAGGACGATTCTTCCCTTCTTGCGTACGCTTTCCACCGCCAGCTCGATGGGCTGGTTGGAGGCGGCCGAGGCGGTGATGATCACCGCGTCGGCGCCCAGGCTGCGGGTCATGGATTCGATGTCCGCGCCGGACAGTCCGGTTCGCGCTTCGGCCGCACCCATCTTTTCCGCCAGGGAGCACTTGGAAGAATCCAGGTCCGTGGCGATGACGCGTACGCCCGCGGATTTCAAAAGAGCCACGGTCAACTGGCCGACCAGGCCGAGGCCGATCACGAAGGCGGTTTCGCCCAGGTGCAGTCGGGAAAGCCGGATGCCCTGCAGGGCGATGGCGCCCAGCACGGTGAAGGC
>JARRNO010000273.1:0-3608 GCA_037384885.1 Acidobacteriota bacterium
CATTGACGTGGCCATGACCGCCCTTCGAAAGGGCGCCGAAGAGGTCACGCTGGTGTGTCTTGAAAAACGCGATGAAATGCCGGCGTGGGACTATGAAATCAAAGAAGCGGCGGAAGAAGGTGTCAAGATCGTCAACAGCCTGGGGCCGAGGAAATTCCTCGAAGCGAACGGAAAACTGAAGGGTATCGAGTTCAAGCGCTGCACTGCGGTATTTGACGAAAAAGGCGCGTTCAATCCCCAGTATGACGAAAAAGACCTCACCACCATGGATGCGGATACCATCATCGTCGCCATCGGCCAGGCAGCCGACCTCTCTTTCAGCGAATCCGAAGGCGTCCCGGTGACGCAAAGGGGCGGGCTCCAGGCCGACCCGCTCACCCTTGAAACATCCGTTGAGGGCGTGTTCGCAGGCGGTGACGTGATCTACGGTCCCAAGAGCGTGGTTGAAGCGGTTGCCTGCGGGAAAGAGGCCGCGATCAGCATCGAACGTTACCTGAACGGGCTTGACCTCCGGGAAGGAAGGGAAAAGGAATGGGACTATGAAAAACCCGAGCTGGGAGAAGAGGCCTTCATGCAGCGAATCGCCCCACGAATGCTGCCCCCGGCGGAGAGAAAAGGTAATTTTGAAGAGATTGTTGCCGCGTTCACCGAGGAGGAAGCCAGGGCCGAGTCGGAACGGTGTCTGAAGTGCGGTATCTGCTCTGAGTGTTATCAGTGCGTGAAAGCATGCCTTGCGGGCGCCATAGACCATGAGCAGCGCCTGGTGGAACGGGATATCCGTGTGGGGTCCGTGATCCTCTGCCCCGGGAGCGCTCCTTTTGATCCTGCTCCCTATGAGACCCTCTACCCCTACCAGGAGCATGCCAACGTGCTGACCAGCGTGGAATTCGAAAGGATCCTGAGCGCGACCGGCCCTACCCTGGGCCACCTCAAGAGGCCGTCGGATGACAAGGAACCGAAGAAGATCGCATGGCTCCAGTGCGTGGGATCGAGGGACCTCGCCCATTGCGGGAACGGGTACTGCTCTGCGGTTTGCTGCATGTACGCCCTGAAGGACGCCATGATGGCCAAGGATCATTCCGATGAACCCCTTGACACGGCGATTTTTTACATGGATATGCGGACGTTCGGGAAGGACTATGAGAAATACCTGAACAGGGCCCGTGATGAGGCAGGGGTCCGGCTCGTCAGGTCCCGTGTCCACACCGTTTATCCCGTTCCGGGGAGTGACGATCTGGTCATCAAATACTCAGACGAAACCGGCATCATCCACGAAGAGGTCTTTGATCTGGTGGTCCGATCTGGTGGTCCTGTCCGTCGGTCTCCAGGTAAAGTCCGAAACCGTTGACCTGGCGAACAGGCTTGGCATAGAGCTCAATCAATACAACTTCGCCGCGACCGATCCTTTCCGTCCGGTCACCACCTCGCGCGAAGGGGTTTACGCGTGCGGCACCTTCGAGGGACCGAAAGACATTCCCAGTTCGGTTGTCGAGGCCAGCGCCGCAGCCTGCGCTGCAGGCATGGCGCTGAGTGAGGCAAGGGGAACAGACACCCAGACACTGGAACTGCCTGCTGAGGTGGATGTGGCAGGGCAGGACTTGAGGATAGGGGTGTTTGTCTGCAACTGCGGCATCAACATTGGAGGGGTGGTGGACGTCCCGAGCGTCGTGGAATACGCCCGGTCGCTTCCCCATGTTGCCTTTGCCGATGAAAACCTGTTTACCTGTTCCCAGGATACCCAGGAGAAAATAAAGGAGATCATCAAGGAGCATGCGCTGAACAGGGTCGTGGTGGCGTCCTGTTCTCCACGAACGCATGAGCCGTTGTTCCAGGAGACCCTGCAGGCCTGCGGGCTGAACAAGTACCTCTTCGAGATGGCAAATATCAGGGATCAGAATTCATGGGTTCACGGCAGCGACCATGAGGGCGCCACCGTCAAGGCCAAAGATCTGGTCAGAATGGCCGTGGCCAGGGCCGCCCTCCTGGAGCCGTTGCAGGAAAAAAGAATCCCGGTAAACCACCGCGCGCTCATTGTGGGAGGCGGGGTGGCGGGCATGAATGCCGCCCTTGCCATGGCAAACCAGGGTTTCGAGACGGTTATCGTGGAAAAAGAGGCCCAGCTGGGCGGCCTGTCCAGGAGGCTGAATACCACTATTGAGGGGGCCGATATTCAGGCCTATCTGGATGGTCTCGTGGATCAGGTGCAGAATCATGATAAGATCCAGGTCCTGACCAATTCGCTCATCGTCAATTTCGGCGGTTTCAAGGGGAACTACACAACAGAGGTCATTGTGGGCCCCGGTATGTACGAACGGAAGATAGACCACGGCGTGGTGATCATCGCAACCGGCGCAGTTGAATACACTCCCCATGAATTCCTCTACGGCGAGGACGAACGCGTCGTTACCCAGATCGAACTGGACAAGGTGCTGAAAGAAAAGGGGGCCGATGATCTGAAGCAGGTTGTGATGATCCAGTGTGTGGGATCCAGAAATGAGGAGAATCCCAATTGTTCCCGGGTCTGCTGCCAGAGTGCGGTGAAAAATGCGCTCCACATCAAGGCGCTCAATCCTGATACCGATGTGTACGTCCTCTACCGGGATATCAGGACATACGGCCTCCTCGAAGACTACTACCGGGAAGCCCGTGAGAAAGGGGTCATGTTTTTCCGTTTCGACAAGGAAAAACCTCCTGTCGTGGAGAGCGCCGATGGGAAGCTCTGGGTTACATTCAAAGATCACGTGCTGGAACGGGACCTCAAGGTCGAGGCCGACCTGCTGGCGCTCAGCGCCGGGATGGCCGCACAGGATACTGAGGAACTGGCAAATATCCTGAAGGTGCCGCGCAATCCGGAAGGCTATTTTCTGGAGGCGCACGTCAAACTGCGGCCGGTCGACATGGCCGCGGAAGGGCTTTTTGTCTGCGGCACTGCCCACAGCCCGAAACTGGTCAGCGAGACCATTGCCCAGTCCCTGGCTGCCGCCTCCCGCGCCACGACCTTCCTGTCGCAACCGGAGATCCTGCTCTCTGCCGTTACCGCGAGAGTAAACCCGGATCTCTGTGCCGCGTGTCTCATCTGCGTCAGGTCGTGTCCCTACGGCGTGCCCAGAATCAACGAGGACGGCGTGAGCGAAATTGATGAGGCCATGTGTCATGGCTGCGGCATCTGCACGGCGGAATGCCCGGCCAAGGCCATCGAGCTCAACTGGTATGAGGAAGAACAGATCCTGAGCAAGGTGGAAGCGGCGTTGGAAGGAGTTCTATAGTAGGCTGGGAAGCTAGGCGGTTTGCCGGCTTGGCGACTGGGCGGAGCGAAGCGGCGATCCCGCTTGAAGCGGGAGAAGCTGGAAAGCTAGAAGGCTGGGAGGCGTAAGGCGACGCCTGCGCGGCGAGGCTAAAGGATAAAGGATAAAGGACAAAGGCTGAAGGACAAAGGCTAAGGGATAAAAATAGAGAAGCGTTAGGCGTGAGGAGCGGGCTTCGCCCTTGAGGACCGCTTCGCTTGAGGCAAAACTGCCGATAGCTGACAGCTCATAGGAGATAGGACAAAGGATAAAGACGAAACAGGAAGTGAGGACCGTCTGTCTTCGACAGACTTGAGGGCAAAG
>JARRNO010000274.1:0-2258 GCA_037384885.1 Acidobacteriota bacterium
CGGGAAGGCGATCACGGCCCTTTCGGCCCATTTCCTGGGCGACGACGCCAAGGCCCGGATGCTGGTGCGGGCGTTGGCGGGCGACGCCGTGGTGGATTCGAGGCCGGACAAATCCATTCTGGTCCGGGACGCGCCGCCCGCGCGCAAAAGCCTGGTGGAAACGGCGCACTGGGGGGCGAGCGGTTTCTGGTGGAATTGGTACGACTCGCCGGTGGAGAGCACGGCCTTCGCGCTGAAGGCCTTGCTGGCCGTCGATCCGAAAAATCCCCTCGTCGAACCCGCGGTGAACTGGCTCATCCGGAACCGGCGGGGCGCGCAGTGGAGCAACACGCGCAACACGGCTGTGGCGATTCTCGCGCTCGACGACTACCTGGCGGCCAGCGGCGAACTGCAGGCGGACGTCACCTACGACGTGGCCGTCAACGGCCATCCCATCGCCCGCCGGCACGTCTCGGGAAAGGACGTTATCGCGGCCCCGAGCGTCTTCGAGGTGAAGCCCGAAGATCTGAAAAGCGGGCGAAACACGGTGACGATCACGCGCGTTTCGGGCGGCGCCCCGCTCTATTTCTCGGCGCAGGCGTCCTTTTTCAGCACGGAAGAGCCGGTCACGCCGGCGGGGAACGAACTCTTCGTCCACCGGCGCTACTACCGCCTCATACCCCATGACACGCTCCTGAACGGCGTCCAGTACAACAGAAAGCGCCTGCGCGACGGCGACACGATTCGTTCCGGCGAAGTCGTGGAGTGCGTGCTCACCGTGGAGGCGAAAAACGACTACCGGTATCTCGTCTTCGAGGATCTCAAGCCGGCGGGCTTCGAGGCGCTGAACGACAAGAGCGGTGGCTGGTTCCGGGCATTCCAATTGACACCCGATGCCGCCGGACGCCTTTTCGGTGAAAGCGGGAAGGGGAGGGGCAAGGCCCCCGCGCTGCAAAACACGGACTACCCGGGCCGGAGGGAGTACATCTACCCCGAGTACCGGGACCGGAAAGCCGCCTTCTTCGTCAGCCGGCTCCCGCAGGGATTCTGGCAAATCACCTACAAGCTGCGAGCCGAAACGCCGGGTTACTTCCACGCATTACCCGCCCTGGGCTACGCCATGTACGTCCCCGAAATCCGCGGCAACGGGAAGGAAGAACGATTCACCGTCAAGGATGCAAAGGGAGGGGAGAAAGGGGACTGATGCAGGCATGCTGAAAAAAGCGCTTCTGACCCTCGTGCTCTTTTCCTGCTCAGCCGTTGCTGCGGCGCCGTCCCGATTGACCATCGCCGTTCAGCCCTTCGGAAAGGTGCGCAAGACGGTTGTTGCCGAAGTGAGGTCCACCCTCGAAGCGACTTATCGATGCAATGTTTCCGTCCTGCCCACCGTACCGCTGCCGCGGTCGGCCTGGTACAACCCCAGGAAGCGCTACCGCGCTGAAAAGCTCACGGCCTGGCTGGACCGGAACACGCCGCGGACGTGCGACAAGGTCATCGGTGTCGCCAGATGGGATATCTCCAGCACCAAGGGAAAATACTTGGACTGGGGCATCTTCGGATACGCCGAACTGGGCGGGCGGTCGTGCGTGATTTCCACGCATCGCCTACGGCTGGACCACCCCTCTGCGAAACTCCTGCACAAGAGAATCCGCGTCATCACGCTGCACGAAATCGGTCATACCCTGGGGCTGAGGCATTGTCCCCACCGCGGCTGCGTCATGGAAGACTGCAGGGGGACGATCAAGACGATTGACCGCTCCACCGGCCGCTACTGCCGCACCTGCGCGGCCAAGATTGCAGAATATTTGAAATAACGAGGGAAAGTGTGACTTGGGGCCGGCACATTACATAAGAGGCCGAAAACACCATTGAGCGTAAAAAGAGATTGTGATATTTTTAGAATGTCGATACACATTGGTGAGCGTCAGGCTCTGCCGCGTGTAACTATGGCGGAAGGAACTTGCACATTTTCAGCGACCGTAGAGCGGCGGAGTATGCGCTGGTTGCGCCGTTTCGTTTTGGGGGAAAATGCCATGACCCAGAAAATGAATGCAAGGGCGGTATCTTGAGCCGGCCGGCCGGCTCCAAAGACCACCAGCGAGCCAGATTCAGGAGTTGGCAGCCTCCAGTCGTCAATGGGGGGCGTCTGCTTCTGTTCGCTTTTTTGCTGGGCGCTCTGGCTGTTTTATGGAACGTCGGAGCCAAGCCTTGGCCGGCGCAAGGCCAGATCAACCAGCTGGCGGAGCAGCGCTACAATGCCCGATCCTGGCTGGGCCGGA
>JARRNO010000274.1:2276-4491 GCA_037384885.1 Acidobacteriota bacterium
GCCCGATCCTGGCTGGGCCGGACCCCGCCGGATATTGAGGTGCAGCTGCTCGGGGGAAAGCGTTTTCAGCTCTCGGATCAAATCGGCCGCCGCCCCATTCTCGTCTCATTTTTCGCCACCTGGTGCCAACCCTGCAAAGAGGAGTTGAAAGAGCTGAAGCACTTTGCCAAGCGACATCCGGACAGCCGGCTCATGGTTCTATTAATCGATGCGGATGAAAAACGGGATCTTGTTCGCGCCTATCTCTCGAAGGAGGCCGTTCCATTTCCTGCCGGAATCGACATCGGGGGAGCGATTGGGAAGCGCTACCGAATCTCGGCCGTGCCCACCTCCGTCTTTATCGGCCTGGACGGGAGAATTTCGTTGTACCAACAAGGGGCCATACTGAATGCGGACGTGGTCCTTGCTCCCCTGTTGGAACAACAGCAGGGTATGCTTCGGCGCCATCAACAGATTTCCAAGGCTGAGTATCTCAGAAGATTGGCGGCGGAGGAGAAGTTCCATCCGAGGGTGAAAAATCGGAGCGGAATCGTTCTGACAGAAGCGCAGAAGGCATTCGCACAAAAGCTGATTTGTCCGGTCGAGAATGTGCCCGTTCTGGAAGGGAAATGCCCTGTCTGTAAAGCTCTGAGGCGGAAATTGGCGAAGATCAAGGTGGAGGGCCTGACCGACACCCAGATTTTTCAGAAACTCTACATGAAAAATGAGGGGGGAAATCGTGCTCAAAGCCGATAACGTCCGGGTTACCTTCCGGCAGGGCCTTCTCAAGCGGCGGAGGGTCCATGCGCTAAGCGGGTTTTCCCTGGAAATCGACAAAGGGACAATTTTCGGGCTGCTCGGTCCCAATGGGGCGGGCAAGTCCACTGCAATGTACTGCTTTCTGGGGCTGATCCGGCCCTCATCGGGCAGCGTCCTTCTCATGGACCAGCGGCCAGAACCGGGTGGCGCGTTCATGGACCGCGTCGCCTATCTTCCGGAGGAGCCCCATTACCATCTCTACTTGACAGTGGAGGAACTCATCCGCTTCTATTGCGGCCTGCACGACGTCCGCATCAAACAGGACGAAGTGGAGGCAGCGCTTGAACGAACAGGCGTCGGCGCCTTTCGGAAGATGCGAATGGAGAAGTGTTCTAAAGGGATGAAGCAGCAAGTTGGGCTTCTACTGACCTACCTAACACGTCCCCGGCCTCGACCCTGTCGCAGTCAAGCGCTACCGGGAAATCGTCCTGGAAATGAACGCCGCCGGCACGACCTTTCTGCTCAATTCCCATGTGCTTTCCGAGGTCGAGATGGTATGCAACCGTGTCGCAATTATGGACCGGGGCAAGGTCGTGGTGCAGGACGACCTTTCGAACCTGCTCAGAACAGCGGCTGAAAACTACACAGCAGAGACGACCGGCTTCGAAGATGCTCCGAGGTTTGTAACAGTCCTGGAAAAAATGCAGGATCGCGTCAGATGCCGCTTTCCTGCGGAAAACCTCGGCGATTTTACGGCATTTGTCCGCGAACGCGGCTTGATCATGACGGAATGCCGGCTTGACCGTATGAGCTTGGAGGAGGCGTTCTTCGAGAGGCTCGGGGAGGGTGGCCATGCCTAGGAAAATCACCGCGAACCTTCGGGCGAATCTGATCTTTTACCGCAGGAATAAGCTCCTGTGGCTGATTGCCTTTGTCTTCATCGTCGTGGGTGGATTGTCCATCCTTCCCGCCCTCTTTTTCTCGACGTCGCAGGGCCGGTTCATGACCGTGGCCTACAGCCTCAGAACGCTACTTCTTTTTATCAACTTCTACGTTTTGGCCATGGGTGTTCTGAATGTTTGGTACCAGCGGAGGAACCGCTGCTACAAAATGGTTGTGACCAAGCCCTGCCGGCCTGAAACATGGCTTCTGTCCAACTTTCTGTCAGCCATGCTGGTGGCGGTGGGGCTTTATGCGCTGCTGATCGGGATGGCATTTTGTGTTCTCGCGATTTTTGGCATCCCGGTCCAGTGGGGCCTTTTCAGTCTCATTCTCGTGCAGCTAGCCGGTCTCATGGTGGAATTTTCGTTTCTCATATTTCTGTGCATGGTCGTACATCCCTTCGTCGCAGTCGTGTTGTTCCTTATCTTCAATGAGTGGACGTTCTATCAACTGTCTATCTTGACTTCGGCGGGCTATCGCGATGCAGGCTCCGGGCTGGCCAAGGCGGGTTACGGTTTCCTAAAAGTCCTATTTG
>JARRNO010000275.1:0-4191 GCA_037384885.1 Acidobacteriota bacterium
CGCGCGCAGTGCGGACATTGCCGACTACCGTCGTCCGGCGTCCGACGGGCCGAAGGCGCCACGCAGCAGCCTAATCACTGGCCGCAGTGCGGCCTTGGCCGCGCAGCGGGCATCACTTCCAGTGAAGGAGGAGAGGCAGCAGAACGATCGCTCCGAAATCCTGGAGAAAATGCATCACCATGGGCGCCACCAGGCTCTTGCGCCAGACGTAGACCACGGCGTAGACGAGGCCCAGGTAAAAGACAGCCATCAGGCCGGCAATTCCCTCTTAGGCGTGCCCCAGCGTAAAGACCAGCACCGAGATCGGCACCACCGCAGCAGGCCACGGGACAAAGAGGCCCAGGCGTTTGATCACGTATCCACGGAAGATCAGTTCCTCGGAAAATGCCACCACACAGACAAGGACGAAGGCCAGGATGTATTCTCCGATCCCGTGGGGCACCAGCATCATTCTCATCTTCAGCGAAGTCCCTGAAAGGCCCGCCGAGCGGAAGAGGACTTGAAGCGCCGCGGCCGACATAAAAACCGGAACAAACAATGCGACGCCAAGCAGCGCTTCTAGCCAGGCCGATTTCAGAGTCAGTCCTATGGAACGAAACTTCTCACCGTTCCGCCATAGGAAGAACAGCAAAAGGGCGACCAAAGCCAAGTCCCGAAGAATGGTCGCAGCCGCAATAAGCGGAAAGCCAAGACCCGCGAGCTTTGAGATGTAAAAAGAAGCGAGAAGGGACGGAACCACCAGGAAAAGAAAGACGAGAAACTCCAGCCGGCGGACCTTGCCCTCTTTGGGACTGATTTGAGATTTAAACTCGAAGGGTCCGGCCGGGGACGGTTTCACGGGGGAAGGAACTTGAGGTTGGGTTGGGTCGCCGTTCACGCTCATGTGTGGACTCCAGTGCAAATGGAAGCAGGCCTCGTTTCTTGGCATTCAGTATAGCAGGCGAACCGTCACGCATTCCCGAAAAAGGCGTCCGCCGGGCGGCCTCATGATTTGTTGCCATCCCTCTCTCGACAAGTATATTATGCTTTCGGGGGCACCCAGGTCATTCATCCTAGTGAAAATTCGGCCTTTCGATGAGGGAGTGCAATGAAGTACGTGCGATACGTATGTCTTGCCGTTCTGTCTTGTGTCATCCTGTCTGCTATGCTGTGGGCCCAGCCGCCCGGAAAGGAACCGCCGAGCCAAACCGGCGACAACCCACCGCCCGAATCGGAGATGACCTACCGGTTTCCTCCCATTCCCGTGAATCCGAAGATCTTCAGCATGGACTTGCCCTGGTTTTCCGAACTCGCCAGGAAAATTGAATCAGGCACAGCTTCCATGCCCGAGCGGCGGGCCTTCTATTATCTGAACAAGCGGCTCGCCCCCTACGACCGGCCCATTCCGCCCCGCTGGCGCCTCAACGCCCAGAAGACGGCCAACCGGCTCAAAGCGCCGGCGTTGAATTCGGCACTTCAGTCAGAAGGGCTGCCGCCCGTGCCTCTGGCCTATTACTCCTGGACGCCGCTGGGACCTTCGGCCTATTACGACGGCAGCGATGTGAATTCAGGCCGGGCCACCGCGCTCTGGGTGGACCCGTCCAACAAGAACCACATCATCATGGGCACGGCAGACGGCGGCGTCTGGGAAACCACCAACCAGGGCTCTGCCTGGACGTCCATCTTTGATACCGCGGCCAGCCTCTCCATCGGGTGTCTCGCGGTGGATCCCAACAACTCGAGCGTCATGTATGTCGGCACGGGAGAAGGAAACTTCAACGGCGACGCGGTCGGGGGCGTGGGGATGTATAAGTCGACGGACGGCGGCGCCACCTGGACGCTTCTCTCACTGCCGGCCTGGACCTACAGCGGCTATTACCACAACATCCGGCGAATCGTCGTCGACCCCAAAAATTCGAGCAGGGTGTATGCGGCCGCAGACGGCGGCGTGCTCATCTCCACCGACGGCGGAGGCTCGTGGACGTCGACCACCTGCGATGCGTCGGGATCGCCTTACATCTTCACCGACCTTGCCGTCGATCCGGTGAACAGTTCCTCAGGCAGCTATTCCATCATCTACGCCGCCATCGGCTTTCCGTCGTCTTCCGCCACGGTCAACGGAATCTACCGCTCCAAGGACGGCGGCTCGACCTGGACCGACATCAGCACGGCGGCCACGAGCTTTCCCACCACCAACGTGGGCCGGATCACCCTCGTCATGTCGCCCTCTGAATACACATCGGATGCAACGGCAACCTCCGTCGCATGGACCAGCAAGAGTTCCACCAATTTCTGCAATCAACAGGCCTTCTACGACATGACGGGCGTTGTGGACCCCGCGAATCCGGCTCACCTCATCGTGGGAGGCCTGGACGTCTACATGTCCACGAACAACGGAGGATCGATTTCGCAGGAATCCTCCTGGTACAGTTCAGGAAGCATCTATTCCCACGCCGATCACCACCACATGGTCATGCCGGACAGCACCACCTTGTACGACGCCAACGACGGCGGGTTCTTCATTGGAACTGTGAACTGGTCTTCAAAGTCCATTTCCTGGACCAACAAGAACACCGGCCTCGACACGCTCCAGTTTTACAGTCTCGCCCAGCATCCCACCGATCCCTCCAAGTACCAGGGCGGTCTCCAAGACAACGGCCAGGCCTATTTCAACGGCTCCACCTGGAACCAGGTTTACGGCGGAGACGGCGGCATGTCCGCCTGGGACCAGCAGAACGCCTCTTATGCCTACGAGGAATATGTCTACGCCCAGATCTACCGCAACAGCAACATGACGGGACATCCGACGAGCTGGAACTGCATTCGAAGCTTTGGCGGATGCTCCTGCAGCACTTGCGTTCCGGACAGCGCAACGGCCTTCATCGCCCCCTTCACCCTGGACGCGAACAACCAGAACGTGATGTACGCCTGTTCCAACCGGGTCTATAAGGATTCGAACGTGCGCAGCTCAAGTTCCTGGTCCGCCATCAGCAGTAATCTCACGAGCGGAGGCACGAACTACATCACGGCGATACATTCCGCAAAGAACAACGGCACCTCCGGCACGCTCTACGTCGGTACCGTGGACGGAAAGGTCCAGGTCACCACCAACGGCGGCACGAACTGGACGGACGTCACGCCCGCCTCCGGCCTGGGCGCCGTCACCGCTTTTGCCACCGACCCCACGAACGGACAGCACGTCCTGGTGACAATCTCCGGTTTCGGCTCTCATCACGTTTACCGGTCCACCAACGGCGGTTCGAGCTGGACGGACATCACCGGCTCGCTGCCCGCCATTCCGTTCAACACGATCGTCCTCAATCCCGGCAATCCGAATGAGGCCTATGCGGGCGCGGATTTCGGCGTCTATGTCAACGAAAACGTCTGGTCCGGCGACACCTGGGTCAACGCCATGGGGAGCATGCCCGCCGTGGCGATCAACCAGCTCGAGTTCAACCCCACGACAGGCAACCTGAGGGCCGCCACCCACGGGCGCGGCATCTGGGAGTTGACCAGCACGCTCAGCAACCCGAAGGAAGCCAGCCCCGCCCTGGACATGAAGGCGACGGCTGGTTCGGGCACTTCCATCGCCGTTACGTATACCCCGGGATGCGGCGCACAGAACACGGTGGTTTACACGGGCGACCTGAGCACGCTTCAATCCTCGGGCATCTCCTGGACCAACGGTTACTGCAGCCTCGGCAACACGGGCAGCCTGAACTTCGACCCCGGCAGCAACGTGATCTATTTCGTGGTGGTGAGCTACAACTCCAACAACGCGGAAGGGTCTTACGGCACCGACAGCCAGGGCGCCGAGCGCCCCGCGGTGGCGGCCTCGCCCTGCGGCCTCACCCAGAACCTCGCCGGGACGTGCCCGTAGGGCCATACGGCCTCTTTAACAGGGAGGATGGGAGGAAGCGAGGATAAGCCGTCCGGCCGGCAGCCGGATTTCGCAGAGAACCGAAATCCGACCAAGCAGGCAGTCCTTCGCGGGAATCACCCGGGGGCGCGCCGCCTGCGGCGGCTCCGAGCCTTCGCCTCTCGCTGACTTCGTCCGCCGCCCCGAGAAGATTGACTGTGGCTTGCCTTCGCGGGATTGCACCTGGCGCGCCCACCCGCTCCGGCCAAGAGCCAGCATACCGGGCTGATCGAGCTTGCCCCATTCAAAAGTGCGAAAGATTCTTGACACTACCGGTGAAATTTTGCGTCTCA
>JARRNO010000276.1:0-2557 GCA_037384885.1 Acidobacteriota bacterium
CCGGTTTTTACGGTACCGGGAGCCGCCGTCTCCGACCGGTTGCGTCTTCTCACCTTAACTCTATGGCTGTCAGGAGGTAACCCTCACGAACGAACGAAAGTCAAATCAGGGGTTTTTTGCCGGCCTTGGAGCCTCGACGCTCCCAAGCGGCGGCGTAGGCCGCCGACGGAAAGGATCCTCGGCCAGGGCGAGCGCGAAGACCTCTTCAAGGGAATCCACCAGATGGAATGTCATGCCTTCACGAAGTGCCTCGGGCACCTCAGTCAGGTCTTTCTCGTTCTCGCGTGGGAGCAGAACCTGGAAGATTTCGTGCTGCCTGGAGGCCAGGATCTTTTCTTTCAGCCCTCCAACGGCAAGCACCTTTCCCCTCAAGGTGACTTCACCCGTCATGGAAATCATATGACGAATCGGAATGTTTGTAAAGGCCGACAACAGGGCCGTGGCCATGGTGATACCCGCCGATGGGCCATCCTTTGGGATGGCGCCCTCCGGAATATGGATGTGGCATCACGTCCCCCATCTGCCCCGTTAAAATAAGGTTGCCTTTTCCGGGCATCAGACGGGCCTCGATCAACAGGATTTCGCCGCCGTTCTGCGTCCAGGCCAGGCCGACCGCCACTCCCGTTTCATCTTCCCTGAGAACTTTCCGCTCTTTAAACCTAGGCACTCCCAGGAGGGACTCCGCCTCCTCCGCCGTGATCTTAGACCGCTGGCGGCGGCCCTCCTGGACTACTTTGTGGGCGATTTTCCTGCAGAGCGCGGCGATCTCACGCTCCATGTTCCGGACCCCGGCTTCGCGGGTGTAGCCGTCGATCAGGAAAGTCAGTCCCTCTTCGGTGAAAACGGCTTCATTCTTCTTGAGCCCGTGGGCTTCCCGCTGCTTTGGCACCAGGTACTGCTGTGCGATGGCCACCTTTTCAGGGAGCGTGTACCCGGAAAAGGAGATGACCTCCATCCGGTCGAGCAGAGCCGGCGGAATGGTGTGCGTCACGTTGGCCGTCGCGATGAAGAAGACCTTGGACAGGTCGAACGGCACATCGATGTAGTGGTCCAGAAAGGCGTTGTTCTGCTCGGGGTCCAGCACTTCCAGGAGCGCCGACGCCGGGTCGCCCCTGAAATCGGCGCCCAGCTTGTCAATTTCGTCGAGAAGAAAGACTGGATTTCTGGTGCCTGCCCGCTTGATCAGCTGGATGATCTGGCCGGGAAAGGCGCCGATGTAGGTCCGCCGGTGCCCCTTCACCTCCGCCTCGTCGTGAACACCACCCAGGGAAAGCCGGACGAACTCGCGTCCCATGCTGCGGGCAATGGATCGCGCCACCGAAGTCTTACCCGTTCCAGGAGGGCCGACGAAGCAGAGAATCGTTCCCTTGGGCTCCTTGACAAGCCGCCTGACGGAGAGAAACTCGAGGATGCGCTCTTTGATCTTTTCCAGCCCGTAGTGATCCTTGTCGAGAATCCGCGCCGCCCTCTTAACGTCGGTTTTGTCCCTGCTTTCCTTGTTCCACGGGAGCGAGAGAAGCCACTCGATGTACGAGCGGGAAACCGTCGCCTCCGCGGAAACCGGCGGCATGAGCTCAAGCCGTTTCAGCTCGGACATGGCCTTATCCTTTGCGCCGTCAGGCATGCCCGCCTTTTCAATGCGCTGCTTCAGCTCTTCCAGGTCGTTCGTCCCATCCTCGCGGCCCAATTCCTTCTTGATGAGCTTGATCTTCTCATTCAGGTAGTATTCCTTTTGGGCCTTTTCGATCTGCTTTTCCACCTCGCGGTTCAGCTTCTGGTCGAGGTTGACCTGTTCGATTTCGCTGAGAAGCAGCCGTTTCACGAGCTTAAGCCGCTCCAGGACATCCGTGGCTTCCACCAGTTTCTGCTTCAAATCGACAGCCACCTGAAGATGCGAGGCGACCTGGTCCGAGAAGACGCCGGGTTGGTCGGGCGTGAGCGTTCCGCTGGCAACGTCCCCCTGGAACCCCTGCTGCTTCCGCACCAGTTCGTCGAAAATCCGCCCCACCTGGATCACCAGGCCTTCCACCTCGTCGCCCCCGCTCCCGGTGTCCTCGAGAGGGGTGAACGAAACATGGGGGGTGCTGCTGTCGAGAAGAAAATCCTTGATGGCCCCTCGCCTGACCCCTTCCACGAGGAGGCGGATCTGGCCGTTCGGAAGAGTCAAGGCCTGGAGAATGGTTGCTTCCACGCCCGTGCGGTGGATCTCCGAAGTAGACGGCTCCTCCACGCTCGGATCGAGTTGGAGGGCCAGAAACAGCCTCCGGTCCGACTCGAGAGCCTCGTTGACGGCGGCGATGGAGGTGAGCCGCCCCACCACGAAGGGCTTGACCGTGTGGGGGAAAAGCAACATGTCCCGCAACCCGATCAGCGGCAGGACTTCAAGGGGCCTGTCATTCAAAAACATCGTGTTCCTGTCAGTCATTCGCTAGCCTATGAAACGAGGCGGCGGCCGGTTCCGGGCGCCGTGATATCCGGAGGGATCAGCCGACGTTCTCCATGATGAGAATCGGCTCCGCCTTTGAGAGGATGACGTCGCGCGTGATCACAATTTCTT
>JARRNO010000277.1:0-3846 GCA_037384885.1 Acidobacteriota bacterium
GTTTTGCGCACGGGTGGCCTTGATCTCGAGGACCACTGCCCGGCTGACCACATCCCTGGGAGCCAGCTCGGCATCCGGGTGATAGCGGTGCATGAAGGTTTCGCCGTGGACGTTCCTCAGCAGGGCGCCCTCTCCTCTCATGCTCTCTGAAAGAAGGAAACGGGGGGCGTTTTTCATGAACAGCGCCGTGGGATGGAACTGGACGAATTCCAGGTTGGAAAGCACCGTCCCCGCCTCCAGAGCCATGGCGATCCCATCGCCGGTGGCGACTGAGGGGTTGGTTGATTCTTTGAAGAGGCGCCCCACTCCGCCCGTTGCGATGACAACGGCGCGAGATTTCACAGCGGCTGGCCGGTTTGTTCGTTCGTCAAGCAGCCAGGCTCCCGTGCAGCGTCCTTCCTCCAGGATGAGGGCCAGCCCGGAGTGGAATGGAAAAACTTGGATTTCGGGGGTGGCCCCCGCCCGCAGCACCAAGACTCTGGACAACTCGCGGCCGGTTGCGTCGCCGTGTGAGTGGAGGATTCGGTTCCTGCTGTGAGCGGCCTCGCGGGTGAAATGGAGAGAGCCGGAATGAAGGTCGAACTGGGCGCCCCAGGTGATCAACTCGCGTATTCGTTTCGGGCCGTCCTCCACGAGTACCTGGACGGCCTCTTTATCACACAGGCCGTCTCCGGCTTGGAGCGTGTCAAGCAGGTGGTCGGCCGGGCTGTCGCCGGGGTCCATGGCGGCGGCGATGCCGCCCTGGGCATAGTCGGTGTTGGATTCCCGGATGAGGTCCTTGTTGGCGACGAGAACGCGCCATCCACGGCCAGCCGCCTCCAGGGCTGCGCGCAGTCCGGCGATGCCCGAGCCGAGAACGAGGAGGTCACATTCGAGCACTGTGTCCGTTTCCAATCTCCGCGAATGAGGCGGCGCGGGCAAATTTTGTCACCGGGCTGAAAGTCCTAGAACGCGCCGGAAAAATCCTCGCCTGTCCTCATCCGAGTTCAGCATCAGCTCTTCGAGTTCTCCCCGGTCGAAGAACACACCTTCGCAGTGAGAGCAAACATCAACCTCGATATCTTTGATATGTTCCTGTCCCATGACATTGCCGCATTTCGGGCAATGGAGCCAATGAACCCGCCGCAGTTCCTCCGCTGCTTCGGCGAGGGCTGACCGCTCCTTCTCACGCTGCTTGGCTTCCCGCTCAAGTTTCAGCCGCCGGATGAGCTTCTTGTCGGCTTCGTGAAACCAATGGTCTTCTTTCTTCCTGGCATCTGGATCCAATTCTTTCATCACCACCTCCCAGGGTTATTGTATACAATTCCGGCGGTGAAACGAAGCGGGCGTGGTAATCGGAACCTCGATCCGGCGGAAATGACAAGAAAGCCGCGGGCGGTGCGGTGCTCTCCGGGGCGAAGGAGCGAAGCACGCCATTCTTGACACTGCGGCCCGTCAATGTGAATAATAGGCCATCGGAGGTGATGATGTTCCGGGGGACTCTTTCGCTGAGCATTGGCGAACTCCTTTCCATCCTCGGTGAACTGCACAGGGACCGGGAAACCGGTACGCTCGTTCTTCAACAGGATGACGTCTCCAAGTATCTTTATTTTCAGGAAGGACAGGTCATCTTCGCGGCAAGCACCGCCGGCGAGGATAAGTTTACCCAGATCCTGGTGGAAACCGGAAAGCTGACCGCAGAGCAGCTGGAACTGGCTCAGCAGAAAAGGGACGGCCGCACCATTGGGAAGACCTTGGTGGAATTGGGCTTCCTGGGATCTTCGGACCTTCTCGAAGCCCTGATCGAACAGGTGCACCGGGTTTCCATTTCCGTGCTTCATTGGACCGGTGGAAGCGCGGCGTTCAAAGAGGGGCTGCTGCCCCCGAATGTGGCCAAGCTTCCGATTTCCACGCCCCGGCTTGTTGTCGATGTGGCCTGTGCTTTTCAGGACCGCCAGTGGGTCAACCAGGTTCTTGGCGGGCTTGAAACCGTCATTCAGATGACGGAGGCCGAAAAGGAAGCCGCGGGTGGACTGCCGCCCACCGATTCCGAGCAGGCGCTGTTGAATGGAATCGACGGAAAACGCTCCCTGCGCCAGGTTTGCGAATCGGCCGGCGTGGAGGTGTTCAGCGGGGCCAAGTTCTTTATCGGACTTTATTTTCTTGGGGACTGGCACACAAAAGGGACGTCCTCGTGGAAAAGCCGGCTCATGAGGACAACGCCTTAATGCCCCAACCGGCGGGGGCCGGCCAACCGGCGGCGCCTGAGCCTCCTGCTCCGCCGCCTCCATCCAAAGAACCCCCTCCCCCTCTTTTCATGCAGGAGCATGAACCGCCCGAACCGGCGGAGGTACAGTCGGGAGGGCTCTCCTTTAACTCCCTGCCTGATGGGCCCATTAAGAAACGCACTCGCGGGGGGTCAAACCGGATCGTCTTTCTTTTCACCGTCTTCGTGCTCGTTGGCGCCGGCGCGGCGGGGTACTGGTGGTTTTACATGCGGCCAGGTCCGTCTCCGATCCCCGTCAAGAACCCGGCACAGTCTCCGCGCAAGGTTCTGGAAAGGATTCCACAGACTGGCAATGGCTCGGCGCCCAAAGCGCCGGCCGGCCGTGTGGAAGTGCCCGCCGCCAGGGAAACCCCCACCCAAGGCCGGGATTTGACCGGGAAGGCGAATGCGGCCCCGCTGGCTGTCTCGCCGAAGGGAAACGGGCGCTCCCAAAAGGCAAAATCCCCGTCGGCCAAAGCGCGTGCGGCATCTTCGGCTGGGGAGACGGGGGATGCTGAAACGCTCCTGAAGGAGGGGCGGTTCCACGAAGCCGCCCGAGCTTTCGCCAGGGAGAAAGACAGTCTCCTTTCCGGTTATACGGTGGCCGTCGAGGTGGCCTGCGAGGATTCGACGATTGCTCGCGGGGTTTCCGAAGCTGCAAACAACCCGAAATACTTTATCCTGCCCTTTGACCTGCACGGCCGGTCCTGTTACCGGGTTCTCTGGGGGCATTACGCCACCCGGAAGGAAGCGGAATCAGCGCTTGCGGCCATGCCGGAATTTTTTAAGCAGAACGCCAGCCCGAAAGTGGCTTCCTGGGCGTCCGTCCGGAAGTAAAATCTCCGGGGACTCCTCCCAGGTCCGGGATGGGGCCCCGGCATTGTGGTGAGGCCCCGGAATGAGCTGGTACCTCGACGGAAACAACCTGATGGGCCGAGCCGGAAACGGTTCGAATAAGGATGACCGGGAGATTTTTCTGGCCAGGCTGCTCGAAAATCATCTTCCCAAGTCCTGCATCATCGTTTTTGATGGGCCCTCTTTTTCGCGGTCGGGGGCCGCGGAGATTCGGAGGGGGCGGGTGCGGGTGGTCTTCTCGGAACGCCGGAGCGCGGATGATGTCATCGTAGAGCGGGTGAGAAAGGGAGACCGGGTGGTGAGCGCGGATGCAGAGCTGCTGGCCCGCGCCAAGCTGCGGGGGGCGACACCCGTGTCGCCCGCTGAGTTCTTTTCGTGTCCCGGCCCTCGGGGCCGGGGGGGTGAAGCCGGCGAAGAAAAGCCGGCTGTTGAAACCCACGTGGAAGAATGGCTCCGCATTTTTGGGGGAGATGAATGAAGTCTTCCCGAATGCCTTCCGGCCGAAGGCCCGGAACCCTGCCCGGGCGACTTGCAAAATAAACAGCGTCAGAATAAACTTTCTAGCCATGAGCAGTGAGCCGTCCACGCCCGCCATCCCGCCTGAACTCGTCGAACGGATGCAGAATCAGGAACCTGCCGCCTTCGAAGAATTCCTGGAGCAGTATGGAACCAACCTCATGAGAAAAAGACAAAGAAAAACCTCGACACAATCTGGTCACAATACAAGCAAGCATGGCGACATTTTG
>JARRNO010000278.1:0-4023 GCA_037384885.1 Acidobacteriota bacterium
TACATGAGGGATTACTACCAGGGCACCAACCCCAACGCCGATTCCGTCATTTACCTCTACAGGGAATGGGGGCCCTACGCCCTGAATTTCAAGCTGCAGCGGCAGTTTCAATTTTACGGATCGCGCAACCTGACGGAAGAGCGGCTTCCGGGCGTGGAGTGGCGCTCCAGCCTCCAGGATCTGGGCCACGGCCTCTACGGGGGCTTCGTGATGTCTGCGGACGCCTTCAGGAAACAGTGGTTCGCCTCGACGGGAGCCCCCTTCACCAAGGATAGCCTGGATTACCAGCGGGTAGATATCCACCCGTCCCTGGAATGGCCGGCTCACCCGGCTCCTTGGCTGGATATCACACCTCGGCTTGAGCTTCGGGGAACCTATTACACCAAGAGCCAGGGAACAGGCGGACCGGATGACTACACGGGAGGCGCCATCCTGAGGCGTTACGGCGTGCTGGGCCTGGATATTTCCGGCCCGAGGCTCTACCGCAATTACGGCGGGGGAACCCTCCGCCACATCATCGAACCCTTCGTCGATTTCCAGGTGGTGAGCGCCGACAGCCGCGCTTCCAAGATTCCGCTGCTCGACCAGGTAGACCGTGTGGCCCTCGACCAGCGGACGGTGACTTACGGCATCCGGAACCGGCTTTACGGAACCGACCACCGCCTGATCCTGGACAGCGAACTCTCACAGACTTACAGCCAGAACCGGGACCTTTCCTTCTTCGGCCCCAAATCCAGCCCATACTCCCCCGTCAGCCTGACTCTGCGCACTTGGCCCACCGAGCATCTGAACGCGGATCTGCGGCTCCGCTACAACATTTTGTCGCATCAGCTCGATTCCAAGTCCCTGTCGGCCTCCTATTCCAGGGGCGGGAATTTCGCGCGAATGACCTACCTCGAAAGCAAGGCCGCAGTCGTCGACCCTTCCCTCGCGCTCGATCCGGCGTACGATTTCACCCAAACAACCGGCTTAGGCCTTCCCGCGACTTACAGCATGCTTCCCGCCACAAAAGAGATTCAGTTCTCCGCCGCATTGAGCATCTGGAAAAAGAGGATCTCCATTACGCCGTCCATCGATCGAGACCTGCTGACGGGGGATTGGCGGAACCAGCACCTCTTCCTCTGGTACAATGGGTCCTGCTACTCGCTCGGGCTGGAAGCCGGGAGACGCCAGATCGGCGCGTTCCGGGACTCCGAATACCGGTTCATGGTGCGTCTCAAGAACGTGGGAACGGCGCTCGACCTGCATGGTTCCACCGGCGCTTACGCGCAGTAAGCCCGCCGTCCCAACTTCCTGAAGGAATATCCATGCACACCCTTCTTTTCGCCACAAAAAATCCCGGCAAACAGCGTGAAATCAAACGTATGATGGACGAGTTGTCCATCCGGGTACTCTTCCCCGGAGATCTGGACCGGGCCCCGGACATCCCCGAAACGGGGTCAAGTTTTGAAGAAAACGCGCGCCTGAAGGCGGTGGGGTACCGCGGCCTCGCGCCGGAAGGCTGCATCGTGGCGGCTGAAGATTCCGGGTTGGTGGGTCCCGCACTGGGTGGAGCCCCCGGCATCTACTCCGCCCGCTACGGCGGTTTGCAGGACGACACCTCCCGCAACGCCCTGCTGCTGAAAAACATGGCGGACTTGCACGGGCCCGAGAGACAGGCCTATTATGAAGCCGTGATCGTCCTGATTGACCCGGACGGCAGAGAGGTCTCCTTCAGGGGCCGCTGTACCGGGTTCATCGCCGAAAAGCCCGCTGGGGCGGGAGGATTCGGGTACGACCCGGTCTTTTTCCGCCCGGACCTCAACCGGACATTCGCCGAGGTGGACTCGGCGGCGAAAGATGCGCTCAGCCACCGCGGAGAAGCCCTTGACCGGATGAACCGCTACCTTGAGGAAGAAATTCATGGAACACGAGATCCAGAACTTCAGCGCCTACCTCCGGGATGAAAAACAGGTCGAAACGCCTCTTTCCCAACGGCATCGCACTTTCCGAAATCGACACGCTCGTTCTTCGGGGCTATCTGGGCCACCTCCATCAGCGTGGATTGTCCAGGGCTTCCATCATGCGAAAGCTGGCCACGCTGCGCAGCTTCTTCCGATTTCTCCACCGCGAGGGACTGATCCCTGCGAACCCCGCACGGGCGCTCCGCTCCCCCCGCCAGGTCAAGAAAGTGCCGCGCGTGCTGACCGAGGAAGACGCCGCCGCGCTGGTGGAGGAAGCCGGCAACCACGTCAATGGAAAAGCCCGCGTGATGGAACTGCGCGACCGGGCTGCGCTGGAGCTGCTCTACGCTTCCGGCCTTCGGGCGTCCGAGCTGGTGGGCCTGGACATGGAGCGGCTGTTGCTCTCGGAACGCCTGGTGCGCGTGGTGGGCAAGGGCGACAAGGAACGCATCGTCCCCTTCGGCGAACCCGCCTTCAGAGCGCTTCAAGTCTACATCGCCGCCCGCGATCCCGCGCCGGTGTCCACGTCGCCCGTCTTCATCAACAACCGGGGGGGCCGGCTCACAAGCCGTTCGCTCCAGCGCATCGTCAACAAGTACGTCAAACGGGCGCCGCTGACCCAGGACGCGACACCCCACACGCTTCGCCACAGCTTCGCCACCCACCTGCTTTCGCGAGGGGCGGACCTTCGAGCGATCCAGGAACTGCTGGGACATGAAAGCCTGTCCACGACGCAAAAATACACCCACGTCGCCACCAGCCGCCTCAAGGCGCTCTACGATTCGGCGCATCCGCGCGCCAAGCGCTCCGCGCAGGCGGCGGAGACCGTCCACAAGGATGAAGCCATTGAACCCGACGCTTGAAAAGATCGCCCGCAAGGCCGGAGACCTCCTGAAGAAGGCCCGCCTCGAAGGCCCCGGCTGGATCGACCAGAAGGGTCTGAACGACTTCGTGACCGAAACCGACAAGGCCTGCGAGAACCTGATCCAGGCCGAGCTGGCCCACGATTTCCCCGGCATCCCCCTCATGTCGGAGGAGGGCGCCGGCGAAGCCACCGGCCGGGAAGGCGCCTTCTTCCTGGTGGACCCGCTGGACGGCACCAACAACTTCGTCCACGGTATCCCCATCTACTGCATCTGCATCGGCTTCGTGGAGAACGGCCGCCCCGTGCGCGGCGTCGTCTACGACCCCATTCATGAAGAAATGTATTCCGCTGAAGACGGCAAGGGCGCCCTTCTGAACGGCAGCCCCATCCACACTTCGGAGCAGACATCGCTGGAAGGCGCCTTTCTGGCCACGGGCTTTCCCTTCAAGGAAATGGGGCGGCTGGATCTCTACACCAGGGGCTTCAAGCGCGTGGTGCTGGGCTCGGGCGGCTTGAGGCGCTGCGGCTCGGCCGCGCTGGACATGTGCTGGACCGCCGCCGGACGGTTCGACGGCTTCTGGGAACTCGGTCTCAAGCCGTGGGACATGGCCGCCGGTTCCGCCATCCTTCGCGAAGCGGGAGGCTCGGTGACCGATCCTGCCGGCGGGGAAGGCTTTCTTTTCGGCGGCGACATCGTGGCGGCCGCCACCGTGGCGTTGAACGCCGAGCTTCGCGCCGCGCTGAACGGAGAGAACCGCTCTTGACGACACACGGGAACAGCGACGCTCAAACTCCCCGCTGCGGCTTCGTGGCGGTCATGGGACGCACCAACGTGGGCAAAACCACCCTCGTCAACGGCATCGTGGGCGAGAAGGTGGGCATCGTCACGCCCAAACCCCAAACCACCCGCAACGTCATCCGGGGAATCTGCACCAAGGACCGCGGCCAGATCATTTTCCTCGACACGCCCGGCCTTCACAAACCGCGCACGAAGATGAACCAGCAGATGGTCCGCCTGGCCATGCAGTCCCTCGAAGGCGTGGATGCGGCCCTCTGGGTGGTGGATGCCGCGCACCCCTGGGAGCAGGAAGAATTCCAGCTCCGGGACCGGCTCGTTTCCAGGGGCATCCCCGTCGTGATCGCCCTGAACAAGGTGGACCTCCTCAAGGGCAAGGAGGCCCTGCTGCCCATCATGCGCCAGCTTTCGGAGCAGCT
>JARRNO010000279.1:0-3323 GCA_037384885.1 Acidobacteriota bacterium
TTCACCTGTTCGACGGCAGCCGCCCCGTCACGCTCATGTCACCCCTTGCGATTGCTCTGAAACGGCAGCGCGGCGAAGCATCGGACGCGGGCGGCGCCATACGCGCCCCGATGCCGGGTCGCGTAGTCAAGCTTCTGGCCAAGGTCGGGGACAGTGTCGAGAAGGGACAGGGCATCATGGTGGTTGAAGCCATGAAAATGCAGAACGAGCTGCAGGCCCCCTTTGACGGCACGGTCAAAGAAATTCGCGTGGAAGAGGGCGCCAGCGTGGACCGCAACGTCGACTTGGCGATGATCGAGTAGATGCGGCGCCTGTTCAGGCGGCTCGGTGCTTAAGAGATGTATTAAAGAAAGGCATCGCGGCCGGTTAAAGGTGTCAACCCGGCTTTCCCCGCAGGCAAAATCTGGAGGGCGTGTCTTTGCGGAAACGCCCCGTGGGAACGGGCCGCCGCGGGCAACGGTGGTTTGCGCCGTTCGGCTCGCGACCGTAAAGTCGCGGTTCAACAATCGCCTGCGCGCCTGCTCGGTTGATCGGTTCCCCGGAGGGCTGTGGACCGGCTGGGCGGAAGCGGTCAAGCCTTCTCGGCGGTAAAGACCGGCGTGGGATGGCCTTCGGCGTCAAGCGCCACCATGTGAAACAGGCCGCTGGTGCAAAGCTGGCGCGCCCCGGTTTCGGTGACTTCGCGGTACATGTCCACCTGCACGGACATACTGGTGCGGCCCACCGAGATGACTTCCGATTCTACAACCGCGATCTCTCCCCAGCGGATTGGGACCTTGAAGTCCAGCCGCTCGATAGACGCGGTCACGGGCGTGTGCTTCGAAAGCCGCCGGGCGGCAAGACCCGCCGCGATATCCATCCACTCAACGGCGCGTCCGCCGAACAACGACCCCAACGGGTTTGTGTCGTTCGGCATGATCAAATGAACCGTTGTGACTCTACCCGCCGATAAATCCATCAGGGCCTCCTCCCGGCCTCATTCGGGCGGCCGGAACCGACGGGGCCGGCCGCGTCCTCTTCCCTATCTTCAACCGGGGAAGAGTTCAGATCCGCCTGCATGAAAAGCGCCGGTGTTCCGTCCTGGTAATAGCGGTCCTGGCGCCCGAGAACACGGAACTCGTGCTTTCGATACAGCGCAATGGCCGCTTCGTTGGTTTCGCGCACCTCCAGGTGCATCTCCTGAGATCCATTGGCCCTCGCGTAGTTCATGAGATGAATCAGCATGCGCTCTCCCAATCCCCTTCCGCGATCGGCCTTTCTGAAAGCGATATTCACCAAATGCGACTGTTCGAACATGATCCAGAGGAACGCGTAACCGCTGATTTCACCTCCCAGGTCCATGACGAACGCGTGGCAGTATGGATTCTGAACCAACTCGAACTGCAGCGCGCGGAAAGGCCAGGGGTTCGGGAAGGTCTCCACCTCGATTCTGAAAATCTGCTGCAGGTCCCCCTGGACCATGTTCCGTATGCCGTCCTGGCTGGCTGGGTTCAGGGCCATTTTTCCGTTTCGCCCCCTTGAGTTCTTTACTGATCCGCCGGGCGACCGCCCTGGCCTGATGTCAGGCCGGAAGCGGGGATCCCGTGATCTTTTCGTAAGCTTCCCTGTATTTCTGTGACGTTTTCTCGACGACATCGGCTGGAAGCTCGGGGACCGGCGGCTCCTTGCTCCAGGAAATGGAGGTGAGGTAATCACGCACGAACTGCTTGTCGAAGGAGGGCTGAGGCCCTCCGGGGCTGTAAAGAGCAGCGGGCCAGAAGCGGCTCGAGTCCGGCGTGAGGACTTCGTCGCACAGGATCAGCTCTCCTTCCAGCATGCCGAATTCGAATTTCGTATCCGCAATGATAATTCCGCGCTTCCTGGCGTAATCGGCGGCGAAACTGTAAAGCTGGAGTGACGTCTCCTTCACTCGTTCTGCAAGTGGGCTCCCGATCATTTCCTCCATCTTTTCGAACGTGATGTTTTCATCATGTCCCTCTTCGGCTTTGGTCGAAGGCGTGAAGATGGGCTCGGGCAGCTGGCCGCTCTCCGCCAACCCGTCCGGAAGCTTGCTGACAATGCATTCCACCGGAAGCATTTCGGCCTTTTTCACAATGGAAAACCGTCCCTCAAGCTCTTCCTTGGAGGGACAGAGCGGTGAGGGCAGATCGTCCGCCTTTACGCTGACCAGGTGGTTCTTCACCAAGTGCCGCGTCTTCTCAAACCAGAAAGCAGAGAGAAGATTCAAGACGCGTCCCTTGTCCGGGATGCCGTTCGGGAGGATATGGTCGAATGCGGAAAGGCGGTCCGTCACCACGATCAGGAGCCGATCGTCCAGATCGTACATATCCCGTACCTTTCCCCGGTTCAGCAGGGGAACCTGATCGTATTCGGTTTTCAACACAACTTGGCTCATCCTTCAATTCTCCTGATAGAGTCCTGGGGGTCCACTTCCACGGCGCGAAGGCCGGCGGTTTTCCCCGTTTCGGCTTTCCCTGCCGGCCTCGAGTTTTGAGGCCGATCGTTTTCCTGCGGCCCTCCGGAGGTTATGATAACTCCTTTACCGGTGGCCTGAACTTTAATCGAGGCAACACTGCGAAGGGCAGATTCAAACTTCTCCGCCCCCTGAAGAGTATCCCAAACAGTCGCCCATATAAAGCCCCGTTTTCCTGAAGGACTTTGGTAAACACTGTAAGCGTCTCCACCCCAGCCTTCCGCGGCCTTCACGGCCTTCTCCCTGGAAAGGCCCCACGCTTCCAGGATCAGCCTCGTATCGAATTCTCCCCAGACACCCGATGAGGTTCTCTTCCATCCGCGCCTCGTCCAGGCAGGCATTTCAGGAACCGACACGGCCACGGGCGGGTCATTGCCGTTGAGATACTTCTCCGGGTGAAGCACCTGCTCCATGGAAGCCGGCGGACGGCGGTAGAGTGCGTTGACTCCCTCGATGCCCTCTTTTTCATAGACCGCCTTCACGAAATGCAACCCACCCAGGTAGGGAATGAGGAGGTTTTCCTCGAGGAAGTCCGGAGCCACCTGACCCATCAGGCTCTTTCCCACCGTCATGCTCATCATGAGGTCGTCCATCTGGTTCCTCTGAGCCTGGGGAACACTGAGTTCCGTGTAGAGATATCGGAGCATGACCCAGGTGGCGTCGCCCTCCACCACACAGTCCGCCGCCTTCGCGCGGTCTCCGTTCTGCTTATCGTTCAGAGGAAGGTGAAGCAGGTCGAAGTGCTGGTCGGTCAAGGCGTGATCCAGCTCGTGGACCAGGAACACGTTCTGTATGGATAGGCCCGTGGACCCTTCCAGCATGGAAAAAAGTGGATCCTGGTCCGCACCAC
>JARRNO010000280.1:0-3162 GCA_037384885.1 Acidobacteriota bacterium
GCTTGCCACCCTGGCTTCAATCTTCTAGGATGGTAAAGGACAGGGGCCTATGAACTCGAGACTTCGCCAGTTTCTCTTTCCGAAAATAACAGCGCGCTATCTTCTGCGCGTGGCCGTTGTCTCGGTCGTCGCCTACCTGTTTTTCGCCTATGTGTGCACGCCCTTCATGGTGAGGGGGCAAAGCATGGAATCCACCTACAGAAACGGTGAATTTGATTTTCTCTGGAAGCCGGCGTTCCTCTTTTCCGGTCCCAGGCGGGGAGACGTGGTCGCCCTCCGCCTGGCAGGAGAGCACGTCGTCTTTCTGAAGCGGGTCGTGGCCCTTTCGGGCGATGAGGTGGCCTTCAGACACGGCGTCCTGTATCGCAACGGCTTGGCCGTGGATGAGCCCTACGTGAAGGGACCCTGCCGCTGGAATCTCCCGCCCAGGCGAGTGCTTCCGGGGAACGTTTACGTGGTGGGAGACAACAGGAGTATGCCCATGGCGGAACATGATTTCGGCCAGACATCGGAATCGCGTATTGTGGGGACACCGCTGTGGTGACCCGGAAGCGTGCGGCGATAGCCCTTCTTGTCGTGGCTGCGGCATGGGGCGCCTGGTATTTTTTCCCCACGAGGACCCGGCAAGTGAAGCGGCGCTTCAAAGCGGTGTCCTCCTGGATGGAGAAGGACGGGCCGGAAAGCAGGCTCGTGACGGCTGCGAAGGCGACAAAAGCCCCCGATTTCTTCGCGCCCGAATGCCGCTGGGAGGCAGAGGCGTACCACCTTTCAGGCAAATTTACGCCGAACGACCTTGAGCGCTACGTCTTTGCCGGACGGGACCGTTTGAAAACGCTTCATATTCGCTTCTACGACCTGCATGTCCGTTTTCCCGGAACCCGCACCGCAAGGGTGATTGCTACTGTTCGAATCGAGGGCAGCGACAGCGACGGCGATTCCCTCAACGACACACACGAAATCCGGTGCGTCCTGCAAAAAATCAACGGAAAATGGCTCTTTGCAGATGTGACAGTCGTCCAGGTATTGAAGCGTTAGATACGGAAAGCCGGGATGGCCGCCGCCCTACTGTATAAACTGTGAAGCGGAAAACCGCGGGGGGAACGCACTCGCCGAGGGGGCAACGATCAGGCGCCCGGAGCCGTCCGTCCGCTCCACCCGGGCATGCCCTTCACGCAGCAGCTCATCGGCAAGCAGGTTGAAACTGAACACCCACAGGCGGTAGCCCTGCCGGTTTTCTTCGACGCTCCAATCCACATCCTCGTGCGCCCGGCCCGTCACGGCCTGAAATACCGACCTCTCCCAGCGGTCGAAGTCGGTTTCACCAAGCCTACGGATCCCGCTGTTCACTATTTCATGAGCAGCGTCCCGTTGGTCTGATGCCAGCTGAGGATTCCCTGCCAGATCTCTTCGGCGGTTTCCGCAAACCAGAAAAGTTCTTTGTCCTCGGGATCGATCACGCCTTCGGCCACCATGAAATCGACGTTGAAGACTTTTTTCCAGTAATTGCGGCCGACGAGTACGACCGGAACCGGGGGCATCTTTCGCGTCTGGATGAGGGTCAGCGTTTCAAACAACTCGTCGAAGGTGCCGTAGCCGCCGGGGAAGGCGACCAGAGCGCGGGCGCGGAGGAGGAAGTGGAGTTTGCGGACGGCGAAGTAGTGGAAGCGGAAGCAAAGCTCAGGGGTGATGTACGGGTTGGGATACTGTTCGTGGGGCAGGGTGATGTTGAGACCGATGGACCGCGCATCCACGTCGCATGCGCCGCGATTCGCCGCTTCCATCATTCCAGGGCCTCCCCCGGTGATGAGCATGAGGCGTCCGTCGTCGGGACCCTTGCCCGCATTGCCCACCATTCTCCCGAATTCCCTCGCCACGTCATAGTAGCGGCTCTTTGCCAGGAGGCGCTCAGCGATGGACAACTGCTCCCGGAGCACCTCATTTCCCGGATCGGCCCCGACCTTTGCGCCGAGGTCTTTGACGCGGCGCCTGGCCGCCTCCGGCTCGCGGATCCTGGTACTTCCAAAGACAACGATGGTGTGTTTGATGTTTTGCCGCTCCAACAGCAGTTCGGCCTTGAGGTAGTCGATTTGAAGCCGAACGCCCCGCGTTTCGTCCAAGGCGAGAAAAAAGTCCACGTCCTCGTCGGCCTGTCTGTAGCTTGGACTTTCCAGAATCTGCTGCAGCCTGCGGGACGCCTCCGGGTCTTCCTCGTGGGGCTTGGGCTGTTGCCAGGGGAGGGGCTGTTTGCGGCACTTCGGGTCGGCAGGCGGAGGGATGGTACGGCCCGGAGACGCCCCCGCCTTCTTTTCTTGCTTCTCTTTCATCGTCGGCTCCTTTGACGGCCGGCGCAGTGTCCGAAACGTACTGCAGCCGGCTTTGCATGGGTCTGCTTCCCGGCGGTGTCCTCCAGCGGCGGAAGAGATCCGCCTTCACCTGTCCTGCTAACGCCCGCTTCGCAATATCCAAGCGGACGCCATGGGCAAGTGGAACACCAGGCCCGGATATCGTGGGCGCGCACATGGGCCGCCGTTTTTTTCAAAATGTCGTTCCAGGAAAGGCAGTCGCCCGGCTTGAACTGAAGCCGCCGCAGGACGGCGTCGTCGCGTCTATGAACGCTTTGCTCGCAGCAGTGGCTCTCAACTTCCCGGGGGAAAGCGCTGCAGATGTCGTCTTCACCCTCCACAAGCCTGATTCGGGTAGACGGCGCATTGCGTAGCGTCTCGTAAATCCGGGTCATGTTTTCAGTGAATTGCGGCGAATAGCCTTCGCCCCGGTAGCCGAGCAGACAAAGCAGGTGGTGGCCTCGCAAGCGGATCTCCATGACTCCAGGATAGCCGCAAACGATCGGCCGGGCAAGATGCGCTTGAATGGGTGTCTGCATCGCCTTAAGTTTATGTACATACGGCCCTGTACGGTTCCGCTCCCGCTGAGACCATCATGGATATTCAACGAAATCCCGGGAGTGTTTGAGATAAAGGGAGGCACAGATGGAAACGGTAACGGCGATCCTGGAAGACAAAGGGTACGACGTCATCAGCGCCGAACTCCATACGACGGGCATGGCGCTCGTTAAGACCATGGTGGAAAAACACGTGGGAGCGGTCCTGATAACCGTCAACGGCCGGCCCGTCGGGATCGTAGCGGAGCGAGACCTCATGACAC
>JARRNO010000281.1:0-3402 GCA_037384885.1 Acidobacteriota bacterium
CGCACAAACAGGAAGCCGCTCTTGCCGTTCACGCGTTCAATGGCGCTGACGGCCGGGTTGGTCGAATCCGCGGCACCGGCCTGCAACTCAGCGCGGGCGAGCCGCTCGCCAAACATTCCCAGCGCCAGGCTGATGCCGCGGGCTTCGTAGTACTTGCCCCACAGGCCGCCGGGCTCGCGGATGGGCGCGGCGTAGTCGTAAGTGGTGGTCAGGTTTTTTGCGGCCCACTCGAAGTTGGTGCCGCCAAAGCCCATGTAATAGTTGTAGAAGGTGGCGCCGTGCTCGATGACGGTCTTGGTGAGGGCAGTGAGTTGGGCCGGGCCGACGCCTTCCTGGTCAACGGAGAGCTTCCCGCCGAATCCGCTGAACCATCCTCCCTGCAATTCCGTAACGCCCTCGGGCGATGCCGTTTCCTCGCGCCGCAGCTTCGCAAGTCCGGCCGGCACTTCCTTCGTGATCTTCCAGCGGGGATAGAAATTGCAGAAGTCGGCAATACGCGCCATGTCGGGATACTGGTTCTCGCGCGCCTGCTGGGTCCAGCAGGTGATCAGGGGAATGTTGATTCCGCCGTTCCAGGACATTTGGGCCAGGGCGTCGACGTAGGCGCGTTTGTTTGCGTCGGAAACCCCCTGCCAGAAATTGTACTCATTCTCAACCTGCAACAGGACGATAGGGCCGCCAGACGTAATCTGGTTCTTTGCAATGACCGGAAGAATAATGTGGTACCAGTGGCGGGAGGTCGCAATGCTTTCCCGGCTATCGCTTCGCAGGGGGAACTGTTTGGCCGTCACCCATTTCGGGAAGCCGCCCACATCCCATTCGGCGCAAACGTAAGGACCGATCCGGGCGATCATCCAGAGGCCCATTTCCTTGACCGCCTGGACGAAACTCTCGAATTCGCTGAGATCGACGTGGTTCTCAATGGGTTCGTGATAATTCCAGAAAACGTAAGTCTCAAGCACGTTGAATCCAGCACGCTTGAATTTCAGCAGCCGGTCTTTCCACAAGGATTGAGGGCAGCGGGGGTAGTGGAACGAGCCGCCGTTCAGAAACGTGTCGCGCCCGTTGATGGTGAAGCAATGCGCGTCATAGCGGATGATGTCAGGATTCTGGAACGTCATCTGGGGTGAGGGAAGCAGGACGGCGCCAAAGGATTCGGCGGTGGGCTTTCCCAGCGCCAGAGCGACCGGCGCGGCCAAAGTGGATTGCAGGAATTTACGACGGCTGGATTTCATGGATGTCTCCTGTGTTTCTATGTAGAGACGCTCCGGTGGAACGTCTCGGGTTTGAGACGCCTCATCGAGGCGTCTCTACAAAAGCATTTCTACAAAAGCACTTCTACAAGCGGATGTTTTCAGGGTCATCCTTTTCCAATTCCCACATCAGGGGATTGTGGCGGATGTATGCCCGGATTTTTTCGAGCGAGTCGGAGTTGCGGATGACATGATCGTAAAATCGTGTCTGCCACGCGAAGTCGCGCAAGCCGGCTGCCCGGATTCTTCTTGTTGAGGCCCCCTTGAATTGGCCAATGATGGCTCCGAGCGAGTTGGCGTGCAACCGCGACGTAGAGACGCTCCGGTGGAGCGTCTCACTCTTGAGACGTCCCGCCGGCGCCTCTTTGTGTGCCGGGGCGTTCTGATCCGGCAGACGCCTCACCGAGGCGTCTCCACAGATCACGATAATGCCGTGAAGGTGGTTCGGCATAATCTGCCATTCATCCAAGGTCACGTTGCTGCGAACCTCAGTGGTGTGTTCCCATTCCTCAGCCACAATTTCACCAACTCTTGAAAGAATTACCTGGCCCTCCTGTACCGTACCGGAGAAGCAAGTATGATTTCTTGTACACAGGGTGACAAAGTATTGACCCGGAGATGAATAATCCCGGACGGCGAGGCGAGTGCTGGGGATGCGATATTTTTCTTTGAAGAACATCGCTGGGAATAATGACGGCGTCCACCACCCAGGTCTCGGAGAAATCGTCGAAACACTCCTGCACTTTGAGGTTGGTGGTGCAAAAATCAAAGTGGACGCTGGCGGCGGTGCAGACGGGGCCGTTGGAGTTGTGCGGCGCCATCACCATGGAGCGGACGTCGGCCATGGCGGCGATTTTCTTCATTTCCAGTATGCCGCCGGCGTGAATGGCGTCAGCCTGGATGATGTCCGGGGCGTTCGATTCGAAGACCTCGCGGAAACCGTAGCGCGTGAAATAGCGTTCGCCGGTGGCCACCGGAACGTTGACGTGTTCGGCGACTGTGATGAGCGAAGGAATGTCCTCAGGCGGGCAGGGTTCTTCGATCCAGCCGGGGTTGTAGGGCTCCAGCATTCGCGCGATTTCAATGGCGGTGGCCGCGCTGAAGCGCCCGTGCATTTCGACGAAGATCTCAACGTCGGGCCCGACCGCTTCGCGGATTGCGGCAACCAACTCGACCGACTTCACTTTTTCCGCGTGCGAGATCTCGAGCTCGCCCGGACCGAAAGGATCCACCTTCAGGGCCTTGTAGCCCTTATCCAGAACCACCTTGACCCGCTTGGCGAATTCTTCCGGTTTCCGTTCCACTGTGTACCAGGCGTTGGCATAAGCCTTCACTTTTTCATGGCATTGCCCGCCCAGAAGTTTCCACACGGGCTGGCCGCAGGCCTTCCCGACGATGTCCCAGCAGGCGATCTCAACTCCGCTCATGACGGTGGTTGCGATGGGCCCGTTGCGCCAGAACTCGTTCCGGTACATGCGAAGCCACAGGTCTTCAATGTTAAAGGGGTCGGAGCCGATGACGTGTCGGCGGACAGCTCCCTGGATGTATCCGAGGATGCCTTCTTCTCGGTTGTGCAGGGTGCACTCGCCGATGCCGACCAAGCCCTCGTCGGTCTTGACCTTGAGAAAAATGAGGTTGCGCCAGGCTGCTCCGAGCACCAGCGGCTCAACGGCTGTGATCTTCATGGGGTATCCTCTCGTTGGGCTGATTTTGGACGCGACAGCACCCTCCACGCGCTGCTGGAAAAGCCTTGCACGATGTCATCCTGAGCGAAGCGAAGGATCTGGTTCGCTTGTTCTCACGAAGATGCAGCTATGCTCAGCATGACGAGTGGCACTTTCCAGGAGCCCGTCAAGACGTCCCGCCGCACCAAACGGCAACCCTGAACTTTACCCCAAACGGCACGAGGGAACAATAGAAACAGCGGTTGAGTTTTCAAGCAGAAAACGGGGAGCGGAAACCCACTGGCGAAATGCCAGCTGGAAACTGTTGTGCCTGCCGGGCTGAGCAGGCCTCGGGTCTGCCCGGCAGACACACCCCCTCTTCCCGCGCTGAACGCAGGGAAGCAAGTTATTGGATGAGAGGGGGTTAGTTCCTGGAGCGCTTTTCCTCACACTCACGGCAGCATTCCGCCCAGGGAATAGCTTTC
>JARRNO010000282.1:0-4759 GCA_037384885.1 Acidobacteriota bacterium
GGCGCCCCGGCCGACCTGCTTGGACTGGACAAGTCGCGCGAAGAAGCCAGCTTGCGGTGGCCCGGCTTCCTGCCCGACGGGAAACACTTTCTTTATTGGGGAGGCAACCCGACCTCCACGGCGCAGGGGACCAATGGCCTCTACCTCGGTTCGCTGGACGGCGCGAAGCCGAGATTTCTCTTCAAGTCTGACAGTCAGGGCCTCTACGTCCCGCCGGGGTTCATCCTCTTTCTCCGCGACCGCACGCTCATGGCGCAGCCCTTCAATGCGAGCGGTCTCAAGACGACGGGCGAAGCCTTCCCCGTGGCGGAAGAGGTTTCCAACCCGGAGAGCTACCGGCTTGGCCACTTTTCAGCCTCGCGGAACGGCCGTCTCGTTTACCAGACGGGCGAAAACGGCGGCGTGCAGGTGGTCCTTTTGAATGCGAGCGGGGGGGACACGGGAACCGTAGGCCCACCGGCCCACATTAACACTATTCGCCTCTCGCCCGACGGTAAGCGTCTCGCCGAGCAGGTTCAGGATCCCCAGACCAAGAACGTCGACATCTGGCTCGTGGACTTGGTGCGGAACGTAAGGACCCGCTTCACCTTCGATTCGGCCTTCGACTTCTATCCCGTCTGGTCGCCGGACGGAAGCCGCGTGGCCTTCTCGTCCAACCGGAAAGGACACTTCGGCATCTTCGTCAAGAGCGCCACCGGCGCGGGGCAGACCGAGCCGCTCCTGGTTTCTGACGGCGACAACTACGTGACCGACTGGTCCCGGGACGGCCGGTACCTCACTTACACGCAGGTAGACTCCAAGGGGAAAACCCTGGCCGATCTCTATCTTTTGCCGCTTTTCGGCGACAAGAAGCCCATTCCCCTGGTACAGACCAGGTTTTCGGAAGGCAACGCTGTCTTTTCACCGCATGGGCGCTGGATCGCCTATGTCTCCAATGAATCGGGGACAGGCGAGATCTACATCACCTCCTATCCGAAGGCCGGTGGAAAATGGCAGGTCTCGCAGGGCGGCGGAACGGACCCGAGGTGGGCGCCCGAAGGCGGGGAACTCTATTTCAGGACCCTCGGAGGAAAACTGATGGAGGCCTCCGTAACCTCCAACGGAACCTCAGTGGATGTAGGCACGCCGCACCAGGCGGCCAAGATTCAGCTTGGCGAACCCTCCCTCAATAGCTGGGTCTACGATCCCCTGCCCAAAGACCGCGGCTTTGTCGTTCTGCGGCCGGAGAGGACCGAGTCCGCCCCCCTCGTCTTCGTCACCCACTGGACCGAAGGGATCAAGCGATAGAAAAGCATTTGGGATTTGGGCATTAGGTTGCGGATTTGAAGAATGAAAATGAAACAAGGCAGGAGTCCATCCAAAAGCCTAAGGGCTAAGGCCGAAGGGCTAAAGAAACGAACCGGGACGGCGACAGACGGGCCTTCGCCCCCGCATGGGCGAGGTTTACCGGGCGAAGGACACGCGGCTCGACCGCGAAGTCGCCGTCAAGGTCCTGCCGGAGGCTTTCGCGCATGATCCGGAGAGGCTCGCCCGCTTCGAGCGCGAGGCCAGGCTCCTGGCTTCCCTGAACCACCCGAACATCGCGACCCTGTTCGGGCTCGAACACATCGATGGGCAACACTTGCTCGTCATGGAGCTGGTGGAGGGCGAGGGCCTGGACGAGGTGGCCGCCCGTGAGGCCGTGGCCTTGGAAGAGGCGATTCCGATCGCCCTCCAGATCGCCGAGGCGCTCGAGGCAGCCCACGAGCACGGCATCGTCCACCGCGACCTCAAGCCCGCCAATGTGAAGGTGCGGCCCGATGGCGCGGTCAAGGTCCTGGACTTCGGCCTCGCCAAGGCCTGGGAGGAGAAGGTCGGCGGCACCGATCTCACGCACTCGCCCACCATCACGTCGCACCATACGCAGGCGGGCGTCATCCTCGGAAGCGCCGCCTACATGAGCCCCGAGCAGGCGCGTGGCAAGCCCGTGGACAAGCGCGCCGACATCTGGGCGTTCGGCGTCGTGCTCTTCGAGATGCTCACTGGCGAGCGGCTCTTCGAAGGCGAGACGGTATCGGACGTCCTCGCCGGCTTGCTTCGCGGTGAGATCGATTGGTCTTCGCTTCCGGTCTCAACCCCGCCCGCTGTTGAGCGCCTTCTGCGCCGCTGCCTCGAGCGCAACTCCAAGAATCGTCTGCGGGATATCGGAGACGCGCGGCTAATGATCGACGAGGTCCTCTCGGGAACCGAATCCGTCAGTTCGAACGAGCCTGAGAAAGCGGGCGAGACTCCGCCCCGCTCCAGGTGGCCGACATTGGTTGGGATGGGGCTGGCGATTATGCTCTCCGCCGGCGGCGCTTGGGCGGACGGTTCTCGCCTGGTCTATCTGACGCGAAGCGCCGGAGTTGCGAAGATCGTCGCCTACGACCTAGATAACGGAAGCTACCGCCAGCTCGCGGGCACGGCCGGTGCCTGGCGGCCGGTCCTTTCGCCGCGCGGTCAATGGGTCGCCTTCATAGCGGATGGACGGCTGAAGCGCGTGCCGTACGGCGGCGGCGGCGTTGACGACTTGGCTGCGGCTCCCGCCCCGCTTGATCTCATCTGGGGCCGCGACGGCATGCTCTATTGGATCGGCCAGGACGGCAAGGTCGCCTGGCGCATGAGTCCGGTCCTGGGATCTCCGGTTTCTACGATCTCGAACCCTTGCAACTGCTCGTTCGTACGAAACGGTGTAACGCCTGGACAGATATTGATCGGGCGCACCGATTCAGAGGTGGTTCGATTGGAATCGAATGGTCAGGAAGCACCTCTGGGCCTCCGGACGGGCGAACTTCGCGTTCTCGCGGACGGCTCCCTGATATACACGCGCCCCGGTCGCCTGATGGCGCGCGATAGCAAGCCGTACGCGGTTCTCGACGGGTTGCGCACGGCCGTCGGCGGGGAGGGTCAATTCGCACTCTCCGCGACTGGCTCCCTCTTCTATATCGCGGGGGGAGACGCCGGGAAGGCCCGGATCGTGCGCCGCGACCCCTCCGGCCATGAGGAAACACTGCCCTTCGCGGCGGCCGACTACGGCGCCTTCGATGTGCGGTCAGATGGTGGCCGCATCGTGGTTGCTTCATCGGACCGAAGCAAGGCCATCGAAGTGCTCGATGTCGCGTCGAAGACCACGCAGTTCGTCGATGTTGCGGACCCGCCGGTCGGTCCAACACTATCGCCGGACGGATCCCATATCGACGTGGGGCAGCATGGAGCTCGAGGCTGGAGCGTTGTCGAGTACCCCATTGCCTCCGCGGCCAAGCCGAAGACGCTCCTCTCTTCACCACACGAGCTCTATCCCAGCTCCTGGTCCCACGACGGCCGCTTCTTGGCGCTCGGCGAGATCGGCCCGAAGACCTCGTGGATCTCGGTCTGGGATCGGAAGACCGGGGCTTTGAAGGCTTTGACCTCGCCGCTACCGGGACAGTCCTGGGGGCCGGTCTTCTCTCCCGATGACAAGTATCTCGCCTTCACCCTGGTCGGCGAATCAGGATCGCAGGTCTACGTTGTACCGTTTCCTGACGGAAACCAGCGCTGGCTGGTTTCGGGCGGATTCGGCGAAGAACCCCAGTGGCGAAGGGACAAACCGCAGCTCGTATTTCGTCGTGGACAAGAATGGCTTGGCGTGGCATACAGCGAGAAGAGTGGCTTCGCCTTCGAGGCGCCAAGTCTGCTCTTCCGCGGGCCGTATCTGAATATCGCGGGCATGGAATACCGTGTGCTTGCCGATGGGAGCGTGCTACTGCTCGCCCCCGAGAACTCGAAGCAGAGCACGGATCACCTCGACGTGATCGTGAACTGGCTGAGCGAGGTGGATCGCAAGCTTGCTAACGGGGGGGCGCAATGAGTCTCGAGCCGGGCACCCGTCTCGGTCCTTACGAGATCGCCGCCGAGTTGGGCGAGGGTGGGATGGGCGAGGTGTACCGGGCGAAAGACACGCGGCTGGACCGCGAAGTCGCGGTAAAGGTCTTCCCCGCCGAAGTGGCTTGCGATCTCGACCGCCCGGAACGCTTCCGCTGCGAGGCCAGGCCTCGGAAGCCCAGGAATGGCGCGGGGCTGCTCCGTGTTTCACTGAACACAGCCATTGCCAGCGCTCTATCGAAGGACGTCAAATGAAGCAGTCTTTTGCTGACGCGAGCTTGGATTATTGAAGGCTGATAACTGAGGAAATAGAATGACTTTGACAAAGGGATCAAAACTCGGTCCGTACGAGATCATCGACCCACTCGGCGCGGGGGGGATGGGGGAGGTGTACCGGGCGAAGGACACGCGGCTGGACCGCGAAGTCGCGGTCAAGGTTCTGCCCTCGGACCTGGCGGCCAATCCGGAATTCAAACAGCGCTTCGAGCGGGAGGCGAAGACCGTTTCGAGCCTGAGCCACCCGCACATCTGCGCGCTGTACGATATCGGCCGCGAGGATGGGATCGATTATCTCGTCATGGAGCTGCTCGAAGGAGAGACGCTGGCCGAGCGGTTGAAGCGAGGCGCCCTGCCCGCCGGGCAGGTCCAGCGGTTCGGCATCCAGATCGCCGAGGCCCTCGACACCGCCCACCGCCAGGGGCTCGTCCACCGGGATTTGAAACCCGGCAACATCATGCTCACCTCCTCCGGCGCCAAGCTCATGGACTTCGGCTTGGCCAAACCCGGCACGGCGCCCCAAGGCGGTTCGTCTCTCACCGCCCAGCCGACCCAGACCACCCCCCTCACCGCCGAGGGGACGCTGGTAGGCACCTTCCAGTAC
>JARRNO010000283.1:0-4268 GCA_037384885.1 Acidobacteriota bacterium
CTGGGAACGGCGGCGCAGTGAACGGCAGGACGGCTTTCAAGATTCCGTCGGCGAACAGTGAAGATGGCAGCAAGGCACGCGGTTTAGGCAGGACCGCGCCGTTGTAGGGCGGCAAACGAAAGCGGGTAGTACAAAATGTGGTATCCTTGCGTCATCCATACCACAACATGTGGGGTTGACGCGGCGCAAAAGGCCGTTATCGTAGACCGTGGGGTGGAGTCCACGCCCTAGCCGTTTTACGAGTTGGCACTCGGGCAGACGGGCCCATAGTACCGATCCTCCAATCAGTGCTACCGCACCTCCCCTGTGTCTTTACCCGCAATCGAGGAGGTGTGGCATGGCTTCGTCTCGCTTCGGTTTCAGTGCTCTGCTGAAGAAGGTCAATCCGGATTCCGACCGGACCGAAGTTGCCCAACGGTTGCCAGGCGACGTACGCGACTGGTTGAAGGAACACGAATTCGAGACGCGTGCGCCTCACTCCAGACTGATCGGGTCGTACGGCCGGCAGACCGCGATCACCGACATCAAGGACGTGGACACCCTTCTCTTTTTGCCGGAAGAAGCCAACGAAAGAACGCCTGAGAGCGTATTGCGCGAGCTCAAGAGCGTCCTTGACGAGTACCCCGATGCCTCCGCTGAAGCGTCCCCCCAACGTCGCTCCATTCGACTGGACTTTCGCAATGAGGGACTGTGTATGGACATCGTTGGAGCGGTCGCCCAGGACGGAATCGACAAACCGCTTTGGATACCTGACCGGCAGAAAACGAAATGGATCGAGTCCGACCCGCTCGGCTACGCGCGCAGTCTATCGAAAGCGAACGCGGATCACGGCGCGAAGTTGGTGCCCCTCATCAAACTGGTGAAGGCCTGGCGTGACGAGCATATGACCTTCCGGCGCCCCAAGAGCTATCTGCTTGAGGTCATCGTGTTCCAGGCGGTAACAGCGGGTTCCATCGTTCGAGAAATGGCGGAAATTGATGGACGAGGGAGATGGTGTCCCCCGCGTCCTTGATCCCCAATTGCACAACGTGATTTCTGGCAGTTGGGAGCGATCTCACTTCGAGACGTTCATGCGTCGCGTACGCGAAACCACCAAGGCTGCCCAGGCGGCCGTGGATGCGGATTCGGACGATGAGGCTGCGCTGCACTGGAAGGCCGTATTCGGGGATCTGTGGCCGACGCCTGCAGAGATAGCGGAAGAAGCTCGTGTGGCCGCGATGGCGGCGAAACCCGGCCACGCATACGTGGATCAGGCAGGGGGCGTCAGCGCCATCGCGACCGCCGGAGCGATAAAGAGCCGCCCCACCACATTCCATGGGCCGAAACCGTAGCCGCAACCGTGGCGGTTTCCGCGGCGGCAATGATCCACGTCACCACATATTGGAAATGCGGAAGGCGTTCTCGGGCTTTACGCACCGGATCGGCCGAGATCAGACAGTGACGTGGGAGGGCGTTTTCCAGCCGAACCCGTCATCGACGGCCTACTATGTCCGCGTTCGTTACGGCCGTTGGGGATCTCCCAAGGTGTTTGTGGTACGCCCTCCGCTGCGCCGAAATGCCCCACACCGCTATCCGGCCGGAAACCTATGCCTCTTCTGGCCCAAGGAATGGCGCTGGAATGACGCCGAGTCCATCCCTGCCACGATCATGGCGTGGACTGCGCTCTGGCTGGAATACTACGAGATCTGGCTAACGCTCGGTGTGTGGCTTGGCCCCAGTTCACACGAACAGTTTCCGGAGGCAGGGGATGATACTTGAACGGCTCGATAGGCCACCGACCGTACGCGAGTTGATGCTTGCTAAACAGGACGAGATGGAGGCCGCGCTTTCTGCGAACCGGCGCATTATGCCCCATGAGGGTGAGAAGGGCGCGGCAGCCGAACTTCGCTGGCGAGAAATGCTCTCGTCGTACTTGCCGCGCCGGTACTCCGTTCGTACTGGCTTCATCGTTGATCACGCCGGTAGAGTGTCGCAACAAATCGATGTCATTATCCACGATGCGCAGTACTCGCCCTTTCTTTTCCAAGCAGGAACGTCGTGTTTCGTCCCCGCAGAAAGCGTTTACGCGATCTTCGATGCAAAACAGGAGATTTCAAAGAAGACACTGGCAGCAACCGGGGAAAAGGTGGCGTCGGTCCGGCAACTGGAACGCACTTCTGGACCCATCTGGACGAACGCCGGCGGGCCATTCCCTGGCAAGCAACCGGAAAACCAACCGATCCTTGGCGGTATCCTCGCCGTGGCTTCCACCTTCAAAGACCCCTTTGGACAATACTTTGAACGAGCGCTGAACGGCCTCCCTGAGGACAACCGCCTTGACCTAGGTGTCGCAGTGTCGGCTGGGGCTTTCGAGGTGCGATCGAAAGAAGAGAGCCTTCTCGCCTACGACCGCGACACGGCCCTGGTTGGTTTCTTCATGGCCCTGATCAGGAAACTTCAACCGCTCGCCACAGCCCTCGCGATGGACTTGGATGTATGGAGTCAGGAATTGAGAAACGATACATGACGCTATCCACGCTCACGCGAGGCCTCCCCCTGCCAACAAGCGCAGATGCGTACCTGCGGCAAGTACTTGGGCGCCATGCGTCAGCGATAGGCCAAACCGACCTTGACCTCTTCATTTCTGTAGCCCACAACGTTCCAGAAACTTTACAGGAGATCTACTGGAGCCTTGATCGGTGGGCTGGTGCCGCTGGTTGGAATCCACGTGCACAGAACGTGTCGATCGGAGTGCAGGTCTTGGGCTACAAGATCGACCTCGTGCCGGCGAGAGTGCAGGCTGGGTATGTCAACCGCCACAGCCTTTACCGCCGGAAAGCGGACAGTTGGACGGTGACAGACGTATCCAGGCATATCGCTCTTGTTCGGGGTTCCGGGCGAACCGAGGAGATACGGCTTGCGAAGGTCTGGCGGTCCCTAAACCAACTTGAGTTCCCGTCTCTCGCCCTTGAGTTGGCCGTGTTGCAGGCGACGAAGGGGCGACGGCTCGGAGCCGTCGCCGACAACTTCTGGGAGGTCCTGCGTTACCTGTCGGTGGAATCGTTCTTGACAACGCGTCTCGTGGATCCGTCGAACACGGCGAATATCGTGTCTGACGACCTTACCATTGGCGAGAAGGCTGCAGTAGTTGAAGCAGCGCGCCGCGCGCGGAATCAATTACGGTGGGACGCCATTATCTGGTAGGCGGCTGACCTTCCAGGCGTCGTTCGCAAAAAATGCCGGCAGTGCGGCGTCCTGATTTCGATCGCTTTGAACGACGCTGCTCTCTTTAAGTCAATTCAGGGTGGCTTTTCCATGCGTCCAGAGTCTTCCCGGCCAGCTCGTTGTCCAACTCCTGAAGCCTTTGGCCGTTCGACGCTTTGCCTTTGGCCAACTCGCTGATGAAACGGTGGGCTAGAGTGTCGAAATCCTTCGTTGGTTGTTTGTCCCTTTGCTTCTCCGCCAAGAACCCGGCTTCCAAGAGTAGCTTGGCCCGGGAAACTCCTTCGAAGGTCGGTTCCTTCAACGCGGCAAGCGCGGGATCCCTCTCATAGGCGGGGCCAACCGGCACTGCGGCCGCTGCGGCGCTGGTGACGTAGATTCCGAACACACCCATCTTGCCGAACTCATAGACCTGTGGAAGGGTGATGCCACCGGCCCAAAGGACTCGGATTCCGCGTTGAGCCGCGAAGGCGTCGATGGACTGAATTTGGCCTTTGGATAGAAGGCCCTTTTGTTCCGTGGACGCGTCCTTTAGGATCTTCCACCCGGCGGATTTGTCCAAGGTGTCGATTAACACGACGGGGACGCCGTGCTTGGCCACCACGTCCAACCACGCTTTCACGCCGTCCACCACAAAATCCCTGGTGTAGACCTTCTCGGCGGTCAGGATTCCATGATCCACGAAGAAAACGGGCGCCGCACTCCAATCTCCAAACCACCGCTGCACTTCACCCACGACCCGGTCCGTTTCCTCAAGGGTCAGGGGGAACGTACCGTATTTGCCGAGCGCAACGCCCTGCCTCCGAGCGGCCAGAAGGGACGTCCAGACGGTGCGGGCCACCGTGTCTGGGTCCACAGCGTTGACAGCCCGGATCCGGATTCCCTTCTGCTTGGCCCGGTCCAGGACGGGTTGGAGATTCTCGGGTCCCAGGTAGTTGAGGAGTCCAGGGAGAGAAAGGAGTGCATCGGCTTCTTTGCTCACGACGCCGTCGATGGCGAGTTCGGACAACCCCGATGCGCTGGCCAGATTCACTGCCAAAAGGGCGCCATTCCTCCCTCTCGCGCCG
>JARRNO010000284.1:0-3039 GCA_037384885.1 Acidobacteriota bacterium
GGGAGGAAAAACGGCCAGGCCACGGTGCCGTCGGAGGAGGACTTGACGGCCGCAACAGGCACCCCGCCCGATGCAGGAACCCGCCGGATGGGATCGCCCTGCCTTCCGTCGAACAGGATGACGCCCCCGCTCCCCCACGAGCCGTCGGCGCCGCTGGGGACGTCGCAGATGGTCTGGGGCGGTGCTCCGGTGAGCCCCACTTTCTGCAGTTTGCCGTGCGCGATGAAGCCGATGAAGCGGCTGTCGGGCGACCAGAAGGGGCGGAATTGCGCGCCGTCCGTGCCCGGAAGGACGTGGGCCTTGAGCGCGTCCATGGGGCGCACCCAGATTTGGGGCGACCCTCCTTTTTCCGCAGCGGAAAAGGCGATCATCTTGCCGTCGGGGGAAATGCGCGGGGCGCCAACATAAGTGAGGTCCGCCTGAGGCGAGATTTGGAAACGAACCTGCTCGGGAGGTTGTGGCGCTCTGAGTACAAAACCCGCGGCAAATCCGCCCGCTGCCAGGAGAAGAACGGCTGACAACGCCCAAGAGAGCCGTTCGCGCCCCTTACGCCGGCGGGCGACGGTAATCGGCACGCCGGCGCGTGAACCCGCTTCCGCGGCCCACTCAAGCTGAAGCTTCACATCCCGAGCCGACTGGAAGCGGTCCTCCGGATCCTTGGCCAGGCAGGTTTTGACCAGCCGTTCGAGCGCCGGCGGCGTCATGGGCTGAAGCTCGCTCATGGACGGCGGGTCCTTCTCCAGGATCGAGGCCATCACGCTGATCTGGCTCTTGCCCTCGAAGGCTTTCTTTCCGGTGGCCATCTCATACAAGACCGCGCCCAGGGCAAAGATATCGGAGCGCGCATCGGCCTCCTTGCCCTCGATCTGCTCGGGGGACATGTACTGGAAGGTGCCCACCAGCGTCCCCTCGGCGGTGAGGGGGGTGGTCTGGGTCGGCTGGGCGGTGAGAGACGAACCGCCTTGGGGCGCCGCTCCCGGCTTGGCCAGGCCGAAGTCCATGAGCTTGGCCCCGGCGGGGGTGAGCATGATGTTGCCCGGCTTCAAATCCCGGTGGACGAGCCCCTGGCGGTGGGCGCTGTCCAGGGCCTCGGCGATCTGGATGCCCAGCGCCTGGACCTTTTCGGCCGGCAGCGCACCGCGCTTCAGCCGCTCGGCCAGCGTCTCGCCCTCGAGCAGTTCCATGACGAGGAAGTCCACGCCGTTTTCGCGGCCCACGTCGTAGAGCGCACAGATGTGCGGGTGGCTCAGGCTCGAGATGGTCTTCGCCTCCCGCTCGAAGCGCTGCTTGAAGTCGGGGTTCGCCGCCAGATCGGAAGGCAGGATCTTGATGGCGACCTCGCGTTCGAGACGTCTTGATGGCGACCTCGCGTTCGAGACGCGTGTCCTTCGCCCGGTAGACCTCGCCCATGCCGCCCGCGCCGAGCGGGCCGACGATCTCGTAGGGGCCGAGTCGAGTTTCTGCTTCTAAAGTCATGTTCCAATCCCACCCATGTCCGCACAGACCGGAGTGAAGTCGGCTGAATCGGCTTGGCGGAGTGACAGTTCAAATCGGGCGCCGCGTAGACAACTTGAAATAAGCAACTTAAAAACGCCCAGGGGATTTAATTTGTTCCAGGTGAGGTACGAATATGGCGGGGGGAATAAAGTGCGGGCCGCTTACTTTGGCCGTCTGAGAAGATAATCCCTGAATAAAGCTCAGGCCGAATCTTCCCGGATTATGAACTTGGCGAAAGCGCCGGACGATGATCCGGGACGCCCTAAATCCGCTTGGGGCGGGCGGAAACCTGGAGGGCCGCCAGCATGGCGGATGCTTCGGCCTTCAACCATGGAGACGTCGAGATCCCGGGCTCCAGGTCGAGGAGTGACTCCCTCAGGGCGAGGAAGCGGCAAGGCTGGTTTTGAGAGGGAGCCGTCGGATCACCCCAGGTGCAGAGCCGGCAATTCTGATTGCAGTCGAAACGCTGGAGAATGCCGGCTTCTCCAAGTTCGTGCACGATACTTCGAAGGTCCCAGGCATAGCGCTGCCGGCCTGTTTTGACATAGACCTCCAACAGTTCTCGGAAGAGCTCCAGCCGCGCTTCAAACACCTTTCCATCCGATTCTCGACCCGCTGCGGCCGCTTTCATGTGCAACGCTCCTTGAGAGTTCATGAATGAGAACCCCCCTGGTTGACCTCGAGCACCTTGAGAACTTTCGAGATCTGCTGGGAGTGGAAATCGACGATGTCCCTGGGCGTTCCCCAAGCTTCGGCTTTTCGTGCCAAGACACCGACAGCCCCGGTCAGGGTTTCAAAGGTCGGCGTCCCATAAGTTCCATTCACTTCTTTGAAGGCGAGGCGTACGGCTCCTTCGATGCTGTCTCTCAGCTCTTTTTCATTGGGAACCTGGCCAAGACGCTTTCTGGCGCGTGCAAAGGTTTCTTTCTGGGCTTGAAAGAAACACTCAAGGATAAGATCGCGCGCCTTTTCGGGACTCATATTTGCCAGGTCGTTTTCATTCGGAACCCAGCGCACCTCCGACGGTTTCTGTTCCACTGCCTTCCCCCGTGTTCATCGCTCTTGCTGCTGTTGCATTCGTACCTTTACCCACTATACCGCCGATTTCCCTTCCGGCCGGTTCGCTCTCCTTTGCATCCGGTGGAAGTGGGGCTTTTCGCACCCCCGCACCCTCAGCACCTCGCGGGCCGGTAAGCCGCTTCATGCGATGCGGGACTTCCATCGCTGTTCATGCGTTACAAAAGTGAACGGATAACCCTGGTACTAAATATACCCTAACCCCAGGAGAGGATCAAGCTGCCGCAACTGTTCCCTCCTTGCAGGCAGAGGGAATGAAGGTGGCGGAGCACCTTACCAGCTGGTGTCCGAAAGACCTTGCAGGATCCTTCTCCTGACCAGCCAGGCGGTGGTTTGCAGGTCGAATTGCCGGCGCGCCAGGTCGAGGGGGGTGACGCCGTGGGCGGTCAACGCGCGGCAGACCTCCGTGCGGCCTTCGGCGGCGGCGAGATGGAGGGTCGTCCTTCCGAACTTTCCCCGGGCTTC
>JARRNO010000285.1:0-2679 GCA_037384885.1 Acidobacteriota bacterium
GGAAAAGCGCCGGCGGGGCGTTGACCTTCCGCGACAAAAAGGAGGAGGGAACCATGGGCCCTCATGACCCCCCTGCCGGCGCCGGCCGGCCAAACTCCAGATGGTTTGCCGCGTTTCTGCTTTTCGGCGCGGTGGTCTTTTTTCTGCCTTTCTTTTTCAAGGGCGAACACATCGTGCCGTTTCAATTCGAGAAGGGGTCTATTACGGGCATACCTTCAGGCGGCGCGGCGCCCTCGGTTCGCAGGCGGTTTCCGGGAGTCGACAATTCGCCCGTCACGATTCACTACCCAAACGCCGCCCTGGCAGGCACTTATTTGAGAGCAGGCCGCCTGCCCACATGGAATCCCTATGTAGGGTGTGGTGAGCCGGCGCTTGCAAACGGGCAGATTTATCCCTTTTCACCTTTGATGTGGCCGTTCTATGCCGTTCCGACCCCCTGGATCTACACAATGTGCCTCATGCTGGGCTGTCTCTGGGCTTCACTGGGAGGATTGTTGTGGCTGAGGCGGTTCGGGGTGGGCAAGTGGGGGGCTTACCTGGGGGCCGTTCTATGGGCCTTTAATCCCTGGACGATCCACATGGTCATTTATTCAAGCGTGTGGGCGGCATGGTGGTTCGGGTGGCTTCTGTGGGGATGGGACCTGGCGCGTTCACGGCCTGGAGCCCGCTGGTGGGTGCCCGCCGTCATGACAGCCGGCATGGTTTTCAGCGGGCATCCGGAAACGGCATTGATTCTGGCGGCGGCGTCGGGACTTTATGCCCTCCTTGCGTGGATCCTGGAGGAGCCGGGTAAACGCCCGTCTTTTGGGCGCTTTGCCGGCTCGTCCGCGATCTCTATCGCCACGGCGGGTCTGCTGACGATGGCCCAGTGGCTTCCGGTTCTTTCCCGCCTCCTCACATCGGCGACCTACAAGTTTCAGTCGCCGGGCAGCGTCACCCCTTCCTATTTTTATTTCAATGCGTTGTTCAATCCCGACTCTCAACTTTTTCTGGCGCCGGCGATGTTTGCACTGGCGCTGGCGGGCATCACGCTTCTTACGAGAAACAAACGGCTGTACGCGGTCCTGGTGCTGTTTGCTCTGAGCCTCTTGTTCGTGTTCCGGATCCCCTACATCCATCAGCTGAAAGAGTGGGTGACGCTGGGGGGCGTCTTGCCGGGGATCTATGCACGGAGTCTTTTCTGGTACACGCTCATCCCCTTTGTGGCGGCCGGAACCGCTCCCGGGAACGATGGATGTATCTCAGACTTCTGCTGATCGCTGCCACGGGCTACTGGGGCTTGACGTGGGCGCTCTACCAGGCTGGAGGACTGATTTTTCTTTGGCTTCATAAGGGGCTGATTCTTCTCAGCGGGGCGATCCTGCTGGCGCTGGGACTTGCGGTGCTGCTTCGCGCGGGACATCTACGAAACGCGTTGATGGTGTCGGCCCTGGCGGCGATTTGCCTGGGGCCGCTTTGGGCCCAGAAATTCTCCTATCCCTATTTCAACAGAGTATCCCCCTTGAAAGCCGGTCCGCCCGCTGTTCGTGAAGCGAAAAAGCTTCTGGCGGCTTCGCACGCCCGCTTTTACGCTTCCGGCCCGGGCGGCAGGTCGGTGACACCCTATCTGACGCCGGATTTGGCTGCGTTATGGAAAATTCGTGACGTTCGCGTCGTCGGCGTTCTTATGAACCGGCGGTTCGTTGATCTTGCTGATATTCAAGCGGGAAGGACCATATTTAGAGGGACCACCTGGCTGACCTTTCCCGAGGCTTCGTCGGACTTTTTGTCGCTTCTGGGCGTGCATATCCGGGGAATCCCCGAGGGCGGGAACAGCGGGCGATTTTCGTGGGAACCCGTTCCCGATGCGCTTCCCAGGGCCTTTCTGACGCATCAGGTTGCTGCATCGGCTGACGAGCGCCAGTCCGCCGAATTGTGGGGCGCTCTCTACCGGTCGGGCGGCCTTCGCCGGAAGGTCATCCTTGAAGGTTGGACCGGGCGGCGGAGCGTGGGAAGAGACTCCCGGTTCGATGAGATCCAATGGGTCAGGGACGGATTGGATCATATTACCTTGAAGGTCAGGGCGGAAACACCCGCCGTCCTTGTCTTGCTCGACAGCTACACAAACGGGTGGACGGCCCGGGTGGACAAAAAAGCCGCGAAAATCTATCCCGCCGACCTGGCATTTAGAGGAGTAGTTCTGCCCGCCGGCGCGCACCGCGTCGAATTTACTTATGCGCCGCAATCTGTTGCAATTGGTTTCTGGGTGAGCCTTTTTGCATGGCTGGCATTGGTTCTCGTTCTGGGTTGGCCCCGATTCAGGAGAGTTTGGACCTCATGAAACGCCTTTCCCTGGTTCTGACTTTCTGTGCGGTTGTCTTCTCCATCTTCTGGCCGCTGATCTTTCATGTGAAGCACCTCGTGCCTTTTCACGTCCTGGTGGGTGATCCTTCTATACAAGGGCTGGACAAGGCGTCGGACCGTCCGGACTGGCGGTATTTTGATCTTTCTCCGATCGGTATGTTCTACGCGGAAAAAGCCATTGCCGCGCATGAGATTCATTCGGGCGAGGCGCCCCTCTGGAATCCCTACAATGCCTTGGGTGTCCCTCTGCTGGCGAACGGGCAGAGCCAGCCCTTCGCCCCCTTCTTCCTGCCGTTCATGGCCCATCCAACCCCGTGGACCTTCAGTTGGTCCCTC
>JARRNO010000286.1:0-3111 GCA_037384885.1 Acidobacteriota bacterium
ATGTGACGCTGACCGGCGACTATACCCATGAGGATCAGTCAGGCCTGCCGAACACCGTGCTGGGCATATTTAACAGCAACCAGAAAAACTACATTGGCCCGAACGACACCATTCCGGGAACACCTGTCCCGCTGCTCTTCGTCGGGACGCTGATGGGCAACATGTACCACATGTGCATTTCGACGCCCGCCTCCGCGCTCACTACGGGTCCGTTCAACACGACCAATGGCCTTTGCGGTCCGCTGGGCCAGGGGACGTGGGACTCGACTGCGGGCAAGTTCCGCGGCAACGGGTTCACCGGCGGCGTACCGGCGATAGGCGGCTCGGGCGCGGTAGGCGTCCCGAACTCGGTCCTGAAAGGCCTCGCGTCCACTTATGGTGCTACGAATAATGGCGATGGCACCTATACGCTCCCGAGCGGCGGTGTCATCACCCTGGGGAACGATCGTTTCGGCGGCAGCGTCATTTATCCGAACAAAACGCCGCGCCTGTATATGGACATGCAAAACACCGTGGCACCCGGCAAGGACAAGACTTTCTCCAACGGCCCGAGCTTTGCGCGTTACAACGCCTGGGGCACCTCGGTCACCTTTGACTGGCACATCAGAGACAACATGGAGCTCAAGTCGATTACGGGCTGGCGGGGCATCAAGTGGGATATCGGCACGGACCTCGACGGCATGCCCTCATCCATGCAGGAGGTCACCGACGAGCAGAAGCAATGGCAGGTCTCGCAGGAACTCCAGCTCACCGGCAAGGCGTTTAATGACCGCCTCGACTATGTGGCGGGCCTGTATTACTTCACCGAGAATGGCTACGTGCACGACTTCGTGCCATTTAATACGGCGTATCTCTGGATCTACGACTTCAGGAATAACGTGCACACGGATTCGTACGCGGGTTACGTCCACCTGGACTACCGGGTCACGTCCAGGATTGGGTTGACGTTCGGTGCCCGATATTCGTTGGAAAGGAAGAAGTTCGAGGGGGGGCAGGCCGACCTCAATGGCTTCAGCTATAAAATCACAGGGTGTAATGACCCGGCTGACCTCGCCAGTAACTACACAGGCACATTTGTGCCCTGGAGCGTGATATTTGCAGGAACGCCCGTGACCTGTCAGCAGGCGCTGGGTTTCCCGGATCCGAACAATCCGCTGCGTTACTTCCCGCCGGGATTCGACCACCAGTCGTGGAACGTCTTTACACCCACGGGCGGTATCCAGTACCACTTCAGCGACGACCTGATGGTCTACGCCAGCTACTCGGAGGGCTTCAAGTCCGGTGGCTGGACCACCCGCCTGTCGGACCCGATCAGCGACTCCGCGGCGGCGCGGTTCAATCCCGAGCACGACAAAACCTACGAGATTGGCCTGAAGTCGCAGTGGTTTGAGAACCGCCTGTGGGCGAACATCGCCGGGTTCTACAGCCAGTACAACGGCATCCAGATCAATGTCCAGGAGGGTCCGTCGCCGGTCTACCAGCTGGCCGTGAACGCAGGCTACATGGACGCCTATTACTCCAAGCTGGAACCGTGCCTGCTTTACGTAGGCTGCGATCCCGCGAACGGCCCGGCTTACGACCCGAACTTCGGCGGGTTCGTCAATGGCGCGTTAAGTAAGACGCTTGGTGTGCCCAAGACCAAGCTGCCGAAGACGCCGAAGTACAAGATCAACGTCAATCCGAGTTACCTGTTCAATCTGGCGACCGGCTCGACGGTTCTTCTCACGGCAGACTACACGCGCACGGCGGCCATGGAGAACAACGCTCCAAATACCCCGCTGATGAGGCGTCCGGCGACGGATATGGTCAATGCCAGCATCCACTGGACGCCGGCGGGCGGGAAGTACCAGTTGGCCGCGGGTGTGACGAACCTCACCAACAGTCGCTATCTGCATGTTACCTCGGATAACCTGGCAGCCGGCGAGATCGTGGGCTCGTACAACGCGCCGCGCATGTGGTACCTGACGGCGAGGGTGGACTTCAAGTAAGGGACGCAATTCGCCGGGCCTGACCCGGCGGGAATGAAAACGGGCCCGGCGCGGCGGGGGGCTTCCCCGTGGCACCGGGCCCGAACTTTTCAGCGTCGGTATGACCGGATTTACCCCCCGACGTCGCACCGCCAAACGGGACGGGTGTAATAGAACCGCCGGCTGTAAGCCGGCGGTTTTTTTATGCCTTGAAGAAATCAACCACCGGAACCTATCGCCAATACTGCGCGGCCATGACCGCGGTCCCGGTTTTGCCCTGTACGAGCCCGGGAAATGGTCGTTCCGGATGTCCTGATCCCCCGACCTCCTGCCGCGGACGGTGAGTAACCGCATACTTTCTGTATCGGTCGGCGCGATGAATTCCCAGGTCGGGCTCCCGATAGCTATACTTGTAGTGCAAACGGTGGAGTGCGATCTCTTCCCGGAGCAGCACCGGCGAAGAGGACGGATTCGCTTCTTACTGCTTTTAAGAACATGCCTGTTTGTGAAGGGCGTGTTGTCCCGTTGCCGCTGGAGCCTTCTGTGCAGATGCGGGTTATTCCGGCAGGCGGGATATTCAACAAGAGCCGTATCGCTGTTCTGCCGTTTCTGTTCGCCATTTACTGCCTGGGCAGCACCAGCGTCCGGGCCGTCGTCCTGGAAGAAGTCGTGGTCACGGCGCAGAAATTCACCCAGAACGTTCAGGACGTGCCCATTGCGATCTCGGTTTTCACGGCCGAAACGCTGCAGACAAAAGGCCTAACCAGCCTTTCGAATCTGACGGCCCTCACGCCGAACGTGAATCTGGAAGGCGGCGCGCCGTTTTCGGGCGACAGCTCGGTGCTGTCGGCCTCCATCCGCGGCATCGGTCAGGATGATTTCGCCATCAACCTCGACCCCGGCGTCGGCGTGTACCTCGACGGCGTGTACCTGGCGCGCACCATCGGCGCGAACCAGAACCTGTTCGGTGTCGACCGCATCGAGGTCCTGAAGGGGCCGCAGGGCACGCTGTTCGGCCGCAACACCATCGGCGGCGCGATCAGCATCGTCACGCACACGCCGGGCAACGAGTTCAAGGTTACCGGGCAGGCAACGCTGGGCAGCTACATCCGCCAGGATGTTCAGGTGATGTTGGACCTGCCGC
>JARRNO010000287.1:0-2601 GCA_037384885.1 Acidobacteriota bacterium
TCGCCTTCCGCGCCGGCGCACTGGGTTACCTCATGAAACAGGAGGCGCTCGAGAAAATACTGACCGCCATCCGCCGGGTCTTGTCCGGAGCGATTTACGTCAGCGATTCGCTGGCGGCCAAGATGCTGCAGCAACAGGTCCGGGGACAACCCCACATCAGCGAGTCTCCCGTCAAAACCTTGAGCGACCGTGAGCTCGAGGTCTTTCAGTTGATTGGCCAGTGGAAGAAGACGCGGGAAATCGCGGACGAGTTGCACTTGAGCATCAAGACTATCGAATACTACCGCGAACAGATTAAGCGCAAACTCAACTTGAGGAACGCCGCGGAGCTGACCCAATACGCCACTTCATGGGTGCAGCGGGAAATCCCGACCTGATCCGTACTGGCCGTTGTCGGCCCACCCCAAGCCAATTCCGGTACTGACCTTGAAGCAACCCCGGGGAATCCCCGGGGTGCGGTTCGTACTTGTCACCGGGCGAATAAACCTGTAATGCCCTGATTGCCGGTATCCCAAGTCGGCTTAACATGGAGGCACAAAATGAAACTCGGGCTCATGCTTTTCAAACCGATGCCCGCCCGGCATGGGAGAGCGCTGCCCTTGGTCGTGTTGGCACTTTCCCTTTCCAGCGGGCATTCCGCCGGCTCGTGGCCTGATCCCGCGGTGGCTCAGACCAGCCCGACGACGGCACAGGTGGGCGAGAGAGTTGTCTCCAATAGCGCCCCCCTGGAGTGTTCCTCGCCCCTGCGCATTTTACCATCGTCGCCGAAGCCAGCGATGCTGACGGCAGCATTGCCAGTGTGCAGTTCATCATGCAAACGACCAACCTGGACACGGGGGAACCGGCCAGGCTGGCCAACCGATATTCGACCGCGGTTACCAACGTTCCCCGGGGCGACTATGTGCTCATGGTGGTGGTCAAGGATAACGGCGGTCTGTCCAGCACCTCAGCTCCCGTGATCGTGCACGTGCTTGCTCCCGCTCCCATCAACGTGATCACCCCGATTCAGGTCAATCCGCAGACAGGCCTGTTCCAACAAACTGTCCGGGTGGGCAACATCACGGAAGATGTCTTTGAGGCGGTGCGGGTTTACGTCCACGGACTCACCAATGACACCATCGTTTACAACGCCTCCGGCACCAACGCCGGCGTGCCATATCTTCAATCCCTGACCTCGATTTCACCCGGTGGTTACCTGGAGATGGTCTTCGAGTATTATTCTCCCGCCCGGATCCCGCCGGACCCGACGTTCGTCACTGAAGTGTTGCCTACGAAGCCGGGGGCGACACCGGCGCCCACAGGCCTCCAAGTCCCGGTTCACCGCGGGTTGTTCCTGCCCGACGGAACGTTCCTGCTGGAATTCTCCACGGTGACCAATCGTTTCTATGTCGTCGAATACAGCGGCGACTTCAAAGGATGGACGGCGGCGCAACAACCGCCGATCCCCGGCAATGGCACGTCGGTCCAGTGGATCGACAACGGTCAACCGAAAACCGAGAGCGCTCCCGCAGCCGCCGGCGCGCGCTTCTACCGGGTTATCCTCCTGCCCTAGGACCATGAGCAATCCCCGTGCTATGAAACGGATTTCTCCAACCCTGGCTATGGTTGGCTGCACGGCAATCATTGCCCCCATCGCCCGCGCCCAAATGCCGCCTCCGCCCACGGACCAAACAGTGGCACCGGTGGAGCTGGTGCCCGCTCAGCCGGTCTCACGCAATCGCGTGCGGATCAGTTATCAGATGGGCCTGAATATCACCGCCAATTTCAAACACCTCGGCGGATTCGCCCCCCAGTCGAATCCCGGACCGGCCGCCGGAACCGCGGTCAACCGGACATACGATAACGGCTACAACCTGGTCGATATCTCCGGAAACGCCGGCGGCCAGACCTGGTACTGGGGATACGCGGACAACTCCTCATTGCAGGGCAACCAGCTCGTTTTGGACAGCTCCGCGTCCTTGGCTAACGGGGTCTCGCGGGACAACTCCAGCGACCCTCAGCACGGCTTCGAGATCGCTCTCGACCACGAGCTCTATCGCCATCCCACTCGTGACTGGCGATTCGGAATCGAAGGTGCGTTCGGCTACATTAGCGGCGAACGCAAACTGGATGCCAACGTGTTCGGGTTTCGCCTGGGGCCCTATGTTGAGCTGCCGTTGAACGATCGTTCTTCTCTGATGGTGGGCGGCGGGCTGTTCCTGGCCGTCGCCGACACCGATTTCAGTTATCATGAGACGGTCACCATTCCCAATGTGGGGACCCAGACTTACTCCGGCTCCGGCGGGCAGACCGATGTACTCATCGGCGGCTACGTGGGTGCCAACGTGGAATACGCTCTTACCAAACAGGTCGGGTTGTTCGCAGGCGCGCGGTTCCAAGGCGCCGGCAGCTCGGTTACTCAGGCCCAAGGCAGACAGGCAATCCTCAACCTCAACGAATCGGTGATCGTTTCTGTCGGCGCTTCCTATTCTTTTTAGCCTATGAAAACTGAACAACTTGTCTCCACGGCGAACCCCAACAGCAGACCCGCCCCGGCCGGGACGCCGATGAATGGATTGGCTGGGCATCTGAAGTCTTCCCTGGCCGCAACTCAGGCCGGTG